>JAYWAZ010000338.1:0-3131 GCA_043781975.1 Bacteroidota bacterium
GGTGGCCAGTATCTGTTCCCGGGTGAATTCATGGTGTTCCTGTAACTGTTGCAGGCCGGTCTTCTTCAACTGTAGTTCTTCTTCCTTTAGTTTCTTATCGGTATCCAGTTGCTGTAGTTGTGCCTGGCGTTGCTCCTGCTCTTCCTGCACCTGCGTAAGGGCCCTTTGCAGGTTCTGTATGGAGGTATCGGCAACGGCTACCTTCTTTTCGGCTTCGAACTGGCTGCGCTGTATCAGCTGGTTCTCCCTGCGCAGTTCGTCGATATGGCTGCGCTTGTCGTCAAATACTTTGCGTTTATCCTCCACCGCTGTCTTCAGCGCAGCCAGCCTTTCTTCGAATTCAGCGAGTTTGGTCTCGTCTTCCCGGATCTGGTTGCTGGTGAATTGTATGCTTTCTTCCAGCCCGGTCAGCTGACCGCCTGCTTTTTTCAGGAATTCGTTCAGCCCCGTCTCGCGTTCCTTGACGTGCTGCAGGCGCTGTGCGGCCAGGCTTTTTTCATTTTCCTTGTTACGCACCACGTCGAGCATATCATTGAAGGCGTGCTGCATCTGCTGCAGTTCTTTCTCTTTTTCGATGAAGCCCAATTTTTCCTGTTCCAGCGCCGCTTCTTCCTTGGCGATGGCCGTTTCCAACTCTATCCGCTTGTCCACTTCGGCCTGCTGTTGAGCATTCAGGTCCTGGTAGGTGATATTGAAACCTTCCAACGCGGCCTTGGCCAGTTCAATGCTGACTTCCTTATAATCTTTCTTTATCTCGAAATATTTCTCGGCTTTTTTTGCCTGGCTTTCCAGGCTTTTGAGTTGGTTGTTGATCTCGAACAATAGGTCCTCGATACGGGCGAGGTCCTGCTCGGTGGCATCCAGTTTCAGTTTGGCCTCTTTCTTCCTTGTTTTGTAAATGGAGATACCGGCGGCCTGTTCAAGCATCCGGCGGCGGCTGTTGTCCTTGTCCTTGATGATATCATCGACCATGCCCAGTTCAATGATGGCATAGCTGTCGTTGCTGATACCGGTATCCATGAAGAGATTATGGATGTCCTTGAGGCGGCAGGCCACGTCATTGAGGCGGTATTCACTTTCCCCGCTCTTGTAATATTTTCGGGTAACGGTTACAGTGTTGAACTCGGTGGGCAGCAGGTTCTTGGTGTTCTCAAAAGTGAGGCTCACTTCGGCCAGCCCGGAGGCAGAGCGGCTTTTAGAGCCGTTGAACACAAGGCTTTCGAGGTTCTCACTGCGCAGGTTACTGATCTTGTGCTCCCCGATCACCCAGCGGATACTGTCCACGATATTGCTCTTACCACAGCCATTGGGGCCTATCACGCCCGTGATGCCTTCGTCAAAATTGAGTACGGTTTTATCGGCAAAACTCTTAAATCCTTTAATTTCTAAGCTCTTTAAACGCACGGTTTTCTGTGTTTTAGGTCAGACGGCAAATATATAGTAATGGGGTAAAAGAAAAATTTGATTGTTTACACTAATTATGCAGAGTTATACACAGTTTTTAAACGGCACCGGGGCGCTGAAATATCCAATTTTAAAATAATAAGCGCTGCTTCGTTTTATGAGAATCAACTTGATGATTTCAAAATTCTTACGCATTTCACGGGAGTATTTTAATTGTTATATCCCGGTTGGTGGAGATACCGACTAGGGCTTCGGACAAATAACCTAAACCAGGCCAATGTCTCCACCGGCCTGGCTTATAAACACAAAGCGATGTTTGCGGCCAGCCTGGCGTTATTCAGCACCAGTGCGATATTCGCCTCCAGGCTTTCTCCTTTTGTATGTTCGGCGATATGCTTCAGTAAGAAAGGCGTTATCTCTTTTCCTGTTATTTGTTTTCTGTCGGCTTCGGCCAACGCCTCCCGGATATGCTGTTCAATAACGTCTTGGGATACCTGCTTATCGGCCGGCACCGGGTTGGCCACCAGCACAGACCCATTCAATCCCATTTTCCACTTTACGTTGAGCAGTTCTGCGATCTCTTCCGGGCTGTCCAGGCGCTGAGGTGAAGCAAAACCGCTTTGTTGCGAATAAAAACTCGGAAAGGCGTCTTGTCCGAAAGTAATTACCGGAATACCTTTCGTTTCCAGGTATTCGAGTGTGAGGCCAATATCCAGTATTGATTTCACGCCGGCGGAAACCACCGCCACATTGGTTTGCGCCATTTCGGTGAGGTCGGCCGAGATATCCATGCTGCTGGCCGCGCCGCGGTGAACACCGCCGATGCCGCCGGTAGCGAAAAGCCGGATACCCGCCATGGAAGCGATGCGCATGGTTGCGGCAACCGTAGTGGCCCCGGGTAATTTTTTGCTTAGTACATAGGGCATGTCGCGCAGGCTCACTTTCCATACTTCCTTTTCCATACCGAAAAAATCCAGCGCGGCCGCCGACAATCCCACGAGGCATTTTCCTTCACCGATGGCGATGGTCGCGGGTATGGCACCTTCGGCACGAACCGCCGCCTCTACCTGCAAGGCCGTTTCCACATTCTTTGGCCAGGGCATGCCATGCGAGATGATCGTTGATTCCAACGCCACCACCGGCTGATGATTTTGAAGGGCGTCCATCACTTCGGGATGTATCTGAATGAGGTCACTGTTCATCGGGGTAATATGTTTTTGCTGCGTTGAATAATTTTTGCTGGCTGATATCGGGATCAATGGCGCCATCCACCTGAAGGATGGCCGCGGCCATGGCATGTGCCGCCGCCAGGCATTGTCTTTCAGTCCTGCCCAGGCAATAAGCGGCGACCCATGCCGCCAGCGCCCCGTCCCCTGCGCCGGTGATATCTTTTACCATAACAGTAGGTGACGGTAACGAATACCTGCTTTCAAGCGAGATCATTTCAGAACCTTCCTTTCCCTTTCTCAACCATATCTTTTGTACGCCCTTTTGCAACAATTCGCTGATCGTATCCTCACGAGACCCGCCGGGCTTTCCCAGTGAAGGCAATTCATCCGCATTGGGTGTTACCATGAACAGGCCATCCAGTTCAATCCCCGCCAGTTTTTTAGCCTTTTCCACCGACACCGGTTCTATGAACAAGCGGGTATCCTGCTGCTTACAAAAACGGATCAGCCATTCCAAAACGGGCGCTTCCAGGTTGGTATCGGCTACGATGATCTTTG
>JAYWAZ010000339.1:0-3128 GCA_043781975.1 Bacteroidota bacterium
AGCCGAAGGAGATCAGTGCATCGGGGCCGATGACTGAGAGGGCGCGCCATATTTAGATCGCTTTACCCATGCCCGGTGCTTTTTGTATCGTACGAGGAACAGGTTATCAAATTCAGCATCAGGGATATTCGCCTGGGGATAATCGCTTACTCCCAGTTTCCGTATGATCTTTGGTATGGTATTGCTATGGCCCACGATCAATATTGTCATACCGGTGTAATGATGCGCCCTTATCCTGTTCAACAGGTCGTCACAAAGCGTATCGGCAACATAATGAAGCGTATCGATATGCAATTGGATGCGCATGCTGTCAGCGGTCATTTGGGTCCGCAGGTATTGTGTAACATAAGCAGCTTGTATCTGTTCATTCCGCAGTCTGCGCATCAGGTCGCCCGCCCTTTGTCTGCCGGCAGCGGTCAATACCGGATCGCTGCCCGTTTCTTTTTCGGCATGGCGAACAATATAGATCCTTGTGGGAAAATGCAGACCTGGCTGGGCATTCAGGCAAAGACTGGCTGAAACTAACAACAAAAAAGCGAGCATAGATTTCATATGAGTTGCATTGATAACACTAATTTAGTTAATACCATGTAAATACTCGTGGCTTTGGCCAACAAAGCGTTTTAATGGGAACATTTTTGCTAAATTGTGCCCCGGTTGTTGCCAGGATCCGTCTACCTGCCAGGTCATTAGCTGCAAAAAGCGATGCAGTACATGAGGGCGATGCAAGGATGCCTGGCAGCATTACAAATGCCCGGACAATAACCACTAAACTTATAACCCAAAACAGATCACTCTATGTGCGGAATCGTTGGATACACCGGGCCAAAAGAAGCTTACCCGATCATCATCACCGGTTTAAAAAGGCTGGAATACCGGGGCTATGACAGTACCGGTATCGCCCTGCTCAATGGCGGTCTTAAAGTATATAAGAAGAAAGGCCGTGTGGCCGAACTGGAAGAAGCCATCCTGGGCAAGGATCTGCATTCACATACCGGTATCGGGCACACGCGATGGGCCACGCACGGTGAACCCAGCGACCGCAATGCCCACCCGCATACCTCGGCCAGCGGTAAACTGGCCATGATCCACAACGGGATCATTGAGAACTACGCACAATTGAAAAAAGAACTCACGAATAAGGGCTATATCTTTACCAGCGAAACCGATACGGAAGTACTGCTGAATTTCATTGAAGACATACGCGAAAATAACCAGTGCGACCTGGAAGAAGCGGTTCGGGTGGCGCTGAAGCGGGTAACCGGCGCCTATGTGATCCTGCTATTGGATGAAGAGAATCCGGATACCATCATCGCGGCAAGAAAGGGAAGTCCCCTGGTGATCGGCGTGGGCAAAGGAGAGCATTTTTTAGGCTCCGACGCCTCGCCCATGCTCGAGTACACGAAGGAAGTGGTGTATGTGAACGATTATGAACTGGCCATTGTAAGGCCCGATCAGCTCATTTTAAAGAACCTGGGCAATGAAAAGATAACGCCCTTCGTAACCAAACTGGACATGGAGTTGGCGGCCATTGAAAAGGGCGGTTACGACCATTTCATGCTGAAAGAGATCTTCGAACAGCCCAGCACGATACACGACTGTTTACGGGGAAGGTTAGACGCCAATGCCGGCACCATTACCATGAGCGGCGTGGAAAGCAATATGGATCAGCTGAAAAAAGCCAGCCGCATCATCATCGTCGCCTGCGGTACCAGCTGGCACGCCGGCCTGGTAGCCGAATACATCATTGAAGAACTTTGCCGGATCCCCGTTGAGGTGGAATATGCTTCGGAGTTCAGGTACCGCAATCCCATCATCAATAAGGGAGATGTGATCATCGCCATATCGCAAAGCGGCGAAACGGCCGATACCCTGGTCGCCATAGAAAGGGCCAAAGAACAAGGTGCCATGATCTTCGGTATCGTGAACGTGGTGGGCTCTTCAATCGCCAGGATCAGTAATGGCGGCGCCTATACTCACGCCGGCCCTGAGATCGGGGTGGCCAGTACCAAGGCCTTTACCGGGCAGTTGGCCGTACTGACCATGATGGCATTGAAAATAGCAAAGGAAAAAGGAACGATATCTGATGAACGTTACAGCAATTTATTGCTTGAACTGGAAGCCGTACCCGAAAAAGTGGACGCCTTATTAAAAAATGCCGAGTTGGTAAAAGCCATCGCCCTCAAATACAAGGGTGCCGCCGATGCCCTGTTCCTCGGCAGGGGCTACAATTTCCCCATCGCCCTGGAAGGCGCTTTAAAACTGAAAGAAATTTCATATATACACGCTGAGGGATATCCCGCCGCAGAAATGAAACACGGGCCTATCGCACTGGTCGATGAGAATCTACCGGTGATATTTGTGGCCACACACGACTCATACCACGAAAAGATCATCAGCAATATCCAGGAAATAAAAGCACGAAAGGGAAAGGTCATCGCCATCATCACGGAGGGAGATGAAGTGATACCCGGACTTGCAGATGACGTATTCTTTGTTCCCGCTGCCGATGAGATCATCGCCCCCATGCTGAGCTGTGTTCCCTTGCAACTGCTCTCCTATTATGTTGGCGTGGCAAAGGGCGTGGATGTTGATAAACCGAGGAATTTGGCGAAGAGCGTAACGGTTGAATAAAAATAATTTGTAGTTTGTGGTTTGAGGTTAGTGGTTTAACAGACGCTGAGAATATAAAGCATAACTACAAACCTCAAACCACAAACTGCAAACAATGAACATCATTCAGAAACATCCTGTCAACAACCTTGGCTACAATTTCGTAGATAAAAAATACATTCCAAAAGGAAAGGACGAATATTACCTGCGCAATGAACAAAACCAGTCGGGCCATACCTACCGAAAACTTACCGCATCCGAAATTGAAGCGCTGGTGCGCAACCGCAATACCTCCGATGACTGGAATAAACTCTTTGTTTCAAAATCATTCAATCCCGAACTGGTAAAGAACTGTAAATTCCATGGCCTGGTACGCATCGGAAAACTGGAACCCTTTTATCTTGAATTCCATAACCTGCGCATGCCGGTGGGACTTTACAACAGTACCATCATCAGCAGCGACCTGGGTAATAATGTTTGTATCGATAATGTGAATTACCTGAGCCACTATATCA
>JAYWAZ010000340.1:0-23006 GCA_043781975.1 Bacteroidota bacterium
TGAGAGTATTTTCTTCATTCTTATTTTTTAATACTTGATTATCCAGCTAAAACCTATAAGGTTTTAATATAAGGACTTTTATATTTGTTGAATCAAAACCTTATAGGTTTAAAGGCTCATCATCTCTTTGAACTTTACCGCTTGCCTCCTGCTTACTTCCACTTTTTCGCCACCATGAAGTTCCAATAAAAGACCGCCGTTAAAATAAGGTTCAATCTTATCGATCATCCGCAGGTTCACAATGTGCTTGCGGTTGGCCCTGAAGAATATCTTTTCATCCAGCCTTTCTTCCAGCGCATTCAGTGATTTTAAAATAAGGGGTTTGTAGGTTCCAAAAAAAACCTTTGCGTAATTGCCAACACTTTCAAAGAGGCGAACATCACCCAGTTTTACAAACCAGCAGCGTTCACCATCTTTTACAAAAACCTGGTCGTTTTCGGTGAGCAGGCCACGATGGATGCCCGCCATGGTGGAGGCCAGTTCCTTTTCCTCGGCCTGTTGCAATTTCTGCAAGGCGTCGGCCAGCCGCTTGGGTTCTACCGGTTTCATCAGGTAATCCAGCGCATTTACTTCAAAGGCTTTCAGTGCATATTCATCGTATGCAGTGGTAAAGATCACGTGCGGGGCGCTGTCCAGTTCGGTCAGCATGTCAAACCCGGTCTTACCCGGCATCTGTATGTCCAGAAAAATAAGATCGGGTGAAAGGCTTTCAATTTTTTCAAGGCCTTCCACAGCATTGGCGGCTTCGCCGATCACTTCCACTTCGGGGAACTCAAGCAGGAGTTTTTTCAACTCATTTCTTGCCAAACGTTCATCATCAATAATTAGGGCCTTCTGCATGACTGTATTGCTTTTATTGTTTAATTTTTTACATCATCACGGGAACCATCACTTTCGATTCCACCATATTGCCTTCAATATTTCTTATCTGGAAAGAAGCCTTGCCCTGGTACATCAGGTTCAGCCTGTCTTCCGTGCTTTTGATTCCAAAACCATCACCGTTGACCCATGTGGCCAGTTGTCCTGTGTTCTGAACCAGGAGTTCCAGGTGGTCGCCTTCAAAGCGGGCGATCACACGAACCACGCCACCGTTTACCTGTTTGCTGATGCCGTGCTTGATGGCATTTTCCACCAGGGTCTGCAGCATCATGGGAGGAACGGGCTGCCCCAGCGTATCTTCATCGATCTGCATTTCCACTTTCAGCCTTTCTTCAAAACGCATGTTTTCAAGCGCCAGGTAATCCTTAACGATATCCAGTTCCCTTTCCAGTGTTACCGTTTCCGCTTTTTCTGCCTGCATGCTGCTGCGCAGGATATTGCTCAGTTCTGTGATGGCTTTACGGGCTCGTTGCGGATTTTCGTCTACCAGTGCCCGTATGCTGTTCAGCGAATTGAAAATGAAGTGGGGGTTGATGTGTGATTTGATGGTTTTCAGTTCCAGCTCCTTCACCATACTTTCCAGCTTCAATTTATCCAATTGGTCTTTCCTGTTCTTGACGATATAATGCCATACCAGGTAGATCAGCAACCACATGGCGCAAAGGATGAACGTAATGAAGTAACCCCAGAACTCGCTGCCCTTTTTTTGTTCTTCATATTTCCATTTTCCTTTGGTATCGCGATACCAGCCCGTTGATTTTTTTATCTTGGTTGCAAGATTATATTCAGTTGAATCGCCGGAAGTCAGTTTTTTAAACAGGTAATAATCCGTATTGGCCACCCCGGCATCCTGTTCCATTTTTACCGCTTTCTGCTGGCGCTCATTATTCACATATTCATCAAATGATTTGCCCGTTGCATGTGCGGTGAATTTCGACCCGTAATGAAATATCAGGCCCGTTGACAATACGCCAATGATAAACAGCAGCACCACTTTATCGATGGAAAAACGGATCCAGTTGATACGTTTTAATACCAGACGCAGGATATGCGTGGCCAGAACACCCCAGATCAATTCGATGCCCAGCGCAAAAAAAAGGATACTCTTTTTTTCTTCCGTGGAAAAGTAAAATTCACTGGCAAACTGGTAAGCGATAAAGAGATTTAAGACGGTCCAACCACCCCACCCCAGGAGCTGACAGACCCAATATCTGATGTTTATTCTAGGCATAGTGCAAAATTACCACCAATATACTCAAATCCGGGACTGTTTTGATTAATGGTGAAATGTTGGTGTGAGAGGTCGATGGTCCCTGTTTCCAGGATTTATTGTTTTATGATGAATGATAATTAGTTTTACAAAACGAGACTAAAACGGGTATGTCAAATATAAATTTAAATAGTAATAAAGAGAACCTGAGTGCAGCGGATGCCGCATTTGAAAATAATATACGGCCCTCCGCCATACATGATTTTGCGGGACAGGCACAGATCATCCAGAATATCACCATTTTCATCAAAGCCGCCAAAATGCGGGGAGAAGCGCTGGATCATATCCTGTTTCATGGACCCCCGGGCCTGGGAAAAACAACTTTGTCTAGGATCGTAGCCAATGAGCTGGGCGTGAATATCAGGGAAACCAGCGGGCCGGTCATTGAAAAACCAGGCGACCTGGCGGGACTGCTCACCAACCTGGAACCGAATGATGTTTTATTCATCGATGAGATCCACCGGTTAAGCAATGTAGTGGAAGAATACCTCTACGCCGCCATGGAAGACTACCGGATCGATATCATGATCGACAGCGGGCCCAATGCCAGGAGTGTACAGATCAACCTCAACCCGTTCACCCTGATCGGGGCGACTACCCGTAGTGGTTTGCTTACAGCGCCGTTGCTTTCACGTTTCGGCATCAAATCAAGACTGGAATATTATGACGCAGGGACGCTAAAAAATATCATCCTTCGTTCTGCCGGCATACTGGGCATTAAGATCACCAGTGGCGCTGCGGATGAGATCTCCTGCAGAAGCCGCGGCACACCGCGTATCGCCAATGGCCTGTTGCGCAGGGTGAGGGATTTTGCACAGGTGATCGGAACCGGCGCCATCGACCTGGCCATAACCGAACACGCATTGAAAGCATTGAATGTGGATAAGCATGGACTGGATGAAATGGATAACCGCATCCTCTATACCATTATTGAAAAATTCAAGGGCGGCCCGGTGGGCATCACTACTATCGCTACTGCCGTTGGTGAAGAGACCGGCACTTTGGAAGAAGTATACGAACCGTTCCTGATCCAGGAAGGTTTTTTACAACGCACGTCAAGGGGCCGCGAAGCCACCGCAAAGGCTTTCGAGCACCTGGGGAAAAAAATGAATAATGGAGGCGGGGATAACCTGTTATTTAACGGATAAAAAAATGCCCGACTGGTTTAAACTTTTTAATTCCTTTTTTGTCTGACCACAAATCTTTTTATGAAAATTATCATTGCCGCCGCATTGCTGATCCTGATCTTCACCGGGTGTAATAAAAGCAGTAATAGCGGCAGCACCCCGGTTGCGCCGCCGACCACCATGTATTTTCCACCGATCGGGAGTGATACCTGGGAGACCGTTTCCCCGCAATCGCTGGGATGGGATCTGGCAAAATTAAATGATGCTATTACCTATGCCGGTTCCAAAAATACATACGGCCTTATCATTTTATACAAAGGGCGCATCGTTACAGAAAATTACTGGAATGGCTGGGATAAGAACACCGTCTATTATATCGCTTCGGCAGGCAAAAGCGTAACCGCTTTCCTGGCGGGCATCGCACAGCAGGAAGGGCAATTGATTATCAACAATAAGACCAGTACTTACCTGAGTAACGGGTGGACCTCGGCCCCCCTCGCAAAGGAAAACCTCATCACCGTAAGGCACCAGCTCACCATGACCACCGGACTGGAATACAATGTGCCCGATGATAATTGCATATCTCCGTCCTGTTTAACCTATAAGGGAGATGCGGGATCTTTCTGGTATTATTACAATGCACCGTATCATTTGGTACAAAATGTTATTGCAAACGCAACAGGCACTAACTACAACACCTACACTAAAACAAAACTGGCCGACAAGATCGGGATGAAAAATTATACCTGGTTCAACTATATCCTTTGGCTCAACAGCAGGGACATGGCAAGGTTTGGGCTGCTGGTATTGAATAAAGGAGTATGGGATGGCAATACCATCATGACCGATCAGAATTATTTTTCGGCGATGACCAATACCTCGCAGACCTATAATCTCTCTTATGGCTATCTGTGGTGGCTGAACGGGAAGGCCTCATTCATGGCGCCCACGTCCACAACTGTTTTCCCGGGAGCATTGGCTCCTTCGGCGCCATCAGATATGATCGCCTGCCTGGGGAAAGGGGATAAGAAAATTTATGTAATTCCTTCAAAGGACCTGGTGGTGATCAGGCATGGAGATGATACGGGTGATCTTTTACTTGGCCCTTCTTCCTTTGATAATAATTTCTGGACGAAATTAATGCTGGCGATAAAGTAAGACGGCTGCAGGCCTGATGACTTAAAGCCGTCCTGACCCGTTATTCGTTCACTCCGTAACCACCAGCCTGAAACCGTTGCCGTGTATGTTCACGATCTCAATGGCGGGATCTTCTTTCAGGTACTTGCGCAATTTGGCGATATACACATCCATGCTGCGGCCGTTGAAGTAAGTATCGCTGCCCCATATTTTTTTAAGGGCGATCTCGCGGCTAAGCAGGTCATTCTTGTATTCACTGAGCATTTTAAGTAATTCATTTTCCTTGGGAGACAGGGTTTGCACTTTGCCGAAGATAGTGAGCTCCCGGAGGCGGGGATTAAAATGGTATTTGCCCAGGTCGAATTCTGCATTTACTTCTTCGCGGTGCATCTCTTCATTCCGTTTTAAGATCGCTTTTATTTTGTGCAGTAATACTTCACTGTCGAATGGCTTGGTGATATAATCATCTGCACCCAGTTTATAACCCTGGATGATATCATCTTTCATGGTCTTGGCGCTCAGGAAGAATAAAGGCACATCGGGATTCACGTCGCGGATCTCTTCAGCCAGCGTGAACCCGTCCATATTGGGCATCATCACGTCCAGCAGGCAGATATCGAATTTTTCGCGCTGGAATGCAGCCAGTCCCAACCGGCCATCTCTTTCAAGGGTAACATTATAGTCATTTAACTCAAGGTAGTTCTTCAGTACCATGCCAAGATTGGTATCGTCTTCGCACAATAATATCCGGGGTTTTACTGGTTCCATTTTTGTGGGTTTATTAGCAAATAAAATTCATTCATTTTTTATGTAGCGAATATAGTGCCTAATTTTTTGTTAAAGGTAATTTTTACGGGAATAGGTCATTTAGGCATTAGGCATTGTGTCAAAGGCCAATTATTCAATTACCATTCATCAGTTCCGGATAAATTTTTTATCGGTCAGGGATTTCAGGAAGGCCACCAGGTCCTTTTTTTCATGGTCCGTCAGCCCCAATGGTTTTTTTAATGCGGCATCGATATTGATCGGATGGGTTACCACTTTTTGGGGATCATTGTAATAATCCACCACATCTTCCAGGGTCCTGAACATACCATTATGCATGTAAGGCGCTGTTACGGCTACATTGCGCAAGCCGGGCGTTTTGAATTTACCCAGGTCAATTTCTTTTTTTGTGATCACGTACAACCCGGCATCATTCAAAGTTGTGCCATTATACAAACCGATATTTTTAAAATCATCGTTGGTAAAGTCTTCCATCAAATGACAGTCAAAACATTTTGCCTTATTCCCTATGAATAAACGTCTTCCCCTTTCCTCCGCGGGCGAAAGGTTTTTGATATTATTACTCCAGTCATCGAACCGGCTGTTTACCGTTTCCAGCGTTTGCTCATAGGCCGAAAAAGCGGCGGAAAGGTTTTTTTCATTGGGGGCCTGTTGAAATATTTTGTTAAATAATGCAGGATATTCATCGGATGCATTCAGTCGTTTCACTGCATCTTCAATGGGCAGGCCCATCTCATCGGGGTTTTGAATGGGCATCAGGGATTGTTCCTCCAGAGAAGCTGCTCTTCCGTCCCAGAAATAATAGGGGCGGTTCTTCATGTTCAAGACAGAGGGGGTATTCCGCTTGGTAAGTCTAGCTCCTATTCCCTTACTGAATGCGGCGGTATCGGCGAAAGCATATGCCGGTTTATGACAACTGGCGCAGCTTACCGTAGAGTCTGCTGAAAGGATCTTCTCATTGAAGAGTTTTTTACCCAGTGCCGCACGGGTACTAATACCGGTGTTATTTTCTTCCCGGAAAGAACTGGCCACAAACATAAAAATCGACACAATTGCAAGAATAAGGATCCAATCTTTAATACGTCTAAAAGTACTTCAATCCCGATAAAAAATCCTGAAATAGATTTCAAATTCAGGTTGTACCTTTCCTTAAAATTGTTCGATATGGCAAACAAGGATACATTCATACAAGCCATCAAGGATGGCTATACTTTCAAGGGTGAATCTGTAAAGATCGGGGCTGCCGTCCTTGATGGTGTAGTGGTACCTGAGGCGGGTATCTTCCTTCCACTGAAAACCATGAACCGGCATGGCCTCATTGCCGGGGCAACGGGTACGGGTAAGACCAAAACCCTCCAGATGATCAGTGAGTACCTCAGTGATTCCAGCGTGCCCGTGCTGGTAATGGATATCAAGGGCGACCTTAGCGGTATCGCGGCCGAAGGTGCGATGAATGATAAGTTGAAAGATCGTTACCAGAAACTGAATATGGAATACAAGCCCGCCCTGTTCCCTGCCGAGCTGATGACGCTCACAGGACAGAACGGCGTACACTTACGGGCAACCGTAAGTGAATTTGGTCCCGTGCTGCTGAGCAAGATACTGGAGCTGAATGACATCCAGGGTGGCGTGGTGGCGATGATCTTCAAGTATTGCGACGATACCCAGCTTCCCCTGCTGGACCTGAAGGATTTCATCAAAGTGCTGCAATATATAGGAGATGAGGGCAAAGAAGAACTTGAAAAGACCTATGGCAAGATATCCACCACATCCACCGGCACCATTTTACGCAAGGTCATCGAGTTGCAGCAGCAGGGCGCCGATATTTTCTTTGGCGAAAAAAGTTTTGAAGTGGATGACCTTATGCGGATCAGTGACGATGGCAGGGGCATCATCAGCGTATTGCGTGTTACCGACCTGCAGGATAAGCCAAAATTATTTTCAACTTTTATGTTGCAGATGCTGGCGGAATTATATGCCACCTGCCCGGAAGAAGGCGACCTCGACAAACCCAAACTGGTGATCTTTATTGACGAGGCCCATCTTATATTCCAGGATGCCAGTAGCGCGTTGCTGCAGCAGATCGAAACCATTGTTAAACTCATTCGCTCGAAAGGCGTGGGTATTTTTTTCTGTACGCAAAATCCTATGGATGTACCCGCCAGCGTACTGGCACAACTGGGTTTGAAAGTACAACATGCATTGCGTGCTTTTACCGCAGCCGACAGGAAAGTGATCAAACAAACTTCAGAGAACTATCCCGAAACCACCTATTACAAAACAGAGGACCTCATCACGCAACTGGGTATCGGTGAAGCCCTGGTTACCATGCTTAATGAAAAGGGGATACCAACCCCCCTGGCCCATACCATGTTGTGCGCCCCGAGAAGCAGGATGGATACGCTGACAGACGCCGAGATCGCTGCCATTAACGGCAGATCTAAACTGGTAGCCAAATACGGTAAAGTGATCGACAGCGAAAGCGCTTATGAGATATTGACCGAAAAATTGAAGGAAGCCGCCGAAAAAACAGCACAGGAAGAAACAACGGAAACAAAAAAAACCGAAAAGCAGCAACCTTCAACCCTGGAGAAAATCACCAATAATACCGTTGTGAAAAGTATGGCGAGGACGGCGGGTAATACCATCGTTCGTTCCTTATTGGGCGCATTGGGACTGGGCGGCAGAAGCCGGAGCAGTAAAAGCAGCGGATGGTTCTGATCCTAATGCATCTTCATGCGTTCCGAATTCTTTCGAAGCGCAGAAAGTTTTTATTAAAGCGGCTGTGATGCAAGCGGGAGTTCTTTTGAATTAACTTTGCGCCATGCCTAAGAAAATCTTTCAGCATCGTTTTGGTCCGCTTGCCGTACTGGCAGTTATTATTTGTTCAATCAGCTTTATCACAAGGGTCGTACTGTTAATAAAAAGCTGGCCCAGCCTGGAGTTGACCTTCCTTCGTTTTACCGGTATTTTTTTGATCGGGTTGTTGTACGACCTGGTGGTATGGAGTTTCTTTGCCGTACCCGTTGCCTTGTATTGCTGGCTGATGAAGGATTCCTGGTACCGGAAAAAAATACAACGGATCCCGTTATTCCTGCTTTTTTTCATTATCATTTTTATACTGGTCTTAAATGCAGGTGGAGAGATCATTTTCTGGGATGAATTCAATGTACGCTATAATTTCATCGCGGTGGATTACCTGGTGTATACTACTGAGGTACTGGGAAATATCTGGGAGTCGTACAATATCCCTTTGATCGGTGCCGCCGTGGTGTTGGTCAGCATTATCATTTTATTTGCGGTACGAAAAAAAATAATGCTTTCGCAGGAAATACCGATGCGTTTTGGGAGAAGAAGCATTTTCTTTTTGTTGTTCATGCTGGTGCCGGTGGCGGGCTATTTTTTAATGAACAACCGGTTAAAGAACACCAGCGGCAATAATTATGTGAATGAACTGGGGGGCAATGGTATTTATGAATTCGGCACAGCATTCTGGAACAATGAAATAGATTATAACCGATTTTATGCCGTACGAAACGATACGGTTAATATGCAACTGCTGCATAATTTTTTACAGACCCCTGGAACAATATTTGCCCCCGACCCTTTAAGCATTGAAAGGGAGATAAAAAATGACAGTCCGGAGCATCCCTGGAATGTGGTGCTGATCAGCGTGGAAAGTTTAAGCGGCGATTACCTGAAACATTTCGGGAATACGGAGAATATCACCCCCTCGCTCGATTCACTCATACCCTACAGCCTGTTCTTTGATAATTTTTACGCTTCGGGCACGCGAACGGTCAGGGGCCTGGAAGCTTTGTCCATGGCCATTCCACCAACGCCCGGGCAATCCATTGTGCGGCGCCTGGGCAATGAAGATCTTTTTACCATGGGGTCGGTATTGAAAGCAAAAGGCTATGATGTGAATTTTATTTATGGCGGTAACAGCTTCTTCGATAACATGGGTTATTTTTTCAGCCATAATGGGTATACGGTGCTGGATAAACGCGATATTCCCGACAGTCTGGTGCATCATACCACCGCATGGGGTGTTGATGACGAAGCATCTTTTGATTATGCACTGCAGCAGTGTGATAAAAGCCATGCGGCGGGAAGGTCATTTTTTAACCATATCATGACGGTCAGCAACCACCGACCCTATACCTACCCGACGGGGAGAATTGATATTCCACCGTCTACCCAGTCCATTGAGGGCGCGGTAAAGTACACCGATTATGCGATCAATAAGTTCATCCGGGATGCAAGGCAGAAACCATGGTTCAATTCCACTTTATTTGTGATCGTTGCCGACCATTGTGCCAAAAGCGCGGGAAAAACCGACCTGCCGGTGAACCGCTATCATATTCCCTGCTTTATTTACGCACCGGCACTGATTAAACCGGATATTGAAAAACGGCTCACCAGCCAGATCGACCTGGCTCCAACCATACTGGGACTCATGAACTGTAATTATACCAGCCGGTTCATGGGATATGATATATTTAAGGCCCCTCCGGGTAATGAAAGGGCCTTTATCAGCACCTACCAGGATATGGGTTATATCCGGAGAGGAAAGCTGGTGATCCTGTCCCCACAACAACGCGTAAAAATGTTTGAACCTGATTTTTTGACCGGACTGGAATCAAAAACCGATAGATCCGATAGTCTTATCAATGAAGCTATTGCCTGGTACCAGGCCGCCAGTTATTTGTATAAAACGGGTAAATACAAGATGAAGAAATAGTGTAATAGTTTAGTATGTAACTGATTATCAATTAATTGGATAAAGTGGACTTGGTGTTGCTATCCCGCCTTTTTTGTAGTATTTATTCTAAGTATTACAAAATTTTCTAACAAAAACTTGCATAGAAGTAAATTCCGTGTTATCTTCGTCTCGGTTTTTCATAGGATATTGGATTTTAAAGCGGGACTAGATTTCTATCTTGGTCCCTTTTTTTATTTATAGCCAGTCCGGTTTACACCCATTATAAGATACCGGGATGAAGTAATTATGCAATGCTGATTTTTCCTTCATTGTTAACCGCCAGTTTTTTTTCTGACTGCAGGTAATCAAGCACTTTCCAGACTTTTTCTTTTTTTGTTCCCCTGAGATGTTCAAGTATCTCTTTCGCCGGCATGGGCACTTTCTTTACCAACTGAACAATATCACCGGTAATTTTTTCAAAGTCCTCCATCGAAATATGAAGCGCTTTCATGCGGATACAGTTATCGCATATCCCGCAACGATTCATGTCGGCGGCGTTAAAATACTGTGCAATAGAACGACTGCGGCAAGCGGTTTCATTTTTTACATAGTCGATCATAGCGGCCGTCCGGGCTTCAAAATCCTGTTTTCGTTGCAAGTAGTTGACCGAATTGATCCTGAAATTACCTGCATACATCCTGTTTTGCAAAAGGATAAGCTGCGGTTTGTCTTTTTGCCTGGTAAAACTTATTATGCCGTAATCATGTAATATTTTCAATGCGGCAACGATACTATCTGTACCCATTCGCAAAAATTTCGCGAGCTGGGATTCATAAACGCTTGCCGGGAAATTAAAAATGCCTTCGTACGAGCGCAATAATCCTTTCAGGACGGGTTCCAGTTCCGGGTGTTGTCTTTCAAACGCTTCCAATTCATTCCTTTCGGTTGTGAATACAACGGAAGAAGGTTTGAAAAAAAACTCATTGAAGCTGAAAAGGCCTTCCTGTTCCAGCGCTTTGATGGAATAAGTTGCTGTGAGGATATTTATTTTAAAAGCAGCGGTGAACACGGCCATGTCAAAATCAAAATTCATTCCTTCACCCGTACCTGCAGCGATCTGAAGGTGATTCATGATCGCTGCGTAAACGTTTTTCAGGCTGGCTTCACTTGGAAAACGGATATCGCCCTGTTGTTCGAGGTCTTCAAGTTCTTTATTGCTGTAGAGCAATACCGCATAAGCTTTCTTTCCGTCCCTACCGGCCCTCCCCGCCTCCTGATAATAATTTTCCAGGCAATCCGGAACGTCGTAATGCACTACCACCCGTACATTGGCTTTGTCGATACCCATTCCGAAAGCATTGGTACAGGCCATTACCCTTGTTTTGCCTGTGACCCAGTTTTCCTGTTTTTTATTGCGTTCATCATTATTTAATCCTGCATGATAGTGATCAGCATTGATCTTATGCATCAGCAACAGGTCCGCAATTTCCTTTGTACGTTTACGGCTTTTACAGTAAACGATGGCTGAACCGGGTACATTTTTAAAAATGTCGAGCAGTTTATTTTGTTTCGATTGTACATTGAAAACACTGTAAGAAAGATTGGGTCGTTCAAAGGATTGTTGAAAGGTCCTGTGATCTTTTCTGAAAAGTAATTTATTGCAAACGTCTTCCTGTACTTTTTTTGTTGCCGAAGCGGTTAACGCTAAAACAGGTACGCCTGGCAACTGTTCCCTGAGTTCAGCGATCTGTAAATAGGTGGGTCTGAAATCGTATCCCCATTGAGAAATGCAATGCGCTTCATCAACGGCAAGCAGGCTGATGTGTAATGCGGGCAAATATTCCAGGAACAGGCCAGTTACTAACCGTTCCGGGGAAACGTACAAAAATTTATAATTCCCATAAGCGGCATTCTGCAGGGTCTTTTTAATTTCTATAAAACTCATCCCCGAATAAATGGCCAGTGCGCCGATACCTTTTTGTTTCAGGTTTTCCACCTGGTCTTTCATCAGTGCGATCAGCGGACTCACCACCAGGCATATGCCTTCCTTGGCAAGCGCGGGCACCTGGAAACATACTGATTTCCCGCCGCCGGTGGGCAGCAGGGCCAGGGTGTCTTTTTCTTCCATGACGGACCCAATGATCTCTTCCTGTAAAGGCCGGAAAGCGTCAAAGCCCCAGTATTGTTTTAAAATCTGATGAATTTGCAAAACCCTGAATTATGCTTTGAAATTAAACCACTTTCTTGTAATTCAAACGAACAGAATTTACGGCGAGGACCACATCACTGAACCCCATGGCCAGTGCGGCAATTCCGGGATGCAATAACCCGATCGCCGCAACGGGTATCGCAACGATATTGTAAATAAAGGCCCAGAAAAGATTTTCCTTAATGGTGATGAACGTGTGTTTTCCCAAACCCAACGCCAGCGGGAGGTGTTGTATGCCTTTATTCATCAGCACCACCTGTGCGCTTTGCATGGCCAGTTGTGTGGCATCGCTCATAGATATGCCAATGGTGGCTTTGGCCAGGGCGGGTGCATCATTGATGCCATCACCCACCATGGCAACCGGGGAGACTTTATTTAATTCTTCAATTATCTTTAATTTGTCTTCGGGTGTTCTTTCAGCATATATCTTATCAATACCAAGTGTGTCGGCAACTTTTTTGGTCCGCTGCAAACTGTCGCCGCTCAGTAAAATGGTTTGGATACCTTTTGAATGCAGGTAACTGATCACCTGGCTGGCTTCCGTTCGTATCTCATCCTCCATATCGAACCATCCTGCAAGTTCATTATTATGTAAAAGGTAAGCAGTATGCGAATCATCGTCAGTCAATGCGGCCGCGATTTTGTATGAACCCAATTTATAAATATTTCCTGCGTCATCTTCCGCTTTCATACCCAATCCTTTTATCTCTTCAATTTTTTTCCAGGGAATGAGATTACCAGCCTTCCAGTTAACCGTGATCGCTTTTGCGATGGGATGATTGGAGAATTTTTCCATTGAGCAGATGACCTGTTTAAAGGAAGTTTCATCGGTACTGCTTTGCCATTTGCTGATCGTCAATTCGCCTATGGTTAATGTGCCGGTCTTGTCAAAGACAACCGTCCTGATATTCTTAAACAATTCCAGGCTTTTTGCATTGCGGAAAAGTATACCATTCCTTGCTGCCCTACCCAGTCCGACTGCAATGGCAGCAGGTGTTGCCAGCCCCATGGCGCAGGGACAGCTGATCACCAGTACCGCGATGCTCCTCATCAGTGAATCGGTTGCCGAAATATGAAACGCAAAAAAATTGAGGAGGAATGCGATGGCTGCAATTCCGATCACTACCGGCACAAATACAGCGCTTATCCTGTCGGCCAGCTGCTGGATGGGGGGCTTTTCTCCCTGCGCCTGTTTCACCAGCGTTAGAATATTACTTAGTACCGTATCTTTACCGACCGCAGTTACCTGTGCTTTTACCGTACCGTCTGTTAACAGGCTTCCACCGATCAGCGTGTCTTTCTTTCCCCTGCTCACCGGCAGGCTTTCACCTGTTATTAAGGCTTCATTCACGTGTGCATCTCCCCATAAGATCCTGCAATCCATCGGTACCTGTTCGCCACTTTTTATTAACACGAGGTCGCCTACATGCAATTGTGTATTCTCTACTGGTAATACCAGTTCTTTGTGTGCCTCATCAAATACGATCATGTTGGCCATCACTTTCTGATGACTGGCCAGTTTCTTCAATTCCCTTTGGGTTGTTTCCACGGATTTATTTTCTATCCATTCGCCTAAAAAAACAAGGGTGATGATGGTGGCCGTGGTTTCATAAAAAATATAATCCATACCTAGGTTGCCCATCGTTCCGGTCAGGCTATACACAAATGCCGCCGTGGCGCCCATCGCAATCAGCACATTCATATTGGGTATCCCACGTTTCAGGCTTTTTACCGCGCTTACACCAAAATAGGCCATGCCAACAATGTATACGGGCATACAGATGGCCAGTTGTATCCAGGGGTTCATCAACAGATCAATATGCCATGGCAACATGTGCAGTAACAGCACCAGGGTAAAGGGGAGGCAAAAGAGAAAGCGTTGAAAGTGGTTGTAAAATAAAATTGTTTTGCGTTTGTGGTTTGCCGTTTGTGGTTCGCCGGCTACTTTATAACCCAGGCCTTCAATTCCTTTGGCAATTTGCTCTTTGGAGGTGTTTCCGTTAAGCTCAAAGCTTATCTCGCCGCCAATGAAATTCACTTTTACTTCTTTCAAACCCTGCTTTTCCAAATAGCGGTTAATGGTTAGTGCGCAATTGGTGCAGGTCATCCCTTCTACCTTCCATTCAACTTTTTCCATGCTGCAAAATTATTCTTTGCAATAGTTAGCTGATTACTAATGAAGGAAAATATCTTTGCAACATGGAGTTAATTTTTAAACTGCCGGAAATTGATCTTGCCGCCAAAAAACTGCTGGAAGAGGCTTCCCGTTTTAAGGTGTTTGCCTTGCATGGTGAAATGGGCGCGGGTAAAACCACGATGATACATGCATTGTGCCTGGCCATGGGGGTAAAAGACACCGTTACCAGTCCTACCTTTTCCATCATTAATCAGTATAAAACCCCGGATGAGGCCATCATTTATCATATGGACCTTTATCGTATCAAAGATGAGGCTGAGGCCATCAATGCCGGTGTAGAAGATTGTCTTTATTCAGGCAATACCTGCCTGGTGGAATGGCCCGAAAAGGCACCGGGTATCTTCCCGGAAGACACCCTGCACATCCATATCAGCCTGGTGGATGCGAATACCAGAAAGCTGCAAATAAATTTGTAATTTGTAATCATTATGGCTACATCAAAACCTTTTGTATCGTCTTCCTTTACTTATGAGACCCTGGAAGAGACACTGGACATAAAGCCCAAGGGGGAAGAACTTTTTATTGGTATCCCCAAAGAGCATTCTTTCAATGAGAACCGGATCGCCCTTACGCCGGAAGCGGTAGGAGTGATGGTAGCCAACGGGCACCGGGTGATCGTGGAAACAAAAGCCGGTGACGGCGCCAGCTACACCGACAAGGATTACAGCGATGCCGGCGCAAAGATCGCCTTCGACAAAAAAGAGGTGTTTGAATGTGGCATACTGGTGAAAAGCGCGCCGGTAAGTGAAAGCGATTGCGAGTACCTGAAACCCAATCAATATATCATTTCGCCCATACACCTTGCCGCTATGAAGCGCGAGATATTGCAGAAGATGATGGAGAAGAAGATAACGGCACTGAGTTTTGAGAACCTGAAGGATGACACGGGCCATAACCCCATCGTGCGCAGCATGAGTGAGATCGCGGGCAGTGCGGTGATGCTGATCGCGGGCCAGTACCTGAGTAATGCCAATAACGGTAAAGGTGTGCTGGTAGGAGGCATCAGCGGGATACCACCCACCAAAGTGATCATCATTGGCGCCGGTATCGTTGGCGAATATGCCGCCAGGACGGCCCTTGCCATGGGAGCCAGTGTAAAGATTTTTGACAACAGCATTTACCGGCTGAAGCGGCTGCAGAACAATATTGGAGGTCGTTTATGGACTTCCGTTATTGAGCCCAAGATACTGGCCAAGCAACTGAAGACCTGCGACGTGGCGGTGGGGGCGCTCAGTGGCGCCGGTGGGCGCACACCCATTGTGGTGAGCGAAGAGATGGTGAGCAATATGCGACCGGGAACGGTGATCGTGGATGTGAGTATCGACCATGGTGGCTGCTTTGAGACCAGCGATGTAACCTCCCACGAAAAGCCCGTTTTCACCAAGTATGACGTGATCCATTACTGCGTACCCAATATCCCCAGCGGTTTTGCCCGTACTGCCTCGCAGGCCATCAGCAATGTATTGATGCCCTTATTGCTGGAAACCGCGGATGACGGTGGCATTGATAACATGGTTTGGTATAAGATCAATCTCCGCAGCGGTATTTATTTGTTCAAGGGAAGCCTTACCAATTTTTATTTAAGCGAACGATTCGACCTTAAATATACCGACCTGAATTTACTGATAGCGAGCAAGCGCTAATTTGCAGTGCGAAAGCAAAAAAAGAAATCACGCAGATTTATATTTTCCGATTTCGATCACCACCTCACAAAAGGTATATTCCTGTTTATCATTACTGCTCACGATTACCAATTTATTGTTTGCATGATCGCGAATGAGCCGGTGATACAATGCGATCCCTTCCGCATCCAGGTTGGTAGTGGGTTCATCAATCAGCAGCACCGGCACATCGCTGAAGAATGCCTGTGCCAGCCTCAGCCTTTGTTTCATACCGCTGCTGAAATAACGGAGTTGTTTATGCGCAGCCTGGCTTAACCCGATGGTGTCCAGTATCTCGGGAAGGGGCAGGGTCAGTGATTTAAAGCGGGAATGAAAACGCAGCATTTCCATGGTGGTCATCTCTTCAATCAGTTCCAGGTAAGGCGCGGCGATGGTGATGTAACGGTAAGGTTGGATATCGGATACCGGATGCCTGATCCCCGAATCAGCGTTCTCAGATAATGCGGTTTGACTATAGGCTATACTGCCTTCGTTGTACGTGAGCGAACCGGCGATGACCTGCAGCAGGGTTGATTTTCCGGAGCCATTGGGCCCTGTGATGGCATATTTTTTACCAGGCAGGAATTCATAACTGAAGTGACGGAATATCCACTCCCGGTTAAATCGTTTACCTGTATTGGTTAGTGTGATGTGCATTGAAAAATTACCACTAAGTCGCTAGGTCGCGGAGTTAATTCCCTTTGCGCCTCTGCGTCTTTGCGGTGAAAAATTATTCATCTTCCTGGCTGCCCTTGGTATAGCGTTTGATAATGCCCCTCCCGCTTTCACGGATAAATGTAACGATCTCGTCCCGTTCATCAGTTGCCGGCAATTCTTCCTCGATGTAATTAAGTGCCTGGGAGGTATTCATACCCTTGTTGTAAATGATCCGATAAATATCAAGTATCTGGTTGATCCGGTCAAGTGAAAAACCCCTCCGTTTCAGGCCAACAGAATTTACACCGGCATAACTGAGGGGTGTTCGGCCAGCTTTGATATAAGGAGGCACATCTTTGCTCACGAGCGAACCGCCGCTGACAAAAGCATGCTGGCCTATTTGTACGAACTGGTGTACGGCGCACATTCCTGCCAGGATCGAATTATCTCCCATAACTACATGCCCTGCCATTTGCGTATTATTGCTCATGATGCAATTATTGCCTACGATACAATCATGTGCGATATGACTGTACGCCATAATGAGGCAGTTGTTGCCAACCTTTGTTGTCCAACGATCCTTACTACCGCGGTTCACGGTTACAAACTCACGGATCGTGGTATTGTCGCCAATTTCAACCGTAGTTTGCTCCCCTTCATATTTCAGGTCCTGCGGTATGGCTGCGATAACCGCTCCCGGAAAAATACGGCAATTCTTTCCAACACGGGCTCCTTCCATGATGGTAACATTGCTACCGATCCAGGTGCCGTCACCGATCTCAACATTCTGGTGTATAACGCTGAACGGATCTATCTTCACATTCGTGGCCAGCCTGGCATTGGGATGAATATATGTATGCGGATGGATCATAGTTTAATATGCAAATATGCAGATGCGCAATTTTTAATTTGATGAAAAATTAATGATGATTAAAAAAATTATTTTTTATTTTTAATAAACGGTTACACTTGTTACTAGCAGGTTTGCTCATTGGCAAATTTGCATATTGTATTTAATTTCTTTTTACCAACTGTGCGGTTAGATCTCCTTCTGCACAGAGTTTATTTCCCACATATACGCTTCCATGCATAACGCATATGCCCCTGCGTATGGGCTCTATCAGCTCCATTTTTAAGATCATCGTGTCCCCGGGAACTACTTTTTGCTTGAACTTACAGTTTTCTATTTTTAAAAAATAAGTATCGTATTGGCCCTCGGGCATTGCGTTGATGCAAAGGATGCCACCGGTTTGGGCAAGCGCTTCTATTTGCAGCACGCCCGGCATGATGGGGTTTCCGGGAAAATGCCCCTGGAAAAAATACTCATTGAAGGTAACATTCTTTATCCCCACAATTTGCGTATCGTTCAATTCAATGATCTTATCGATCAATAAAAAAGGGTAGCGGTGGGGCAATGTTTTTTCGATCTGCTGCTGGCTGTAAACAGCAGGCTGGTTGGGATTGTAAATGGGGATATCCCTGGTGTGTTTATTCTTCTTGATGTACTGTTTTATTTTTTTTGCAAACTCTACGTTGCTGCTGTGCCCGGGCCGGTTGGCAATGATATGCCCTTTGATGGGGTAGCCGATCAGGGCCAGGTCGCCAATTACATCCAGGAGCTTATGCCGGGCAGGTTCGTTGGGAAAACGCAGTTCCAGGTTGTTGAGGTAGCCTTCGCTTTTCACTTCCACTTTCTTTCTGCCGAAGGCCTTTGCCAGTCTTGTCATTTCCTCATCCGTAACGGGTTTATCAACCACTACAATGGCATTGTTGATATCACCGCCCTTCACCAGGTTATTGTCCAGTAACATTTCCAGTTCATGTAAAAAACAAAACGTGCGGCAGGGAGCGATCTCCTGCTGAAACTCTTTCATCGATTTTAGACTGGCATGCTGGGTACCCAGTACCGGGCTATTAAAATCGATCAGGGTCGTGATCTGGTAACTCGTTGCCGGTAAGGCGGTCATCTCTACCCGCTTTATATCGTCATAATGCGAGATGTTGGTATCAATGGTGTACCACACTTTGGCCGCATCCTGTTCCAGCACCCCGGCCTCTTCAATAATTTTTACAAAGGGTTCGCTGCTACCGTCAATGATGGGAATCTCGGGACCATTGATCTCTACCAGGCAATTGTCTACTCCCATGCCCACCAACGCCGCAAGAATATGTTCAACCGTACTCACTTTCATTTGTCCCTGTTCCAGGGTTGTTCCCCTGGAGGTATCCGTTACCAGATCACAGTCGGCTTTAATGATCGGCATCCCGAGCAGGTCGGTCCTTTGAAATTGAAATCCAAAACCTGGATTGGCGGGTTTCAGCATCATATCAACATTGATACCGGTATGAAGACCAGTTCCCGAAATACCGACCTCTTTAGTAAGTGTATGTTGTTTATCTGGATTAAAATTTTTATCCATATGAATTGCCCGATTTTGTCCGCAAAGATATTTTAATTTTATGTGCCATACGTTCGGGTACCAAACAAAGCTAGGGGTTGTTTTATTAAAACTGGAATTGGAAACTACCGAAAATACCGAATGAGGAGGTCTTATTTCCAGGTAATTGCTTGGGAGAAAGCCTCCACACCATGTCCAGGCGCAGTAGTTTGAAAATATTATCTATCCCGGTGCCTAATTCCAGGTAGGTTTTTCCATTCAATGTTTTAAATGTATTCTTGCCGTTGTTCAAAGCATTATTCTCCGTGCTCAGGGATCCCCGAAGTGCCTTTAGATTCCAGAATTGCCGCCATTTTAATTTACGGGTGATGGGAATGAACCTGAATAATCCGGATCCTATATTATGTTCCAAATTGATTCCGGCATACTGGTCGCTTATATATTCAAACCGGTTCATTAGGTTGAAGGCAGAAGGATTGTAATAATAGATATCATTGCCGGGGTGATTTTCCAGGAAAGTATAAGGAAGAACGCCATTTATTTTCCCGGCATATACTTTATATGAAAAAGAACCGTAGGGCGATATTTTGATATAGTCATGCACCGAAGCTGCGATCTTGGTGTAGCTGTATGCACTATGCATGATTCCCGGGAAACCCTTTGCCAGCATTACCTCAACGATGGGATACCTGGTGCCCAAGGTGTAACGGAAATAATCATTTTCTACAAATTTCTCGAGGTAGGCGAAACGTAATTTAAGCGCTACTTCAAAATTGGTAAGCGGTTCGCCGGAACTGACCGGGAAACTTGATCTCAATGGCAGGTTCTGCAATGGGGTGAATTGCCTGTGCGAGACGAACCATTCCGTGGAAAATCCCTTGCCCCACTCATTGAATTCTTCAAAGTGCAGGTCTTTGGCCTGGATGAATTTCCGGGTGGTATTCGGTTTACGGATCGCCAGTGAAAAAATATTGTCCTGGCTCACTTCTCCATACTGGCTGATGCCATTGTCGATATCATTGGAGTAAGAAAGGTGCAGCCTTACGCGCCGGGGTTCCCTGCTCAGGATCCAATAAGCTTCGGCTTTTCCTTTCAATTGTTTGTCCCTTGTTCCATAGGCCGCATAGCCATGCAGGTAAATATTCTTATTGAAGCCTGTATTGGTTCCCAGGTCGAAACGGAAACGGGTACCCTCCCATTGATTGCTGCTGACCCAGTTGAACCAGGGGCCGATCTCTATGTTACCGATATTTTTATACCCTGTGCCAATGAATCTTAATGTTCTTTGCAGCCGCTGGAATTTCGGCATATGCAATAATTTATCAATGGTGGCATAAATCGCCTTTTCATTGGTGGATAAACTGTCATGGCGAAGATGGCTCCAGTCGGAGTCGGAATGGTTATTCATACCCGCTGTAGTTTTTACCAGTTCCTGTGTGGGTTGGTCATCGAACAGTTTGCTGATGGAATCACTGTTGATGACGATCTTTTTGTAAGAAGTGGTCTTTCTGCCGATAAGGGTCAGCGATTGTTTTCCGAGGACCCTGAAATCAGCGAAGAATTTATCGCGGTTCAAAAAGAATACCGAATCATTAAGGGGTATGAATTCCTGGAAGACACTGATGCGGTCTATATAATTGATATTGGCCTCGCGGCCCAGGTAAAGCGATATTTTCTGGATCTGAAATGTTTTTTCCATTACCCAGGCGTCGCCCTGGAAAGTGTTTTGCCCCACGTGTTTGGGGCTGAAAACAAAATGAAATATTTTTTTACCGCCCAGCACCTGTGTATCGGGGACGGAAAAAGTATAATACAGGTCGGCATTGTCGTTAAAAGGGCTGATGAAATCCTTATCCATCACATTGATAAAGTTGCCGTAAATATTCACGTTCTGATCCATCACACCCATCAACCGGCTGATGCTTTCATTGGTGAACCCCCTGGTATTGCTGGCCTTGATATTCTCGAAATATTTTTTCGGACTTTTCTGGTACGCATAATCGCTCATGCTCTCAATAAGATAGGCCGGTAAAAAAGGTTCTTTTTCAGAACTGCTGTCGATATTGTTGAAGATAAAAGAAAAAGGCTTCAGTAAAAAATTCTTCTTTGCCTTGCCGGCATTGAAATTCTTTATATCCACTTCCAGTTTATTGTACGCCTCGTATCCGAAATTGGGCAGGTTATAGCGATTGTACAATTTCTTTTTACTCATTATCTTTTTCCAGAGATAAAGGCCCTTGTTGAATTTCATTTTTACGATCACCGCATTGCCCGCCGCTGCTCTCTGCAACTGGATGATTAGTGGTTTGTCATTCAGTTGTGCTGTTACGGGTATTTTATACAATTCATAACCGATATAGCTCACCACGAGCGTATCATGAAAAGGATTATTGAAATGAAATAAAAAATTGCCCGCGCTGTCTGATGTTTGGCCGGTTCCCGAACGGGTAAAATAAACCGAGGCGTAACTCACCGGTTCTTTGGTATGGGCGTCCAGGATGGTGCCTGATAAATTGATGCGCTGGGCTTTCAGCCCAAATGATAAAAATAGGAAAAGTGACAATGATATGATGATTCTTATGGTCTTCAAGAAACAGGGATTAATGGGATGTTTTTTGGATGCGGCCAAAGATATTTTATTTTTAAAGGAATGGTTATAATGGAATGTTAAGAGTAGAACAAGGGATGATAATGATTGTAATAACACCGATGTGGCAAGAACCTAGCCATTTTGCTTAGCAGTGAGTTCTTTCAGTATCTTTTCAAGGGCGGCTACTTTCTTTTCCAGTTCGGGAAGGTTGCGGGCCGCGGCCTGGCTGCGCAGGGCGGAGGTGTAGTCAAAAGCAGGAGACCCGGTAACGGAAGAATTGGGGACCTTGATGGATTTGCTCACCCCGCTCTGCGCATTGATCCTGCTGCCATCGGCAATTTGAAGGTGCCCTACGATACCGACCTGGCCACCGATCATTACGTTGTTGCCGATCTTTGTGCTACCGCTGATACCGGTTTGGGCAGCTATCACAGAGTTATTGCCCACTTCCACATTGTGGGCGATCTGCAACAGGTTATCCAGTTTGGCTCCGGCCTTGATCAGTGTACTGCCAATGGTAGCCCTGTCAATGGTGGTATTGGCCCCGATCTCCACACCGTCTTCAATGATCACATTTCCGATCTGGGGTACTTTTTTAAATGTTCCGTCGGGCTGTGGCGCAAAGCCAAAGCCATCACTGCCGATCACGGTGCCTGCGTGTATGGTCACGTTCTTACCGATCACGCAATCATGATAGATCTTCACACCGGGGTGGATGACCGAATTTTCCCCGATACAAACATTATTGCCTAAAAAAGCGTTTGGATAGATCTTTACACCATTGGCCACGATCACTTTTTCTCCGAGCCATGCAAATGCGCCGATGAAAACCTGGTCACCGATCTTCGCCGTCGCATCAATGTACACGGGCTGCTGGATGCCGGTCAATTGCTGTTGCTGCAGCTGCTGGTATTTATCGAGCAATGCGGCAAAAGCGCTGTAGGCGTCGTGTACTCTTATCAAAGTGGCGGCAACGGGTTGTTTTAATTCCTGCGATTCATTGATGATGATCACTGAAGCATGGGTGCTGTAAAGGTATTCCTCGTATTTGGGGTTGGCTAAAAAAGCCAGTTGCCCCGCACCGGCTTCTTCTATTTTGCCAAAAGAGTCAACAGTCGCTTCGGCATTGCCTTCAATCCTGCCATTGATCATCAGGGCTATTTGTGCTGCGGAGAATTGCATGTTTTAGTTCATAGTTAATAGTTCATATTCAATAGTACATGGTTCATAAAAGGTGGTTCATTGCCTGAAAAGAATGGCCTTGTGCTATGAACCACCTTCTATGAACCATATGCTATGATCTTAAATAACAAATGTAATATTTTTTAACCTTGCCACTCAGGTTTTGATTGATGAGGGCATTGTCCACTTCTGAAATATCTTTTACGC
>JAYWAZ010000341.1:0-22916 GCA_043781975.1 Bacteroidota bacterium
TTTACGAGATGTTCATCAACGGGTTCACCAAAATATTTGACCTTCAGCAACTGGCGGTTGATGATACCCTTGCATAAAGTGGACAGAACCTTGTCTTCATGATCACTCCAGCTCTTGATAGCGGCTAGCACGTCATAATCATCCAGGCTGCAAAAGGCCTCAAGCGTTACCGTATGTATGGGCCGGTTGATAAAATCATTCAGCGGCGCCTGGCAGGCGGCCTTCAGG
Source organism: Bacteroidota bacterium (assembly GCA_043781975.1). Taxonomy (GTDB): domain Bacteria; phylum Bacteroidota; class Bacteroidia; order Chitinophagales; family Chitinophagaceae; genus Ferruginibacter. The sequence goes on from JAYWAZ010000341.1 coordinate 229, forward strand.
TATTTGGCCCTTTTGATGATGCGCCGCAACATTTGCTCGGCGCAGAGGACCGTTTTATGCAGGTACACCTGCCAGTACATGAGCCGGCGCGCCACCAAAAATTTTTCGATCGAATAAATGCCTTTCTCTTCCACCATCAGTTCACCGTTGTGCGCGGTCAGCATTTTTAAAATGCGGTCGTATCCTATCACGCCTTCATTAACGCCCGTAAAAAAGCTGTCCCGGGTGAGGTAATCCATCCGGTCCACATCGAGTTGCCCGCTGACAAGCTGGTGCAGGTATTTTTTTGGATGCTTGTCGGTAAAAATATCCAATGCCAGTTGCAGTTGCCCGTTGAACTGACGGTTCATGTCGTTCATGATCATCAGCGATATTTCTTCGTGGTGCATCCCTTCGATCAGCACATCCTCCAGGGCGTGGCTGAAAGGTCCGTGGCCGATATCGTGCAGCAGGATGGCGATCTTCGCCGCCTGTTCTTCTTCTTTTGAAATTTCAACACCTTTGCCTTTTAATTCATTGAGTGCGTTGCCCATCAAATGATAGGCGCCCAGTGAATGGTGCAGCCGCGTATGCACGGCGCCGGGGTAAACCAGGTAGGCCATGGCCATTTGGTTGATGCGGCGCAGCCGCTGGTAAAAGGGATGGGCAATAACCTGGTAGATGAGTTCGTCATCAATGGTGATGAAACCATATACGGGGTCGTTGATTATTTTCCGGAAGGGCATTAAGCGTTTATTGTTTGAGGTTTGTAGTTTGTGGTTGTACCATCACTACAATCCAGTTTTGTTAAAAGATATACAAAGTGGTACAAAGCTACTAAGCTTAGCTGTAAAAAATTAAATTTGTAAGAATTGGCACCACCTGGTCTGACGGTCCCCGTCTGACCATTAAATTGCAAAACACAATTAAAGCTGAATAAAGGTATTCAGTATAAGTGAGTGACACTACGATGCTGAGTAGTATTATAAAAGCCCGTAACAATAAACAACAAACCTCAAACAACAAACGGTTAACATGAACGTAGCTAAGATCCTTTGGGTAGATGATGAAATCGACAGCCTTAATTCACAAATCATGTTTTTGGAGAACAAGGGTTACGAAGTACAAACCCGTACGAATGGTTTCGACGCGGTGGAATTTGTCAGGGACAATATCGTAGATGTGGTATTGTTGGATGAATCGATGCCGGGTATTACGGGCCTGCAAACCCTTCAGCAGATCAAGGAACTGAACAGCAACCTGCCCGTGGTGCTGATCACTAAAAATGAAGCGGAGAACCTGATGGATGAGGCCATCGGTTCACAGATCAGCGATTACCTGATCAAACCCGTAAACCCCAACCAGGTATGGCTGAGCCTGAAGAAGATCATCGATAACAAAAGGTTGGTGGCGGAGAAGACCACTTCGGCCTACCAGCAGGAGTTCAGGAGTTTGTTCATGGCGCTCAACAGCAATCCCGATTACAATGAATGGATGGACATCTATAAAAAACTGGTGTACTGGGAACTGGAAATGAAAAAAAGCGACAGCCCCGAGATGCAGGAAGTATTTCAGTCGCAGAAAACGGAAGCCAATACAGAATTTTTCAAATTCATTTCAAGGAATTACGCCTCCTGGGTAAGTCCTAAAAGCGCCGACGGCCCCATCATGAGTCACACCCTGATGAAGTTCAAAGTGCTTCCTCACCTGGAAAAGGGAACCCCGTTGTTCTTCATCCTGATCGATAACCTGCGGTACGACCAGTGGAAGACCATCCAACCCATTTTCGCCGAAAGTTTTCGCATACACGAAGAGGAAACCTTTTATGCCATCTTGCCCACGGCCACGCAGTATGCCCGCAATGCGATCTTCGCCGGCATGATGCCCATCGATATCGAAAAACAGTTCCCGGTGCAGTGGAAGAATGATGATGAAGAGGGCGGGAAGAATATGTTTGAAGAAGAATTCCTTAAAGCCCAATTGAAGAAGCTGGGTAATGGCGACCTGAAATACTCTTATACCAAGATCACCAATAACCACGACGGGCAGAAACTAGTGGACAATATGCACAACCTCTTGCAGAACGACCTGAATGTGATCGTATACAATTTTGTTGATATGCTGAGTCATGCCCGTACCGAGATGGAAGTGCTGAAAGAACTGGCGGGCGATGAAACCAGCTACCGCAGCATCACCGAAAGCTGGTTTGAACATTCACCGTTGCACCAGGCGCTTAAAAAGATCGCGGACAAGAACCTTACGATGATCGTTGCCACAGACCATGGCAGTGTGCGGGTGAAGACGCCCGTGAAAGTGATCGGCGATAAGCAAACCACGGCCAACCTGCGTTATAAGCATGGGCGCAACCTGAATTATGAAGTGAAGGAAGTGCTGGCCTTCCGCGATCCCAGAGAAGCGGGGCTGCCGGTCCCGAATGTGAATTCATCCTTTATTTTCGCTAAGGGCGACCTGTACCTCTGCTATCCCAACAACTATAACCACTTCGCCAATTATTACCGCAATACGTTTCAGCATGGAGGCGTGAGCCTGGAAGAGATGATTGTGCCTGTGATAAGGATGACGAATAAGTAAAAATTCAAAAGTAAAAACCCAAAATTTAAAGTCTCCACGTAATGGTGATAACTTAAAAACCAATCCAAGGTCTCTCCCTTTAACTTTGTGCACAACAGGTTTTTGGTTATGACTTTTAACTTTTGACTTTTCAATGAAATACACACAAAACATATTGGATAAGATCGAAAAGATCATCGAAGAAAGCGGTTATGTGATACGCTACGAAAGGGGTACGTTCCAAAGCGGCTACTGCATTTTGCAGGAAAGGAAAGTGGTGGTGCTCAATAAATTCTTTCAAACGGAAGGCCGGATAAACACCCTTATCGACCTGATGCCACAGCTTACTATCAACTATGATGCGCTTACCCTAGAAAGTCAGAAGATGTATGATGAAGTGATGAGCGTTGAAAAATAGGCAGTTTGCAGTAGGCAGTTTGCAAGTAGCCATTAAATCTTTAACAGGTTTTCATCTTATCATAGCCGGGCTGATTTTTATTACAAACTCTGTGTCCGTTTGCCAACTGCTATCTGCCAACTGCAATTCCCTAACTTTGCCCCGTGCACTGCCCCCCGTTAAAAATAACATTTCTTGGAACCGGTACCAGCAGCGGCGTACCCATGATCGCCTGCTCGTGCCCGGTATGTACTTCCACGGATAAAAAAGATAAACGGCTTCGCAGCAGTATCATGGTAGAAAGCGAGGCCACTTGTATTGTGGTGGATACCACGCCCGACTTCCGTTACCAAATGCTGCGGGCTAAAGTAAAAAAACTGGACGCCGTGCTGTTCACACATCCGCATAAGGACCATGTGGCGGGACTAGATGATGTTCGCGCCTTTAATTTTTTTATGCATAAGCCCATGGAAGTGTACGCCAATTCCTTAACGGAGGAGGCGCTGAAAAGGGAATTCGCCTATGTGTTTTCAGATAAGAAATATCCCGGCATACCGGAGATCAACCTCAATACCATCGACGACAAACCTTTTTATATCGGCGATATTCCCATCATCCCTATCCTGGTATGGCATTTAAAGATGCCGGTGTTGGGATTTCGTTTTGGTAAGTTCACCTATATCACGGATGCCAATAAGATAGAACCGGAAGAAAAAGAAAAAATTGCCGGCAGTGAAGTGATGGTGCTGAATGCCTTGCGGCACAAACAACACCTTGCCCATTACTCCCTGGAAGAAGCCGTTAGCGTGGTAAAGGAACTGGGCGTGCCCAAAGCATACTTCACGCATATCAGCCACCAGCTTGGACTGCATACCGAAATAAATAATGAATTGCCCGATGGTATTGAACTGGCCTGGGATGGGCAGGAAATTTATTTTGATTAAGGCGGGAAGAATTTTCTCTTCATTTACCGTTCTTTTTCTCTTGAATTTATGGGTGACCAATCTTATCTTGGGTATTACTGTACCAATGCCTAAAAAATTTTTATCCGGTTACCTTTATTTTACCCGTAAAGAGCGGATGGGGATTATTGTTGTCATTGTACTGATCATTTTTTTTACGGCACTCCCTTTTTTATATCCCTATTTCATCTCATCAAAGCCGGTCGATCACAGTGCCTTTAAAAAAGAGATCGCCGCCATTAAATGGAAACCCGCAGACAGTACGGCTCAATTCTCTAAACAGCATTATGATGGAGATAATTACAGGAATTATTATTCTTCGCCCCAAAAAAAATATTACGGTAAGGAACCCGCGGGAGAATTATTTCCTTTTGACCCGAATGCGTTATCAGATGAAGGATGGAAAAAACTGGGGATCAGGGATAGAACGGTCACCACAATCCGGAATTATTTATCGAAGGGAGGAAAATTTCGTCAGCCTGAAGACATTGGTAAAATATGGGGGCTGCATGAGGATGAAGTGCGGCGCTTGTTGCCTTATATAAACATTCCCCCAACCGCAACAACTTATGCAGACAATAAGAATGCGGACAAACGGTCTTTCCCAAAAAAAGAATATAAGATAACACCCGTTGATATCAACACCGGCGATACCTCGGCCTTCATCGCCTTACCGGGCATCGGCAGCAAACTGGCCAACCGCATCGTTGCTTTCCGGGATAAGCTGGGCGGCTTTTATAAAATAGAACAGGTGGGAGAAACCTTTGCACTGCCCGATTCCACTTTTCAAAAGATCAGGAGCCATTTGTTATTGACCAACCGGGAAGTAAAAAAACTCAATATCAATACCGCCTCGGTCGATGAATTGAAAATACATCCTTATATCCGCTACGCCCTTGCTAATGCCATTATTCAGTACCGCACGCAACATGGAAAATTTTTGACGGTGAATGATATTAAAAAAATAATGATCGTAACGGACGATATCTATAATAAGCTGGAGCCTTATCTTTCCGTTCAGTAATGAACGGCAACAATTGATGTTTAAAAATCGGTAAATTGCAGCTTCAACGATCATCAGTTTATGAATTTTGCCATCAATGAGATTACCCAACAGGTAGCTCAAACCGCCCGGGACTTTGCCCACCAGCATATCAGGCCGCACATCATGGAATGGGATGAATCACAGGAATTTCCGGTACACATTTTTAAAGAAATGGGTAAGCTGGGATTGATGGGTGTATTGGTACCCGAAGCATATGGGGGCAGCGGGCTGGGTTATCCCGAATACAGTGTTATCATCCAGGAGATCGCGAAGGTATGCGGCTCCATCGGACTATCCCTTGCGGCGCACAACTCGCTCTGCACCGGGCATATTCTCACATTCGGCAATGAGGAACAGAAGAAAAAACATTTACCCAAACTGGCATCCGCTGAACATTTAGGTGCCTGGGGACTCACAGAAGCCAATACCGGCAGTGACGCGGGCAATATGAAAACAACCGCGGTGAAAGACGGCGATGACTGGATATTGAACGGAACCAAGTGCTGGATCACGCATGGCAAAAGCGGGGATGTGGCCGTAGTGATTTGCCGCACGGGTGAATCAAGGACAAGGGATAACTCAACTTCGTTTATTGTTGAACGTGGTACACCCGGTTTCAGCGCGGGCAAAAAAGAGAATAAACTGGGCATGCGGGCCAGTGAAACGGCGGAAATGATCTTCGACAATTGCCGTGTACACGATGCCAACCGGATGGGTGAGGTAGGCGCGGGGTTTAAACAAAGCATGAAAGTACTCGACGGCGGAAGGATATCAATCGCCGCATTAAGTCTTGGCATTGCAAAGGGAGCATATGAAGCCTCCCTGCAGTATTCAAAAGAACGTTACCAGTTCGACAAGCCCATTGCCAGCTTCCAGGGAATAAGCTTTAAGCTTGCTGATATGGCCACGGAAATAGCCGCGGCCGAATTGCTCATCAACCAGGCTTGCGACCTTAAGATGCGGGGTTTGCCCATGACGAAGGAAGCCGCCATGGCGAAATATTATGCCAGTGAAGTGGCGGTAAAAGCAAGTACCGACGCCGTACAGATCTTTGGCGGTTACGGGTACACGAAAGATTTCCCGGTGGAAAAATTTTATAGGGACAGCAAACTTTGTACCATTGGGGAAGGCACCAGTGAGATACAGAAACTGGTGATCAGCCGGGAAGTGCTTAGATAATTAAAAATTAATAATTAAGAATTAATAATTCTTTATACTTGTCACTTTATGCTGCATCTGTTAGCTAATACTGTTCGATCGGAAAAAATTATTAATTAATATCAGACCCCCTCATCCTCATTACTGTTGCTCGCAAACATATTGTCAACGGCGCCACCCAGCATCGGAAATTTTTCTTTTACATAATCCTTGATCGTCTCCAATGCTTTTGCAGCCTGTTCTTCAGTAATGCCTGCATTTTGTGTTAACCTGGTAATTAATTCCTGCATAATTATTATTTTATTGATATAAATATTCGCATCGGTCTCCGTATAGATCTTCTCCATTTCTTCCCCCTTCGGGGGAGATAGAGGGGGCTTTACTCCGTATCATACCTGTCCACCCGCTCAATTCCCGGCAGTGCGATCAGTCTGTTCACCAGTTCATCCAGTTCTTCCTTGTCGTGTACGAATATTTTTACATTGCCTTCAAAGATGCCTTCCCTGGCCTCGATGGTCATTGCCGAAATGTTGAATTTCAATTCACCGCTGATGAGATTGGTTATCTTATGAATAACGCCAACGTCATCAAGGCCTATTATCTTCAGGCCGGTAAGGAATGATATCTCTTTGTTCTTGGCCCATTTGGTCTTTACCACGCGGTGGCCATAGTTGGCCAATAGTCTGGCTGCATTTGGACAATTGGTACGGTGAATTTTCAGTCCCTCGCCAGTGGTTACAAAACCAAACACGTCATCGCCCGGGATAGGCTTGCAGCAATTGGCCAGGGTGTATTGTATACGGTCGCTGCTTTCCCCGAATATGATGAGCTCAGCGTCCTTTTTATTGTAAGGCCTACTGGTAATATCGGTTTCGTGTTTTTCTTCCACCACGTGTTTTACCGGTTTGGGGGGCACCAGTTTTTCACCGGAGGTGGTAAAATCCTTCAGCTCTTTAAGATCGATCTTTTTTATTGCGATATCATAGAGCAGATCAAGCGATGAGCCGGTCTTATAAAAATTGGAAAGTTCCTCTAGGTTGCTGGTGCTCATCGATGCGCCCATACCGTCCAGTTTGCGTTGCAGTATGTATTTGCCGTCTTCCGCCGTTTTTCTTTTTTCTTCTTTTAAAGTATCCTTGATCTTTGATTTGGCCTTACTGGTCACCACAAAATTCAACCACTCCAGGTTGGGCTTTTGTTTGGCGCTGGTGATGATCTCCACCTGGTCGCCGCTTCGCAATTTATGACTGATGGGCACCAGTTTATGGTTGACCTTGGCGCCGATGCATTTACTGCCAACCGCTGTGTGAACGTTAAAAGCAAAGTCCAGCGCGGTGGCACCAATGGGCAGCATCCTTACTTCACCCTTGGGTGTGTATACGTAGATTTCTTCGGTAAGGAAGGATGTTTTAAAATCCTGCAGGAAATCGATGGAATTCTCATCGGGGTTATTGAGGGCTTCCCTGATCTGGTGAAACCATTTGTCGAAGCGGCTCTCGTCATCTTTTCCTTCCTTGTATTTCCAGTGGGCGGCAAGGCCTTTTTCCGCGATCTCGTTCATCCGCTTGGTGCGTATCTGTACTTCCACCCATTTACCCTGGGGTCCCATAACGGTGGTGTGTAACGCTTCGTAGCCATTGCTCTTGGGGTTGCTAAGCCAGTCCCGGAGCCGTTCAGGCGAAGGGTTGTATTCATCCGTGATCACGCTGTACACTTTCCAGCATTCTTCTTTTTCTTTTTCCAGGGAGGAGTTTACCAGGATGCGGATGGCAAAGAGGTCGTACACTTCCTCGAAGCTCACCCCTTTCTTTTTCATTTTATTCCAGATGGAGTGGATACTCTTGGGACGGCCATAGATCTCAAAATCAAATCCCGCCTTTTCCAGGTTTTCTTTTATGGGGCGGATGAAATCGTTGATGTATTTGGTGCGTTCCCGCTTCGTATCATTTAGTTTCTGCGCAATGTATTTATAGGTATCGGGCTCCATGTATTTCATGGCCAGGTCTTCCATCTCGGTCTTAATATTGTAAAGGCCCATCCGGTGCGCCAGGGGGGCATACACATAAACGGTCTCGCTGGAGATCTTTAACTGCTTTTCCCTTTTCATGCTGTCGAGCGTGCGCATATTGTGCAGTCGGTCGGCAAGTTTAATTAAGATCACGCGGGGATCGTCCGTGAGCGTTAGCAGTATCTTTTTAAAATTCTCGGCCTGCTGGGTGCTGTTGGTGTCCATTACATTGCTGATCTTGGTAAGTCCGTCAACAATTTTCGCCACTTCCACGCCAAATTCCCGCTGTACGTCTTCCAGCGAAATATCGGTGTCTTCCACCGTATCGTGTAATAAGGCGCACAGTGTGCTGCGGACACCCAGGCCAATTTCTTCCACGCAGATCTTGGCAACAGCCAACGGATGAAGAATATACGGCTCGCCACTTTTACGGCGCATGGTCTTATGTGCCTCGGCTGCCATTTCAAAAGCGGTACGCAGCAATTCCTTATCACCCGGTTTCAGTTTGGGCTTTAATACCCTCAGCAGGCCACGGTAATGCCGCAGGATCTCTTTTTTTTCTTCCTCGTCGTTTAGATTATAGGTAGGTATGTCTATCGTTGTCTCCATCTGATATGACGAATTTACGTAAAGAATTCTGTTTTAAAGTTTTGTTGAAATGCCGTACTTTTGCACCCCTTCGGCTATAACGGGCCAAGGGTTTGAAATCAGCGGATGTGGCGAAATTGGCAGACGCACCAGACTTAGGATCTGGCGCCGTAAGGCATGTAGGTTCGACCCCTATCATCCGCACAATCGAATATGTAGCTTGCCTTTGACGGCAGACAGGCAAGGAACAAGGAATCAGGAACTTCAGAATTCAAAATTCCTTGTTCCTTGTTCAATATTTAAAAGTTTAAAAACAAAAAAATGGCAACAGTTGCAAGAGAGAACATTGGTTTATTACATGATAAATTAACCGTCAGTGTAAGCAAGGATGATTATTTCGCTTCCTTTGATAAAAAACTCAAAGAATATAGTAAAACAGCCAATATCCCCGGGTTCCGTAAGGGGATGGTGCCCGCCGGCATGATCAAAAAAATGTATGGTAATTCCATCTTCACAGACGAGATCCTGAAAGCGGTTGAAAAGGAATTGTATAATTACCTCAATACCGAAAAGCCCGAAATATTTGGACAGCCCCTGCCCCTGCCAAATGACATGCGCAACATGGATATCAATAACCCTACTGATTATGCCTTTGATTTCGAGATGGGCCTGAAGCCCGATTATGCCCTGGCTGATCTGGGTAAAGCAAAAGTGACGCTGCATAAAGTAAATGCCACGGACGCGATGGTAGAGGAAGAGATCAACCGCATGCAGATAAAGGGCGGGAAAATGACGGAACCGGAACTCATCGATAACGAAGAAAATGTGTTGAACGTACTGTTCAAAGAATGCGATGCTGAAGGTAATGAAACGGAAGGCGGGATCGAAAAAGAGAATTCGGTGATCCTGAAATATTTTTCTCAAGCCATCCGTAAAAAATTGATGGGAAAAAAGAACGGCGAAGTGGTTGTGTTCCAGTTAAGCAAAAGTTTTGAAGGCGATAAGCTGGAAATGATGCTGCATGACCTGGGATTTGAAAAAGATGACAAAGCCGCTGCCGATAAATATTTTAAGATCACCATCGAGAAGATAGGACTGGTTGAAAAAAGAGAACTGGAAGAAGGATTTTTCAAGGAGATATATCCGGGCAAAGAAATTAAAACGGCCGATGAACTACGCCTGGCCATCCGGGAAGAGATACAGCATTACTGGGAAGGCCAAAGCCGTAACCAGTTGCAGGACCAGTTATATCATTACCTGCTCGACGAGACAAAAATGGAATTCCCGGCTGAATTTCTGAAACGCTGGCTGCAAACCGGCGGCGATAAACCCAAAACACCGGAAGAGGCTGAAAAAGAATTTCCGGCATTCAGTAACCAACTGAAATGGACCCTGATCAGTGATAAGTTGATCAAAGAAAATAAACTGGAAGTAACGAATGAAGACCTTCGTGATTACATGAAAGCGGAAGTTATGCGTTATTTTGGTACGGTGAAGATGGGGGAGGACACTAGCTGGATAGAAAGTTATATCGACCGGATGATGAAGGATGAAAAACAGGTGGACAGCAGTTATCGCCGGCTGATCACGGAAAAATTATTCAATTGGATGGAAGGCCAGGTGAAAGCCAAAGAGAAAGTAGTGACCGCGGAAGAACTGGCAGCGATGCAACATCACCATGCGCACTAAATAAAAACGACTTCAATAACTAAAAATCCCCTGGCAATTGCCGGGGGATTTTTAATAAAAATAAATTGATCGTCAATAAACCTGTTTATTTAAAAGTATAAGCAGTAAATAAAGAAAAAGTGCCGGTTGTAAGGATCGTTTGAACATAGTCAAAAAATGACTACATTCCGTTAGCAATGACATCCTGATAAGATTCCATTAAAAATGGCGACATCTACCCCTCTTTTCGTTTAACATTTATTTAAGACTGTTGGTATAAAATATATTTCTTTCTGACGTTCCATTCTCGCCCCACTTCTACCTAACTCTAAATTGCCAACCATGCCAACCCAGCCAGCCGCATTTGTATGCGCATTAGCAACTGCCTGTATTTTATTTTCCTGTAACAGTAAAAAAAGCAAGACTGGTATTGTAAGCAATGTGTTGCCGGCAAAACAGTCTGACACTGTAACCCCATTGCCTGATGCCGCCATTGACATCAGGGCATACTATACCGACTTTATTGAAAAGGCGATCCAACAGTTTACAGCAGCAGCTCAAAAAATTTCTGTGATCACTGCAAAAAAAGGATTAAAGCTGACAGTCAACCCATCGGTGCTTGAAAAAGAAGACGGATCACCGGTTGACGGAAAGATCAATGTCAGTATCATTGAATTGACCAGCAGCAATGACCTGTTTAAAAGTAGCGCCGCCACCGTAAGCGATGGCAGACTGCTTGCCTCGGGGGGAAGTTATTTTATCGGAATGGAATGCAATGGCCAAAAACTCAGGATAAAGAAGGGAATGACAATGCAGGTGGATTTTCCTGTGCTGAAAAATGATGAGATGAAATTGTTTTATGGTGAAAGAGATAGTAAAGGTATCATGAATTGGAAAGAAACCGGCAAAGGCCTGCAGCAGGACTATGAAAAAATATCATTCAGATCATCTCCTGATTTTATTCCACAGCCCTTGGTACCGGTGCTTGAACATCCGGCCATAAATATTAAATATTGCCTGTTCAATTCTATGGATTCAAAGGTCTATTTTTTAAACAGGTTTATGACGATAAGAGAACTGGTTGCCAATTTAAGGAGCAGGGGTATTGAACGGGTTGTAGATACTGTTTATTATAACTGGTATGGAAAGGGAACAAACGTTGTTTATTCAACTGAAAATTTACCGGGAGGCTACTTGCACGGGAGGCAATACCGGATGATCTCGCCAAGTGCATTAAGCAGGGAAAAAGACTCACTGGCCACGGCATCATGCGTAGCAAAAGACTCATACGACAAAGCCTATTCCGATTATACCAAAGCTTATGAGGAGTACAAAAAAAAATTGATGAAAGAAAAAGAAACAGCGTCATTTACAGATCAACTGAAAAAATACTACGCACCCGCCACCATTGGAGCACTTGGCTGGCTGAATTGCGACCGGTTTTACCAGGGCCCAGGCAAAACAGATGTTAACCTGGATATCCCGATCACACTGAACAACAGCAGGATCGAATATTTTGTCATCTTCAGGTCTTTTAACGGTTTGATAAATGAGCGGATCGATTTTAATGCGCAGACAAAAATGGTTTTAAAGAATTTACCGATTGGTGAGCTTGTAACATTGGTGGCGTTTTCCAAAAGCAAAGGGATTATTTATGCGGGTAAACAGGATTTTACTGTTCAGAAAAACACTAAGGTACCGGTTCCCTTCAAAATAATATCAAGAGAAGAGCTGGGCAAGATGTTTGGGAATAATGTGAAGGCCTGAAGAGTTATAGCTTGATCTCTTCGTCGCTGTCATCAAAAAAATGGAACTCCGTTAAGTGGTAATTGGTGTTTTGTTTCAATTTGATCTTTTGCTTGTATTTGCGACGCCATTTGGAGAGTTTGGAAAAAAAGATACCCTTGGTCAGGTAGGCGTACAGGATCGGGTGCATTTCTACGGTAAGCCCCTTATGTTTTTGCATGATAAGGTAGCTGAGGTTCTTTTCTATCTCATCTTCCAGGATAAGGGTGGAGGATATTTTACCGGTACCATTGCAGCTGGGGCAGATCTCGCTGGTGTTGATGTTCATTTCCGGCTTCATTCGCTGCCTGGTGATCTGCATCAGGCCAAATTTGCTGATGGCCAGCACCGCGTGTTTTGCCCGGTCGGTGCGCATATACTGATCCATGGCATCGGCCAACCGTTTTTTGTTTTCTGCCAGCTTCATATCAATGAAATCCACCACGATAATGCCACCAAGGTCCCTCAGGCGCAATTGCCTCGCGATCTCTTCCGCCGCTTCAAGATTGGTTTCCAGCGCGTTTTGTTCCTGGTTATTGCTTACGCTTTTATACCCGCTGTTTACATCGATAACGTGCAGAGCTTCGGTATGTTCTACGATGAGGTAAGCCCCGCTGGGAAGGTTGACCGTTTTACCAAAAGCGGCTTTCACCTGTTTTGTGATGCCAAAGCTGTCGAATATGGGCGCCCCGTTATTGTAATAAGAAACTATCTCTGTTTTATCCGGGGCGATACGCTGAATATATGTTTTGGTATCGGCGAATATATTTTTATCATTGACAACAATACGGTTAAAATCTTCGTTTAACAGATCCCGTAAGATACTCGTGGTCTTGCCTTGTTCGCTTAATATCTTGGCCGGTGGAACCGCTCCCTTCAGGTTGGTTTGAATGGTTTTCCAGGTGGCGATGAGGCTTAAGAGGTCTTCATGCAATTCGGCCGTATGTTTTCCTTCGGCGGCGGTACGCACGATCACTCCCAGGTTCCTGGGCTTGATGGCTTCAATGATCTTATGGAGCCTTTTTCTTTCTTCTGATGAATGGATCTTACGGGATACGGCAATGATATCATTAAAAGGAGTGACCACTACAAAGCGGCCGGGAAGTGAAAGTTCGCAACTCAGCCTGGGCCCCTTTGCCGCGATGGGTTCCTTTAATATCTGCACCAGTACATTGGGGCGGCCGTTCAATACTTCGGCGATCTTCCCCGTCTTTACGATCTCGGGTTCAACCCTGAACTTGGTGAAATCAGCGCCATTTTGAGTTTTATCATTGATGGCCTCCGTGGTGAATTTTAGTATGGAACGAACATAGGGACTAAGGTCGGTATAGTGCAGGAAGGCGTCTTTTTCAAATCCCACGTCTATGAATGCGGCGTTGAGCCCTGGTATTAATTTCTTTACCTTGCCAAGATAGAGGTCGCCAACGCCAAAGCTAGCATCAGCTTTTTCACTGTGCAGCTCTACCAGTTTTTTATCCTCCAACAGAGCGATCTCAACACCCTGCGGTGCTGCATTGATAATTAGTTCCTTGGTCAAGAGTAAATTTTTGAAAAGACCATTACATCATGGAAGGAAACATCAACAGCATACATCACTGATCTTATGGCAAGCAGTCATGAATGCAGGTAAATGCGTGCCGGGATGAGGATTGCCGGCACCGGTAAGAAAAAAGAATTATTTCTTCTTATGACGGTTCTTTCTTAAACGCTTTTTACGCTTGTGAGTAGCTATTTTATGACGTTTTCTTTTTTTACCACAAGGCATATCTAGTCTTTTTTGTGTTTAAAATAATTTTATTAAATATGTAAATCAGGCCTGAGCCTGGTTAATATCAATAACAGATGTTCATAACTCAAATACCGTCACTGCAATTCCTTGATCCTGGCATCCGCCTCCTTGCTGTAAGCCGGGTTATTGGCTATTCGTTTACTCAGCTGGTACCATCTGATCGCTTCGGCCTTGTTCCCGCTGGCAGCGTAGGCATCAGCTAAAAAAGCAACGGCTTCCAGGTTTGTGGGCTGAGTCCTAACTACCCTGAGTAAACGTTCAATGGCTTTGTCATATTGCCCGGAAACGAATCCCCCGATCCCTAATACCAGCTGCGCCTTCATGTTAGTCGAATCCTTTCTTACCACTACCAGCAATTGTTGTATGCCCTTCATGGTTTCCTGAGGTCCGCCGGTCCTTCCCTTTCCGAATATGTAGCAACTTCCCAATCCAACCTTCAGATCATCATTATCCGGATCCTGCGCTATAGCCTGTTCAAATAAGCCAATGGCCAGTTCCGCTTTCCAGTTGAGCCTGGCATCATCCGTCTCTCCCCGCAGGTTATCTAAGATCAATTGGGCAGCAAAGGTGAGGTTTTTTTCTGACTTATCCAACTTGGCAGACTCGGATATATAATAAGCATAGGGCTCAAAGGAATGAACGCTGTCTTTCCAGAACCGGGCCAGCTGGTCATAAGCCTGTACCTGTTGACGGGAAACGTCACCCCGGGTCACACTGTTTTCCAGTTTACCCAATGCCATGGCCTTTTCTGGCGAAAGGAGCTGTTTCGCTTCCAGGATGAACAGATCGATTTGGAAGACCTTATCGGTAAGCCGGGGAGAGGTAGTTGTATTAGTTTTTAAAGGAACCGTACGTCCAAAAAAGAAAAGAAGGGCCACTGCTAACAACCCGCCTGCCAAAACTATCCATTGTTTCTTCACCTGTTAAATATTAACCCGTTAATCAATTGTGGGGCGGCAAAGGTACACTAGTCTCCGCTTTCATTCTCCTTTTCCGGGTTTTCTTTAATGCTTTTTGAAGATTTGATCTCCTGCATAAACTCCTTTGCTGGTTTAAATGCAGGGATAAAATGTTCCGGTATCTCTACGGCAACATTTTTTTTGATGTTCCGGCCGATCTTTGCAGCCCTTTTCTTGGTGATAAAACTGCCAAATCCACGGATATAGATGTTTTCGCCGGATGCCAAAGAGTTCTTTACTGCTTTGAACATGGTTTCCAGTGTTACCAAAACATCTACTTTAGGGATGCCGGTCTTGTCGGAAATCTGATTGATGAGGTCGGCTTTTCTCATGTTAAATAATTTATAAATAATTACTGTAAGAAATATACAACAAAAAACTTGAATTTTCCAAACAAGTTGGTGATTATCAATTACTTTGTAAAGGCCTTGGCGTAAATCTTTTTTATTGATGTTTTTGTAACTTGTTGATTTTTAATAATATACAAGATAAAAATGAGCTTTGGCGGTTCCTCAAAATCAGTCTTATTTTGAACAGATGATAAATTCGAAAAAATATTTTACCGGGCGGCTTTTAAATTGGAATAAAAGTAAAAATAGCAGGCCGATGCCCTGGAAAGGTGAAAAAGACCCATACCGGATTTGGTTGAGCGAAGTGATTTTGCAACAGACCAGGGTGGAGCAGGGTTGGGAATATTATAACCGTTTTGTGACTGCTTTTCCAACCATCAGGCATTTGGCCAGGGCTTCCGAAACCACTGTATTCAAGATGTGGGAGGGACTTGGCTATTATACCCGGTGCAAAAACCTTATTTCCACCGCGGCTATTATCTCGAAAGAAAAAAAAGGAAAATTTCCGGACACCTATGAAGAGATACTTGCATTGAAAGGTGTCGGTCCGTATACCGCAGCAGCCATATCTTCCTTCGCTTTTAATCTTCCCCACGCTGTGGTAGATGGTAATGTGTTCAGGGTTCTGGCCAGGTATTTTGGTATTCACACACCCATTGATACAATGGAAGGAAAAAATATTTTCTCAGCGCTTGCACATGAATTGATGGACAAGAAGCAGCCGGGCCTCTACAACCAGGCGATCATGGATTTTGGTGCTGTTAGCTGTAAACCCCAATTGCCACTTTGTACAACCTGCCCGCTCAAAAGCAGGTGTGTGGCATACCAGGAAGGTGCCGTAAATAAACTGCCGGTAAAAGAAAAAAAGGCAGGCAAAAAGAACAGGTGGTTCAATTATTTGGTGGTGGAATGCAAGGGGAAGATCTATGTTCGCAAGCGCGGAAAAAAAGACATCTGGGAGAATCTCTATGAATTCATCCTGGCAGAAACAACCGCGGCGATGCCGGCTGAAGTATTGATGCGACTCCCTGCTATAAAAAAAATGTTCGGTAAAAGCACGTTTGAAATAACAAAGGTTTCAGAGAGCCGCCCGCAGCAACTGACTCACCAGACCATCCGGGGACAGTTCATCAGGGTCGCCTTAAAAAAGCCTTTGAAAATAGCGGGCTATGAAGCTGTAGAATATAAACAACTTAAAATTTTACCGTTCCCAAAACTGATAACGGCGTATTTAACTGAAAACCGGCAAAAGGCGTTTGAAAGATAAAAATGTATCTTTAAATTTGTTTTAGCGCAATCTGAACCGATAGTACGCCGAATTAAAACAAATCATATGAGGGGGGTAAACAGGGTAATGCTCATTGGTAATTTGGGAAAGGATCCGGATATGCAATTCCTTGAAGGGAATATCGGTGTTGCGAAATTCTCACTTGCCACCACCGAAACCTATAAGGACAGAAGCGGCAAACTGATCTCACAAACCGAATGGCATACCGTGGTGTTGTGGAGGGGATTGGCCGAACTGGCACAGAAATATTTGCACAAGGGAAGCCTGGTTTATATTGAAGGCCGGCTTAAGACCAGGAGTTGGGAAGATAAAGAAGGGAACAAAAAATTTGCCACGGAAATTGTTGGTGATAACCTTATCATGCTGGATAAACGAAGCGACGGCAGCCACCCTACGCAGGGGATCGAGGGAATGGAAGGAATGGGCGGAACAGATATTCCTCCTGTGGATGATGGTACGGAAAGGCTGCCATTTTAATTTGAACAGCATAAAAGAAGTTGAAACCGTCCGTACCCTAAATATATTTTTTATATAAACTCATTGTTTTGGATTACCATTCGGTCATTGATCAAGCTCATTTTTTTTCTTTCAATTTACTGGCCATTGCACCTGCAGCTACCACAGTACTCATTTTTCTTGTCATCATACTTTTTTCACTGTCCTTTTTATTTGCGGGTTCAGAAGTGGCTTTTTTTTCACTTACTTTCAAGGATATCAACCTGCTTAGAACCAAACAACAGCCTGCCTACCGGCGTATCGTTCACCTGCTGGACCAACCAAAGACATTGCTGGCCACCATGCTGATCACCAACAGTTTTGTAAATATCGGTATCATATTAATATCCAATATCCTGATCGAAAGCTGGATCGCCGGTTTTCATTTCAGCTTTTGGTCGGTATTCTTTATAAAAGTAGGCGCCGTTACTTTTTTATTGCTTCTGTTCGGTGAAATATTGCCAAAAGTATGGGCCACGCACCATAAGGTATGGTTCGCTGCCACGGCATCGCTGACCGTTGAAATATTCAACAGTATTTTTTTCAGGTTCAGCAAAAGGATGGTGCGCTTCAGCGACAAGGTGGAAAGAAAATTTTCTTCGGCAAATTCTTCCACGCTCGACAGCACCCACCTGGACTACGCCATCGACCTGTTGCCCGAACACGAAGCCACTACCGAGGAAAAACAGATACTCAAAGGCATCCGTAAATTCGGTGATACCACGGTCAAACAAATCATGCGTACACGTCTTGACGTGAGTGGGATCGATCACAACAGCAGTTTTAATGACACCATCCGGAAAATTGAAGAGCTTCACTACTCTCGGTTACCGGTTTACCGCAACAGCCTGGATGAAGTGGTGGGCATATTGCATACAAAAGACGTATTGCCCCACCTGAATGAGCCGGAAGGATATGACTGGCATTCCCTGATGCGGATCCCTTATTTTGTCCATGAGCAAAAACTGATCGAAGACCTGCTGCAGGAATTCCGTAACCGCCACAACCATTTTGCCGTGGTGGTAGATGAGTTTGGCGGAACTTCGGGGATCGTGACTCTGGAAGATGTGATGGAAGAAATCATCGGTGAGATCAAGGATGAATTCGACGATGAAGAAAGCGCAAATAAAAAAATTGACGACTTTACCTACATATTTGAAGGCAAGACCATGATCAATGACGTTTGTAAAGCGATGAACCTTTCAGCCGATACCTTCGATGGCGTTCGCGGCGACAGTGATTCACTGGCCGGCCTGGTCCTGGAGATATCGGGGGAATTTCCCCAGGTAAATGAATCGGTGGTCAGCGGCGATTTCACATTCATCCCCCTGGAAATTAAAAAAAACCGGATCGATAAAGTGAAGGTGATCATTCAACAATAAAGCCCGACTGAATCTTTGCAGGGAGATGATTTTAAACAGTATGATGATGCAGAAATATTTTTCAAGAAACAGGCTATTATCTTCCTATTTATTAATGCCCCTTGCTTATTGCTTATTGCCGATCTCCTCTTGCCTGTTGTTTCCTTCCTGCAACTCAACCTATACTTCTAAAAAAACAGGCTATTATAATATCCATTTTCCGGAAAGAAAATACGTACAGTTCCAAAAAGAAGATTTCCCCTACAGTTTTGAATACCCCGCCTATGCTCAGGTGGTAAAAGACAGCACCTATTTCGACAGCAGCCCCGAGAACCCTTACTGGATCAATATCGACTTCCCGCAATTCAACGGAAGGATATTCTTAAGTTATAAGATCGTGGGCGGCAGGGCCATGTATAAGGTTAAGCAACCAGACGGCAGCTATAAGGATTCGGCCGGTATCAATGTATTCGATAAAATGGTCAATGACGCATTTAATCTCACCAATAAAAATGAACCGGTCGCCAGTTCGATCCGTGACAGCCTGATGCACACAAAGAACGGGATTACCGGCATTTTTTTCAAAGTAGGAGGCAATGCCGCAACTGCGCGACAATTTTTTCTGAGCGACACTACAAAAAATTTCATCCGCGGAGCGCTCTATTTTGACGTTACGCCCAATGTTGATTCATTGCGGCCTGTACAGGAATTTTTACAGGCTGATATTGATCACCTCATCAATACTTTTAAGTGGACCAATAAAAAATGATCAGTCCCCCCTTGCCTTATCACATCAATTCACTTTGATCTTGTTTGTTTTTCTGGCAGGATCTCTTAGCTGGGCTCTTGAAAACATATCCAGGCTCAGCCTTCTCTCCGGATCTTTTTTGACCACGGCGGGCTTAATGATCTCAATGACCGATGTTGTTGCCGGATCGATCACCAGGGGCGTTTCCTTTTTTGAAGGCTCCTCAGTGGCCTGGGACTGAACCGGTTTTACCACTTCTACGGGCATTGGTTCAACGATCCTGCCACGGGAAAATTCATCCAGCCGTATCGTCCTTTTGGGTTGCCTGGTTTTTTTTATCGCTTTTAACAACACTGTATTCTTTGTTGAATTTGCTTCCGTGGAATTCACCGGGATAGTGTTGGTATTCAACAATTTTTTTTCAGTGGTCACTGGCGTTACTTCCTCCTCCTCTTTATAAAGCTTATCCAAGGTCCCCTTTTTTTGGGTGCTGTAATAATCCGCCATGCCATAGATGGTGGCCGCGGAAAATAAACCGATACCTGCATAAATGATCGCTTTCATGATTTTTGTTTTTTGCCCCAAACCCCAGAAGGGGCTTAATAACCCTGCAGAAGGAAGAGATTGTTAGAAAATGGTTGTTTTATTAAATGGTTTAAGCTAAAAAGGTTTTTAAATACGACCGGCTCTTTCTGAAAATAAAGAACTCAGCCACCAGCATATTGCCCAGCACGCTTATCCACAATGATATTTCATAATTGTGCAGGTGGTCCATGCCAAAATAATAAAAGAAGATATGGTAAACCCGGAAGGTAACTGCGGTCATGGCCATACTGTAACTCCTGATCATCCAGTTCTTATGCGCCAGCACATTCTTTTGTTTAATCATCTGTAAACCTTTGGTGGTGGTATAAAACCAATACATCGCCATGAAAAGGAAAAGTATCCGCTCCCAGAAACTTCCCTTGGCAAAAAAACTCATGTATAAACCGGTGGGCGCGCCAAGTACCAATACCACTACCACGTAGATCTTACCCATCCAGACATGTATGGCCTTTCTTTTTTTGAGTATGTATGTGGAGAATTGTGTAAGCGCCGCCGTGATGCAGAACATGCCTGCGAATATGTGTATGTAAAAACTGTATTTATAAATGGGTTTTAAAAAAAGGACAGCCCTTTCTTCAATAAAGCTGAAGCTCTGGCTGAAAGAAAAATATGGGAGGGTGTTTTTTACCAGCAACAGACTAAAAAAAATGATCGGTATCCAGAACAATGCTGCGAAAAAATAACGGATACTGCGTTGCAGTGTGAGTTGGCGGCTATTGTACATACAAGTTGGTTTTAAACTGTGATGCCGTCAAAAAAATCATTTCATAAAATGCGCTGTTAGAAATTTGTTAAAGGACGAATATCAATTGATTTCTCCCTCTTGTTATACTTTACAAGTGGTTAAACATTCCCGCTTCACTATAACCGAATTCTTTAACTTTGCCCACTTATGATCGTAATAGAAAATGTACTGGTCAGCGATGAGATAGCGAAAGAACAATTTGTCTGCGACCTCGCTAAATGCAAGGGAGCATGCTGCGTGGACGGGGATGCCGGGGCTCCCCTTGAAAAGGAGGAACTGGACAAGATCAATGAGGTATTTGACAAAGTGCTGCCTTACCTGGACCCCGGAAGCGTTAAAGAACTGGAAAGGCAGGGTCGTTATGTATATGATAAGGAGTTTGGATGGGTAACGCCGACCATTAACAGCAAAGTATGCGTATATGGGATCAAAGACGCGGCGGGCATCGTAAAATGCGGCATTGAACAGGCCTACCTGGATGGAAGGATCAAATGGAAAAAGCCCATTAGTTGCCACCTCTTCCCGGTCATTGCCAAAAAAAGCAAACACAGTAATAATATCATGGTCAATTATGAACCACGTGAAGATCATTGCAAACCCGGATGTTCATTGGGAAAAAAACTAAAAGTACCTGTGTATGTTTTTTTGAAGGAGGCGCTGGTACGTAAATTCGGACAAAAATTTTATGACGCCCTTGAAGCCACGGCGGATCATTTGACTCCCGCAACGCAGACCGATCCTGACCATCGAATGTCTAAAAAATAAAAGACCAAGCCATGAAAAGAGCTATAACTTTCTTATTCCTTATTTCCTGTTCCTTATTCCTGTTTTCCTGCGCCGTCAACTCGGCAAAAACAGATAACAGCCTGAAATTTTTTTTTGATGAAAATAAAGTGGATGGCTGTTTTACCCTGCTAAATAATGCCAGTGGCGAAATTACGGTTTATAATATGACGCTGGATACAATGCGCTTTTCCCCCGCCTCCACCTTCAAGATCATGAACACATTGATCGGTCTGCAAACCGGCCGTATCACGGATGAAAAAATGGTGATCAAATGGGATGGTGTTAAACGCCCCGTGGAAAACTGGAACAAGGATATGGATATGACCGAAGCTTTTAAAGTAAGCTGTGTTCCTTATTACCAGGAAGTGGCCAGGCGTATCGGCAGGGATACCATGCAGCGATGGATCGACAGTATCGGTTACGGCAATAAGAACATTCAGGGCCCCATTGATTCTTTCTGGCTGAACGGCCAGCTCAAAATATCTCCCGATGAACAACTTGGCCTGGTGAAAAAATTATATTTTGACCAGTTACCTTTTCGTAAAAGCGTGCAGCAAATGGTCAGGGATGTGATGCTGCAAGAAGACAATACCGCTTTTAAGCTGAGCTATAAAACGGGCTGGGATGCCGATGAAAAAGGAAATGATATCGGTTGGGTAACAGGATGGATCGAAGAGAATAAACATGTGTATTTTTTCGTAACCTTTGTAAGGGCAATGAATCCGGGCACTGATATCAGCCAGGTACGCCTGAATATTACCAAAGGCATCCTGAAACAAATGGGATTCATGGAAGGGAAAAAATAAAATCTTTTTTATGAAACATAACTTAACCGCATTATTTTTTATGTTCTGTACCTGCCAGCTATCTTCAACAGCGCAAAAAACCGGTAATCACTTGATCTCTGCCGTAGCTTTTGATAAAGTGACTAAGACAACCAATTTCGCAGGACTGCAAAAACTGTACGGTAAAAATAATGTAAAGGATGATATTGACCCCGGCCCCGAAGGAGGAGACTCCATCAAGGTAACCATCGTTTACCCGGGAAGCGCCAGGGAATTCTCTGTTTTCTGGAATGAAAAACAGTATCATAAAAAAATTGGTTTTGTCGAATGCTACCAGTCCAATTCACCTTACTTCACCACCGATAGCCTGAAGATAGGCAGCACACTTAAAAAATTGCTGGCGGTAAATGGTAAAAGAATAAGTTTTTCCGGAATGGGCTGGGATTATGGAGGTTCCATCTCTTCATTCGGAAAAGGCAAACTCGAAAAATCACCCATGCAGTTCCAACTGGCGGGTAAAGACGGGGTCAGCGATAAATTAATGGGCGATATACAATTGAATACAGATATGCAGCTGGTGAAAAAAAACCTGGATAAATTGTACATCAGCAAGAT
>JAYWAZ010000342.1:0-3109 GCA_043781975.1 Bacteroidota bacterium
GTTTTGGTAAAGACCCTGTTACGATCAGGGATGCCTGATAAGTTAGAAGATGATTTTAAAACTGAGCTTAAAGAAAATGCGACGAGGCTTGGGCGCAAAGCTTATATCGCCTACCTGGTCATCGACTCAGATAAAAACCTTTTGGGAGAGATCAACTGGGAGCGGTTAAGTTGAGACCCGCAATTGATTTAAAATTGTTATTGCGTAAGAAAAACCTGGCAGTAATTTTCAAACTGCCAGCAAAGAGGCCACTCCTTGAAGTGGCCTCTTGATTTAATTCCTTTTTTCATATCCCGGTTGTTTGGGTGGGGTATATCGCTTAATGGACAATGCTTTTTTTATTTCAAGGATGGCCCGTTCCAATTGCGGGTCAATACCTCTTGACATGGCGCCCAGGTCTTCATCCACCATGATATCCGGGTCAACACCATGACCTTCTTTGAACCAGGTACCGTCGGGGTTATACATGCGGAAGGTTGGCGCTGTAATGCTGCCGCCATCAATAAGATTGGGCATTCCGCTGATACCAATCAATCCGCCCCAGGTGCGTTCACCGATCAGCGGACCCAGTTCTTTTTTGCGGAAATAATCCGGGAAGGCGTCACCGCCTGAACCACTCCAGCCATTGATGAGCATTACTTTGGGTCCGAAATGGGCATAGGGCGGCCAGGGCCATGCCGCGCCATCACGGGTAGCAAAATAGGCCAGGGGACCGCGGTTGAGCATTTCAATGAAGCGGTCGGGGATCTGGCCACCGCTGTTGAAACGTTCGTCGATCACGAGTGCACTTTTATCCCACTGCGCATTGAACTGGCGGGTAAGTTCCTGCTGCCCGTCTGTACCCGTACTGGGCACATAAATATAACCGGCCTCCCCATTCGTAGCTTCGTTTACCCGTTTACGGTTGGCTTCCACCCAGGCCAGGTACCTTAGCCGGTATTCATTATCCATGGTTTGTACAATGGCTGTTTTGGCGCCTGCAAAAGAGGGAGCGGAGTTATAAGTGATCTCGACGGTTTTATTGGCAAGACCCCTGAAAAATGCATAGGGCTCTTCCGCCGTAGTCACCGGTGATCCGTTCACGGCAAGGATATAACTGCCTTCTTTGATATCAATTCCCGGCTGGTCCAGCGCAGAACGTACTTCCGCGTCCCAGGGCGCGGCGTGCAGGATGTTCTTTATCTTATAAAAATCACCATCCGCCTGCCAGTCAACGCCCAGGTAACCGATGTTCTTGCTGATCTCCTTTTCTTCATCGCCGCCACTTTTATAAGTATGGGAGGCATTTAATTCCCCGATCATTTCTCCAATGACAAAATTCACTTCCTCCCTTGTCAGAGCGCCTTCCAGCATTTTTGAATAACGTTCTTTTATCAGGTTCCAGTCTACGCCATGCATATTGGGATCGTAGAAATAATCCCTTTCCATGCGCCAGGCATCGGTGAAGAGCTGCTTCCATTCCTGCATGGGATCAACCATCATTTCCATTTCGGCTATGCGTAAGGGTTTTTCAAATTTCTGGCCTTCTTCGGGCTTGATCACCGCAAAGGAATTTTCGCGCTGCACCAGTAACCTGTCCGCGTTCGCACTCAGCCAGAAATTATCCACGTTGTCCAGGATATTTTTTTCTTCCCTTTTTTCAATGTCGAAGTATTTAAGTGATGTTTTCGCATCAGCGGGGTTGCCCGTATTGGGCCCTTTTTGGTAAAGGATCTTTCCTTTTGACGAGGCGAGGTTATTATAATTGCCTGCGGCGAGGGGCAGTATCACCATTCTTGACTGTATTCCCTCCAGGTCAATATCAACCAGGGTGGAAGCGGGTTTCTTCGCGGCGGTATCTTTCTTTTTATCCCCTGTCTTTATGGCTACGGTATCATTTTTCGGATACAAAAGGGAAGGGGTGCTTTTCTTCAGGGAGATGGCGGCCACCTGCGTGGAATTGGCGTAAATAAATGAATTGTCAATGTCGCTGTAATAGGGCGAAAAGGACTGGTTGGTGAGCAGGTAAAGGTATTTACCCTCGGTATCAAAAATGGCGTTGCTGCAGTTGTAGTAGCCATCGGTGACAGCGGTAGACTTCCCCGCTTTTACTTCATAAATGAAGGCGGCATTGTGGTAATTATTGAGGTCGCGGGTATAGGCCAGCCAGCGGCTGTCGGGCGCCCAGCTTACGTTGAAACCTTCGCATCCCCCGTGCATGAAACGCAGGGCCTGGTCCAGTTCCGATGTCTTACCGCTTTCCATATCGAACATTTTTATTTTCATCGCCTGGTCAATGAACACCAGTTTTTTACTGTCGGGCGACCAGAACAGGTTATAGCGGAATCCTTTTCCATAGGCGGTCAATTTTTTGGGTGGCATATCGCTGCCCGGTTGAGAGACCCATAGTTCATACTCGCCCGACCGATCGCTCCAGTAAGCGATGCTGCTGCCATCAGGCGACCAGGCGGGATATCGTTCAGCCGTAGCCGTTGTACGCGTCAGGTTCTTCACCGGGCCGTTTTCGGCGGGCAGTGAAAACAGATCGCCCCTGGCTTCCAGCAGCACCCGGTTTCCATCGGGACTGATGGCGGCGTGCTGGATATATCTTTCAGCGGTAACGGACCTTGGCTTGAGGCTGGCCTTATCGGTCACTACATTCACGCTCACCGTGCTCACCTGCCGGGAAGCAAAGGAGAAAAGGCATAATTTTCCTCCCTGTTCAAAAACAATATCATCGGGTCCCTGGGAAGGGAAATGGATGTCATAGTCATTGAAATGCGTAAGCTGTTCATATTTTTTACCGCTTATATCATAGCGCCATAGGTTCATCCGTACATCGGGACCGCGGTCGGATAAAAAATAAATATAGTTTTCGTGCCACATCGGGAATTCATTGCCCGCGGCCTCATTGGCCGAAATGTCCTCTGATGTATTGTTGCTGAAATTGAAAAGGTGGATATTGGCTTTCCAGCCGCCGCGGTATCTTTTCCAGTTGCGGAAGGCCTGTGATACAAAAACGACGGCCATCTGTTTCCCATCGGGCGAATAGGAACCGAATTCGGCATAAGCAAAGGGCAGTTTTTCGGCGGGACCGCCTGTTGCCGGCACCGTATAGAACTGGTTAAAG
>JAYWAZ010000343.1:0-3108 GCA_043781975.1 Bacteroidota bacterium
CGACAAAGATAAGTCATTTATTGAATTTTCAAAACTTATTGAAAATTAATTTTCTTCGAACGGGGTAAGTGCATCTCCGGGTTCCCCGAATCAATTTTAGATGAAGAATTATGCCCTGTCCTTTTTTTCAGCCACATAAATAAAAACCAGATCAAGGCGGCAAAACCGATACCCTGGCATGCCAGTCCAATGGTAATGGTATTATCCTCATAAGACTGGTGCGTTAGCTTTGCCCATGCGCCAAATGTGGTTGCCAATACACCCATTACTGCAATGATGCCGAAAAAATTATTTTTATTCATACCGGTAAGGTAATAAAAAACACCGGCAGACCCGGTGCAGGTATTTTTTTTGAGCAATATGATCTCGCGAAAACGGCTATCGCGTTACACCAGCATGGTAACAGGGCTTTCGAGGTATTTTTTCAATGTTTGCAGAAAAGCAGCGCCCACAGCGCCATCCACGACCCTGTGGTCACAGCTCATGGTAAGCTTCATCACCTGGGTGGTTCCAAAGCCTTCCGGTTTTTTGATGACCACTTCCCTGATGGCACCCACGGCGAGGATACAACTGTCGGGCGGATTGATGATGGCCGTGAATGCTTCGATATCCATCATACCCAAATTGGAAATGGTGAAAGTATTACCACTGAATTCCACCGGCTGCAATTTTTTATCTTTCGCCTTGCCGTATAATTCCTTGGCCTCGGCGGCGATCTGGAAAATATTTTTCTGGTCGGCTAAACGGATCACCGGAACGATCAGACCTTCGGGGGTTGCCACCGCGCTGCCAATATGTATATGATGATTCTGGCGGATAAATTCGCCCATCCAGCTAGTGTTGACATTGGGATGCAACCTCAGCGACAAGGCCGCCGCTTTAATGATCAGATCATTGAAAGATATCTTTTGCGGGGCCACTTCATTCAACTGGCTGCGCATACTGATCGCATTATCCATGTTGATCTCCATGGTAAGGTAAAAATGCGGCGCGCTGAATTTGCTTTCGCCAAGCCTGCGGGCAATGGTCTTTCTCATCTGGGTCAATGGTATATCAGTATGGCCTTCTTCTACTGAACCTGTAAATGTCTTCGCCAAACCGCCGACAGGGTTTGTCCCGATAGCTATCGGGACTGTCGGGGTCTTATAAGTATCAATATCTTTTTTTGTGACCCTTCCGCCGTCACCACTTCCATTTACTTTGCTTATATCAATTCCTTTTTCGGCAGCCAGTTTTTTTGCAAGCGGGGATGCTTTTATCCGTTGGTCGCCCGATGCTGTTGGTTGATCTTCGGTTGCTGACTGTTGCATACTCCCGGCTGCCAACTGCCCACTGCCAACTGCCCACTGCCTACTGCCAACTGCCCACTGCCCACTGCCAACTGCCAACTGTCCACTCCCGACTCCCGACTCTGTACCGGTAACCTGCACTGAATTTCCTCCCACTTTCTCAGCCGCAACATAAGCACTCACATCGGTGCCTGCTTTTCCTACGATGGCAATGATCTCATTGATCTTCGCCGCCTGCCCCGCTTCCACTCCTACATATAATAAAGTGCCTTCTTCATATCCTACCACTTCCATCGTGGCTTTATCGGTCTCTACTTCCGCCAGTACATCATCACTCTTTACAAAATCACCCAGCTTTTTATTCCATGAAATGATCTTTCCTTCCGTCATCGTATCGCTCAGCAATGGCATGCGTATCTCTTTGGCGCCTGCAGGAAGGGAAACTGAATGCGGGATACTGGATACTGGATTCTTGATAGCCGATCCTTCTACCTTTTGGCTTGCAGCTGGTGGCGCCTGGCTAATGACCTCCGACTTCTGACTCATCTCCCCTAATGCCGCTTTATAATCTTCTCCTTCTTTTCCAACAACCGCCAAGATTCCGTCCACCTGCACCGACTGCCCTTTTTCCACACCCAGGTATAGCAGTGTCCCTTCATTATAGCTTTCGAGTTCCATGGTGGCTTTATCCGTTTCCACTTCAGCCAACAGATCACCGGGCTTCACTTTATCACCCACTTTCTTATGCCATTCCACGATCACCCCTTCGGTCATGGTATCACTCATTCGCGGCATGCGTATCACTTCTGCCATAAATTATAGTTTCTGATTTATCATTTGAAGCCCGAAATTAAGGCAAAATGAGGAAAAGCGCCCCGGTTCCATCAATAATCCAGTTCCAGGCGAAGCCGGTCTTTTAATTCCTTTACCAGCGGGTATTCCTCGATCATTTTAAGGTATTGTTCTTTGGTGCTTAGCGGCTTCTCAACGGCTTTATCAGGATGTTCGCTTTCTTCGGTGATCACCGTATAGGTAAGCAGCTTATTGCGGAAATGAAATTGCAGGTGATCCACCAGCGCCGCCCGTTCCTGTTCAATGAATCTTTGCTGGATGGTACTGCCGGCGATGATGGCTATCGTGTTATTGTCGATCACACGCAGCAGGGCCGCTTTAAAATTGGTGACGGCCGAATGATTTTTCCGCTCAACCAGTTTCTCAATGAAGGCTCTCCAGGCCAGGTACAATTCTTCTTCTGTTATCTGCATTGCCTCATTGCCGTTATTTCTTTGCTGGTCGGTAACTTTCCGGCGTATCTTCTCCAATGAACCAAGCGAAGCTTGTGGTTTGCGGTTGATGGCCTGTAGTTGCGGGGTGTCGCTGATATGTTCAATGATCAGTTTCGCTTCAGCGGGCTCTTTATCTTGCGGCTTGTGGCTTGCAGCTTTTAACGCCTGACTTGCGGACTGAGGCGCTTCCCTGATCCTTATCACCGGCAATGCCTTGAAGGCGACAGGTTTGGCGCTATCGATCCATTTTTTTTTACTGATCTCACCATCACTATTTAACAGTTCGATGGCCTGCTGCAGATAGATCAGTTTAATGATCACGAGTTCCACGTGCAGACGTTTGTTACGGGCCTGCTTATAATTTATTTCGGCTTCGTTCAATACATTGAGCGCCGCGATCAGCCATTCGGCAGCAATTGATTTGGTTGCCCCCAGGTATTTTTGTTTGAAATCATCCGCTACTTCCAGTAAAATGGCAGCCCGGGTATCTTTACATACCAGCAGGTTCCGGATAAATTCAGAATACCCTTCCA
>JAYWAZ010000344.1:0-3095 GCA_043781975.1 Bacteroidota bacterium
CTGCTTTCAAAAATACTTTCCGGCTCAAAGGCCGTGGTCTTTACAGTATGGGTCTTAAAAAATGAAATGGGCAGGAAGGGTATCTTGTACAGTGCGTCAACGCCCCGGGCATCAATTTTCAGCAGGTCGCAATACTGCCTGTACATATCATTATTGCGGTGCTGGAATTGAAATAATTCCAATGCCAACTGGTTGAAGTTTTCTGCAGAAGCAGCAAAAATTCTTTTTTCAAGGTCATTATTTTTAACGCGATCTTTCAATATCTATCATTAAATTTGACCAATAATTTAATTAACCATGCGGTACCTATTCCTGCTTGCAGCTATCCTTCCTTTCTTTCTCGCCTGTAACAAGGACAAATTTACGACTGCACCGCAAATTAAATTTAAATCCATTAAACCGGAGGATGTACCTCCCGGTATTAACCTTTTTACCAAGGACCTTGCACCAAAACTGACGATACACATATCGGACGCGGAAGGCGATATAGGGATGAATCCCAACAAGGATACCGCCAGGATCTTTGTCAAGAATCTGTTGAGCAACCGGGTTGATTCTTTCGATATCCCTGAATTACCCGGAGTACCCACCAAGAACTTTGAAGCGGATATCGTCATCAATTTATACAATACGCTTTACTGCCGGCCTGTGGGCCCTCCCAAGCCACGGATCGACACCACTTACTATGATGTGTACGTGAAGGATTTTGCGAAAAACAAAAGTAATGTGATCAGGACCGACAAGCCAGTTTATATGCACTGTTTATAATGAGGGTACTGAATTTCATTCTTTCGCATTCCATATTCGTTGCATTTTGCGCCGTAGCACTTGCTTACCAGATATTACTCCTCCATCATCTTTCAGGCAGCGTTTTTTTATACGGCTTTATATTTTTTTCCACGCTTTGCAGCTACAACGCTTACTGGATACTTGCCAAATATTCTTCCGGCAAAAGCTTTGGCCTCAGGGGCTTCATTAGTGATGACTGGACCGGGTTATCGCTGCTGGCCATATCCGGTGCGGGGCTCATCATTTGTTTTTTAAAAGGAGGAATGACGATAGCACTTGTTGCCCCGGCCGTGTTGCTGACAATACTTTATGCGCTGCCCCTGCTTCCCTTCCGATTCCTGCACTTTGCCCGCAGGGCAGGTGTGCTGAAAACGGTATTCCTGGCTTTTACCTGGACCTACGTGACCGCCTATATCCCAATGAAATTAACCTTTCCGCATCTGGATAATATTGTGCTGTATATATTCACAAGGCGTTTCCTGTTCTTATTGATGCTCTGCATCATTTTCGACAACAGGGATATCGCCGTGGATAAGGTACGCGGTTTCCGGAGCCTGGCCACTGACCTGTCATTAACCACAGTGAAATTCATCATCATCACCATCTTCTGCATTTTCTTTTCCACCAATTTTCTTTTACCCTATTACGGCCTTAGTATCCGGCAGGTGATCGCTTTCCAGGTCTCAACCATCGCCCTGTTGGTCACTTATTATTTTTCTACCCGGAAACAAGGATACTTTTTTTATTATTTCATCGTGGATGGCATGATGTTATTTTCGGCACTCGCTACTTACATAGCAAGTATTTAGTTAATTTTGCGACAGTAAAATCCCATTATGGCAAAAGCAAAGCGAACAAAGCGCCTCCTTAACGAAGCATCCTATATTTTTTTAAAGAACTATATCAATAATCCTTCCCCAACCGGTTTTGAGACCAGCGGGCAAAAACTCTGGCTGGAATATATCCTTCCTTTTGTCGACAGCCATTTCACAGACCCTTATGGCACCGCGGTGGGCGTGATCAATCCTTCT
Source organism: Bacteroidota bacterium (assembly GCA_043781975.1). Taxonomy (GTDB): domain Bacteria; phylum Bacteroidota; class Bacteroidia; order Chitinophagales; family Chitinophagaceae; genus Ferruginibacter. The sequence goes on from JAYWAZ010000344.1 coordinate 1,821, forward strand.
GCGACCTTCAAAGTGGTGATAGAAGCACACGCGGATGAGATCAGCTGGTTCGTGAATTATATTTCGCCCGAAGGGTTCATCTACCTGAAACGGAACGGGGGCGTAGACCACCAGATCGCGCCTTCCATGCGGGTACTCGTTCACGGTAAGAAAGGCCCGGTGAAAGCTGTTTTCGGATGGCCCGCCATCCACACGCGAATGGCCAACGGCGACAGCAAGGAAACGCAGCCCAAGGTGGATAACCTGTTCCTGGATTGCGGCGCGAGAAATAAAAAAGAAGTGGAAGCACTGGGTATACATATCGGGGCGGTGGCCACTTATGAAGAAGGATTTGAGGAACTGGCCTATGGTCACCTGATCGGCCGCGCTTTCGACAACCGCGTGGGCGGATTCATGATCGCCGAAGTGGCCAGGTTGTTAAAGGCCAATAAGAAAAAACTGCCTTTCGCCCTTTACATCGTCAATGCTGTCCAGGAAGAGATCGGTTTACGCGGTGCCGAGATGATCGCCCGCAGGATCAAACCGGATGTCGCCATCATCACCGATGTTACACACGACACGTCAACACCCATGATCAGTAAGATCATACAGGGTGAAACGGTTTGCGGTAAAGGGCCTTCACTAACATTTGGACCTGCTGTACATAATAAATTACTTGATATCGTGCAGCAGGTGGCCGCAAAGAACAAGATCCCCCTGCAGTTGCACGCGGTGAGCCGCAGTACCGGCACCGACACCGATTCCTTTGCTTATGCCAATGAGGGATGCCCGTCTGTGCTGATCTCCATTCCGCTTCGTTATATGCATACCACCGTTGAAATGTTGCACAAGGATGATATCGAATATACCATTCACCTGATGTACGAGACGCTGATGGCGCTAACGCCGAAGACTAACCTGAGTTATTTTTAGGAATAGAGGTCAGTGGGAAGCGGGAAGAGGGAAGTGGGGAGTAGCGAGTAGTAAACCCCACTGGCTTTTAATCACTACCCACTAGCTGATCTAAATATCAACAACAACTGATGGATGATAAATTCGTAAAATACAGCAAGCTTTATATTCTCCTCTTTTTTCTATTCTTATCGGTGCCCGTGATCATAGGATTGATCGTTGGAACCTTTTACGGGGTATTCAAACTCGTTTCATCCGCGCCGGTAGATTATATCTTTGAGTTGCTGATCATCTCCATCCCCACGGCTGTTTTCAGTTCGGCGTATATCATATTTTTCAAGCGCACGAAGCAGCATCCGGTTGCGCTGGTACGGGGCATATCAA
>JAYWAZ010000345.1:0-3078 GCA_043781975.1 Bacteroidota bacterium
CCCAATGCTCCGTTATTGATATTCCCTGCCACTTTTCCAGGTGAAGAGAATGGGTTACCGACTGATTGGTACGTAAACTCCCATGTTCTCCAGAAATCATAACTGGCCTTGTCGATATTGCAAAATTTAACAATGGCAGTATCTCCCCGGTTAAAAAATCCATAATCGCTGCGCTGCACCTTTTCGTTTTTTGTAACACCCTGAAATACCTGCACATCATAGGTTTTTCCATCAATGATCTGGTCATCAAATACACTGTTTAACCCGGGGTAAAAATCAAAACGGTTGGTTTTGGTAAAATAGCGGATATAATTGCCATATCCGGGAGGATCGGTTACCCGAGCCATTAAAACCACTTTATTACTTGTGTCAGGTATAGAAGGCGCTTTCTTCCACCAGAGCGAGTCAATTTTTTTGGCAAGCAAAGGGATATTGGTGGATGAGAAATACACCTGGCCGCCGGTTTCAATCCTGAGGTCATATTTCTTTCCAAAATCGCCAAACATCGTTGTTAAGGGGCTCGACTGGCTCGGACTATAATAATAAAAGAAAAATCCCCCGGTAAGCGGCACTGTAAACTCCTTCAATGGTATCGTTTTGCTTCCATCACTGATGGTTAATTTGGCACCATGTACATAAGAGCTGTTTAAAGTGGCCGCATCTATTGTAGAAAAATAATCCAGTGAGTTGGATAATACCACAATGGGCGCCTGGCCGCTTTCAATCTGTCCTTCTACAACCAGCTTGGGTGTTTGGGAATCAGGTTGTATTGTCAATGTTTTTTCACATGCTGTGAGTACGCAAAAAAAGAATATATAAACACCCCATTTTTTCATGATACAAAATTATATTACTATAACATCCGAAACAGTTAAAAGTTAACAGTTAAAAGAGAAAAGTTGGTTTATAAAAAAGCCCCACTGACTGCAGTAGGGCTTCAAAACAATTTTGTAAAGTTGGTTATCCCAGATAAGCTTTCAATGCATTGCTGTAACGGGCTTTCTGCAAACGTTTAATGGCCCTTTCTTTGATCTGGCGGATACGTTCCTTGGTCAAATCATATTTCATCCCGATCTGCTCAATGGTAACGCCATTTTCGCCATCCAATCCGAAATAAGCATTTACGATCTCGGCTTCACGCGGACTAAGTGATTTTAATACACGACGGATCTCTTCACGCAGTGAATCTTTCATCACATCTTCATCGGTATCATCACTGCCTTCAAGCAAATCGCCCATGGCAACATCTTCAGCTTCGTGAACCGGGGCATCCAATGAAGTGTGTCGGGTATTACTCTGGAAAATATTGTTGATCTCGGTTTCGCTCATTTCGAGAATTTCAGCCAGTTCTTCAGTAGATGGCTCGCGCTCATGCTCCTGTTCAAAAGCCATATAAGCTTTGTTTGCTTTGTTATAAGTTCCGATCTTATTTTGTGGTAAACGCACCAATCTTCCCTGTTCTGCCAAAGCCTGTAAAATAGACTGGCGGATCCACCAAACCGCGTAAGAGATAAATTTGAAACCTTTGGTTTCATCGAAACGCTGTGCGGCTTTGATCAAACCCAGGTTACCCTCATTAATCAAATCACTCAGCGAAAGCCCCTGGTGCTGGTACTGCTTGGCCACCGAAACCACGAAACGTAAATTGGCCTGAACCAGTTTATCCAGTGCACGCTGATCGCCCATTTTAATGCGTTGGGCCAGTGTGGTTTCTTCTTCCGGGGTGATCATCGGGATCTTTGAAATTTCCTGCAGATACTTTTCAACGGCTTGCGAATCTCTGTTGGTAATCTGTGTAGCGATTTTGAGCTGCCTCATGTTGTGTAATTACGTATTAATATATAAACGACTAATAGACCCGATTTGTTTTGTAAACGCTGTAAGGAAATCGTTAAACTTTCGATAGTCCATTCAGAAGCCTGCAAAGGTACGTTGCAACATCGAATTTTGCCAGTAATTGTGGAAAAACTTACAGAAATGGGCAAAAAAACGCAAGCTTTCTATTCTATTCTGAATAAATTATCCCCTCCCTGAAGTAAATAAAACTTCTGTTTCCAACTATCTTCGCAACCTATGATAGACTTTCGATCTGATACGGTTACCCGTCCCACCCCTTCCATGCTGGAAGCCATGATGAAAGCCCCCGTTGGCGATGATGTTTTTGGCGAAGACCCCTCTATTAACCAACTGGAAGCCATGAGCGCCAGCCTTTTTGGTATGGAAGCGGCTATTTTTTGTCCGAGCGGTACCATGACCAATCAAATTGCTATTAAATGCCATACCCAGCCGGGCGATGAAGTGATTTGTGAGCGCTTATCGCATGTTTATCAATATGAAGGAGGCGGGATAGCCTTCAATTCAGGTGCCTCTGTTCGGTTGATTGATGGTAGCCGGGGAAGGATTACGGCTGATCAGGTTAAAGAAAACATCAATCCGGATGATGTTCATAAACCTGCTTCTACCCTTGTATCCTTAGAAAATACAGCTAACCGTGGAGGTGGGGCTTGTTACAATTTTGCTGATATACAGGCTATTAAAGAAGTATGCCTTGAAAATAAATTGAAACTGCACCTTGATGGTGCCCGGTTATTCAATGCGTTGGTGGCAATGTTATGGTATCCCCATGGCGACACCAGGCAGACCTGACCGATCCACGCGCGAGCAGGTGCTCGGCGCCACCACGACCGTCGTCGAAACGGCCTGCCCGCTCGATTGCCCGGATGCGTGCAGTCTCGCCGTCACCGTGCAGCAAGGCAAGGTCGTGACCATCGACGGATCGCGCAAGAATCCGGTCACCGACGGCTACATCTGCGCGAAGGTGCGAAAATTCGGCGAGCGCGTGTACGGACCGGACCGCCTGCTCTATCCGGCCGTCCGCGACGGACGCAAAGGCTCCGGCCAATTCAAGCGCGTGACGTGGGACGAAGCGATCGAGCTCATCGCCTCGCGCTTCGTGGCTGCGAAGGCCGGCGCGGGGGCCGAGTCGATCCTGCCGTACTCCTACGGCGGATCGAACGGCATGCTCACGCAGGACAACCTCGACGCGCAGCTCTGGCGCCGCTTCGGCACGTCGCGCCT
>JAYWAZ010000346.1:0-3077 GCA_043781975.1 Bacteroidota bacterium
GCGCTGCGGACGAAAAGTATATGGATCGTTTTAAGACCGAAGTGGAGAACAATACATTGAAGATCTATTATGACAACAAGGGTATCAATTACGCCTTTAACGAAAAGCGGAAATTAAAAGCCTGGGTCTCTTTTAAGACCCTGGAAAAACTGGTGGCCTCGGGCGGTGCCGATGTTAGAGCATATAGAGGCATCGATGTGGCCAGCCTGGATATGAAATTCACCAGCGGTTCGCACTTCAACGGTAAGATCACCGCGAAGGAACTGAGGGTGGAACAAAACAGCGGTTCGGGGATGACCGTTTCGGGAAAAGCCGACAAGATCAATGTAGAGGGCAGCAGCGGTTCTATCTTTAAAGGATACGAACTGACGGTGGATTACTGTACGGCGAAATCAAGCAGCGGTGCCGGGGTTCACATCACCATCAACAAGGAACTGAATGCGAAGGCCAATAGCGGCGGCGGTATCCGGTACAAGGGCACGGCGCTGATAAGGGACGTTAACATCAGCAGCGGCGGTATCGTGAAAAAAGAAAAATAACGCTATTATAAACCGGTATTATTTCCAACAACAAACCGACAGGTATGAAAAGGATATTTTTAATGATGGTTCTATTTACAACGGTCATTGCCGCGAAGGCGCAACATGATATTGTTGTTGATCCTAACGCTGAAGTAAGAACGCTTAACGGTACTTTCAACTCGATCAGGGTCTCCGGCGGCATCGACCTGTACCTTTCACAGTCAACAGATGAAGCCGTCGCCGTGAGCGCTTCGGAGGAACGGTTCAGGAATAATATCAAGACAACGGTGGAGAACGGGGTCTTAAAAATATCTTATCATGGCGACAGGATACTGAGCACCGGCAATAAAAAATTGAAAGCCTATGTTTCCTTTAAGACTATTGAAAAACTGGAAGCCTCCGGTGCCGCTGATATAAAAGTGTCTGGGGCCATCCAGGTTGCTTCATTGAGTTTGCACTTGTCAGGAGCAAGCGATTTCAAGGGCGCTGTAAAAGTGAGCCAGTTGGACCTTGACCTGAGCGGCGCATCAGATGTTACCATTGAGGGCTCGGCCAATACGGTGAACATTGAAACCAGTGGCGCCAGCGATGTTAAAGCATACGGCCTGGTTACAGATATGTGTACCGCCGGCGCATCGGGGGCTTCGGATATCAATATAACAGTGAACAAAGAATTAAACGCTAATGCCAGTGGCGCCAGCCATATTTATTTCGCGGGCAATGCATCGGTAAAAGAGATGCACAGCAGCGGGGCGAGCAGTATTATGAAGAAGAGTTAGTAGTTGAAGGTTGATAGTTGAAAGTTCAAAGTTGAAAGTTCGCGAATAGTAACCATCAACCTTTTACTTTCAACAATATTCATCTCCCAAAAGCCCACACCAAAAACGCAGGCAACTGCGCACTCCAGTAAGGATAATCATGTTTGCCATTGGGATCCTCGGAATAAAGGATATCGTCAGGCGCACATACATTTTTACTTTTTACCAGCGTGATAAGGTCCTTTGTATCATCCACCACATCAATGATCCCGTCCTTATCGCGGTCGCCTTCTTCTTCCTTACCGCCGGCATAGAACCAGAACTGGAGATGCGGTTTCTTCCGTGAAGAACGTATCTTATTCAGCATGATACGGTCGTTGTCGTCGGAGTAATCGACTGCCTTCGCGTCCTTATCCCTCCACCAGAATGAACCGGAGAAGACGCCCACTTTGTCGATCTTGTCCGCGTGGTTCCAGGCGATGTCAAAAGCGGATAACCCACCCAGTGAGCATCCGGCTATCGCCACTGATCTGAATTTACGGACACCCGCTTTCTTCTTTGCATAGGCGTACAGTTCATCATCGATAAAAGCGGCGTAATATCCCGCCTTATCGCCATTGTTCTGGTAATCGGGGTAATCCTCCACGCCGTATTCCTTCATCCTGTCGCCCGTATGGATGCCTACGATCACCAGCGGCTGGATCGCTTTTTTTCGGTATAAACTGTCCACGATTTCGTGGACACGGAATTTTTCCATGTCCTGGCCGTCATTCAGTAACAAGAGGTTCAATTCGCTCTTATCATCGGGCTCAGGGGTGGTGATGATGGTCAATTTTACATGGCGCTGCAGGTGGCGGCTGTACAGGTCGTCTTCCTGTTCTTTTATCTTTTTTTTGCAACCGCCGGATACTACCAGCAGCAGGGCCATCAGGAGCGGGGTCAGGTATTTTTTTTGCATGATCAAATTTACACATCAAAGTTTATTATTTGGCAAGGTAGCCGTAAAACATTAGCTTTGCACCGCGAAGTAGAGCAGCGGTAGCTCGTCGGGCTCATAACCCGAAGGTCACTGGTTCGATCCCAGTCTTCGCAACAAAAAAGACTAAGGAGTAGGGCTCTTATCCGCCGTTGGCGGACACGGGTTCGATCCCAGTTTTCGCAACAAAAAAGATTAAGGCTCTGTTGAGCCTTTTTTATTCTCAGCTGTTTTCGCTGGTGAATTTGATTATCTCCTCCACGCTATTGCCTGTTTGTGTTAGTCAAGTTATCTCCTGAACAGCCCAATAATCACGATCATGAAATCCGGTTTTGTAAACATATTCGGTAAGCCCAACGCGGGAAAAAGCACGCTCCTCAATGCCTTGATGGGAGAGAAACTGGCCATTGTTTCGCACAAGGTGCAAACCACCAGGCATCGTATCAAGGGCATCCTCACGGGTAAGGATCACCAGATCATATTCTCAGATACGCCCGGTATCATCGAACCGAAATACAAGCTGCACGAAAAAATGATGCAGGCCGTAAAGGGAAGCCTCGAAGACGCCGACCTGGCCCTGCTGATCACTGATGTAAGGGAAAATACGGATGAGAGCCAGGCTATTTTTTCCGCGCTGCACCTTAAAGTGCCGGCCATCGTCATCCTGAACAAGGCCGATACGGTCAATGAGGAGCAACTGAAAACAACGGCAAAATTTTTTGCACAGCAACCCTATTGCAGGGAAGTGGTCTCGGTCTCTGCCTTAAAAAAGACAGGCCTCGACGCATTATTGAAACGTATACTGGACCTTCTTCCCGAGGG
>JAYWAZ010000347.1:0-3043 GCA_043781975.1 Bacteroidota bacterium
TCGTGATCTCCCTTCCCATGCTTTTATATTCATTACTGGCTGAACTCTGGATGAACGGACAAACCATCGGTAAAAAGATACTGTCCATCCGTGTCATCAGCCTCGAAGGCGGTGAACCCACACTTGGACAATTCATGCTGCGATGGATCACTAAATTCTTCGAATGGCCCTTCCTGTTCGGTTATATTTTTTTTTCAAAGGAAGCCCTGCTGGTGTACACGTTTATAACAGCCTTATTTGGAATAGCGGTAGTGATCACGATTGCCATCACCCCTAAAAGCCAGCGCCTGGGCGACCTTGCAGCAGGCACCGTGGTCGTTAATACAAAATCAAAACTTACGGTTGAGGACACCGTGTTCATGGAAGTGAATAAAACGGATTATAAAGTGCTGTTCCCCGATGTGATGCGGCTCAGCGACCGCGACATCAATACCATCAAGACGGTGATCACCCAGGCCTCTAAAAGAAGCAACTACGAAATGTGCAACCGGGTGGCCATGAAAGTGAAGGAGGTCTTAAAGATCAAATCGGATATGCACTCCGACCAGTTCCTCGAAAAATTACTTGAAGATTACAACTACCTCGCTACGAAAGAAGAATAGTAAGACTGGCATGCACGGGTCTAAATCGCCCTGTTCGATAGCGTAAGCATCAGACCCAGTACCCCGATCAGGGAAAAGATCAGGCCGATGATCGTTACGATACCGCTGATGCGGTAATACATTCTTTGGTTCAGAAGTGATGCATTCAGTTCCGCCTGGTCATTGCCCTGCAGGGCTGACAATAATTTTGAAGCGAATTTTAACTGGTAAACCGAACATATGATCCATACAATGGCTACAACACCATAAAAAATGCTCACAAAAAGTGTGGTTGACCGCACATCCCTGCTCCTGCCAAATGCGCCTTCGAACCTCGACATCAGGGATACATAATAAAATGCAAATACCAGTATCAGAAAACTGAAAATAAATCCGGCGATCGCGATGAATTTCGCCCATTTCGCCGTTTCAGACAAATGCCCCTGTGATATTCCGTCTATCTGCAATTCATTGGACAATAAATTCGTATTCGTTTCCATGATATTTATTTTAGTATTTGATAAATTCGAAAATGCAATAAATTATTTAGCTGTAATATAACAAGTTTGAAATATTCCGGCAATCCGTCCCCGCGGCATGGCAATGTTGTTTAATAGGCCCTTGCGAACAACACCCGCTGTGTACTCGGTAAACCGGTCAGAATACAGGATCCCGCTTCCATTTTATTATTCAATGGTATGCAACGGATGGTGGCTTTTGTCTGCTCTTTGATCTTCTCTTCCGTTTCTGCTGTGCCATCCCAGTGCGCTGAAACAAAGCCACCCTTTTCATCCAGTATTTTTATAAAATCATCCCAGGTATCCGCAGGGTTGATATGTTCGGTCTGGAAAGCAAGCGCTTTGTTGTACATATTTTGCTGAATATCGTCCAGTAATTGCAGGATACTGGCTGCCAGGCCTTCAATAGGTATGATATTCTTTTCCTTTGTATCGCGCCGGGCCACTTCAACCGTTTTATTTTCAATGTCCCGAAGGCCCATCGCTACCCGAACGGGTACGCCTTTCAATTCGTACTCGGCAAATTTCCATCCCGGCCGGCTGTTATCATTGTTGTCGAATTTCACCCGTACGCCCAATGCTTTGAGTTGCCCCATCAATTCAGTTGCTTTTGCATCGATCACCGCCTTACTTTCGTCTCCTTTATAAACGGGAACGATCACCACCTGTTGCGGAGCGATCTTTGGCGGCATGATCAATCCCTGATCGTCGCTATGGGCCATGATGAGGGCTCCGATCAGCCGGGTGGAAACGCCCCAGGAAGTGGCCCACACATAGTCAAGCTTATTATTCTTATCACTGAATTTTACATCAAATGCCCGGGCAAAATTCTGTCCCAGGAAATGCGATGTCCCCGCCTGAAGTGCCTTCCCGTCCTGCATCATGGCTTCAATGCAATAGGTATCCTCGGCCCCGGCGAATCGTTCGTTGGTCGTTTTCACCCCTTTGATCACAGGAACGGCCATATAAGATTCTACAAAATCAGCATACACGTCAAGCATGCGTTCGGTTTCTTCCACGGCTTCCTCACGTGTGGCATGTGCCGTGTGTCCTTCCTGCCATAAGAATTCTGCTGTTCGTAAAAACAAGCGCGTACGCATTTCCCAGCGAACCACATTGGCCCACTGGTTAATCAGAAGGGGAAGATCGCGGTACGACTGGATCCAACCTTTATAGGTATTCCAAATAATGGCTTCGCTCGTAGGACGCACGATCAGTTCTTCTTCCAGTTTCGCATCCGGATCAACCATCAGCTTACCCTTATTATCGGGATCGGCTTTTAATCGGTAATGTGTAACGATGGCACATTCCTTCGCAAAGCCTTCGGCATTTTTTTCTTCGGCCTCAAATAAACTTTTGGGTACGAACAAGGGGAAATAGGCATTCACGTGCCCGGTATCTTTGAACATTTTGTCCAACTGGTCACGCATGTTCTCCCATAACGCGAAGCCATAGGGTTTGATGACCATGCAGCCACGCACGGCAGAATGATCGGCCAGCCCGCTTTTTATCACCAGGTCGTTGTACCATTGCGAATAATCTTCAGCCCTCGATGTTAGTTCTTTACTCATTGTATTTTTTTTAGTGACCGGGTGGTTCCCGTCTGACCATATCCCTGACTTTTAGCAATTGGCCAGGTTCTTTTAGCACTTATTTAACATTCATATACTAAACCTTTTCGTCTTATGGCAAAGGTTTTGTGAAAATATCAATATCCTTCAGAACTGCACAAAAATAGTAACTTCATTTTTAACTGTCTTAAATTAACCAACATGCCAACTAAAATTCTACTCCTTATCATTACTGTAGCGCTATTCAGTAGTTGCAGCACCGCCTATAAAAGCGGACAAACACCGGATGATGTGTATTATTCCCCGGTAAGGTTCACCGGTGAAAACCAGGATAACACCAAGCAGGACGAGGCCAAAACAGTAAGTTCTGAGG
>JAYWAZ010000348.1:0-8410 GCA_043781975.1 Bacteroidota bacterium
ATTGTCGTAAGTGTATTTCCAGATATAATAATAACTGCCGCCTTCCTCGGTAGTGGTCATCTGCGTGATCAACCCGGCACTGTTGTATTCAAAAACATAATCGGGCAGCATTTTCTGGTTGAATTGATTCAGGTGCACCACATCGGTCAACCTGTTCTTCGTATCATAATAATAATAAAAAGTCCCCCCGGTCTTGCTGTCCTTTTCAATGGCGATATTGTTTTTTTCATCAAGCGAGAACAGGATGGTACTGCTGTCTGTAAAATTCTTCACGCGTATCATTTTCAGTAGTATGCCCTTTTCATTGTAACGGTACACATGTTCTTCCACGATCTCATTGGTGAAATCATCATCGCTGGAACGCACCGAAGAACGGATCGCCGTTACACGCCCGTTATCATCATAGCTATAGTCTGAAGTGCTGGAAGCGATCTCCGAACTGTCAACGGTTTTCACCAACTGGCCGTTTTTGCTGAATGTGGAAGTGAAAATGGAAGAACCCGTGACATTTGATTTGGTAAGGGTTTCAGCGCTGGTATAATTCTTACTGATCTTCCTTTCACAGAAAAAACCGTCGCTGGGGCTCCCATCGTCTTCAAAACTTTTAATGCTGATGCTGTGGATCTTCTGATCCTTCAACCTGGCAATTTCCTCCAGCGACTGCCGGTTGCTGACGATGTCTTTATAATAATACTGCGCCCGGGCATCAGCTACCGTTACCAGGGCGATCACGAAAAGGAAGGGGGTTATACGCATGGATCGATTTTTCACCTGTCAAATGTAAACTATCTTTCAATAGCTTAAATGATGCCTTAGGCCCTCAACCGCCCAAACTTTATTATTTTTAACAAAATTACCTGAAACTTGAACCATTTAAAAGAAAGGACGGAAAGAAATTGCCTGAATTGCAATGCCCAGGTATATGGTAAGTATTGCCATATCTGCGGACAGGAAAATATTGATACCAAGGAAACGGTATGGCACCTTGTTTCCCATTTTTTCCAGGACATTACCCATTTCGACGGCAAATTTTTCACCACCTTAAAGTTCCTCACTTTTCGCCCGGGTTTTTTATCCAGGGAATACATGGCCGGCCGCAGGGCCAGTTACCTGAACCCGGTAAGGATGTATGTTTTCACATCGGCTTTTTTCTTCCTCATCTTTTTCAGTTTTTTTAAAGTGGATGAACAGTCTCTTGCTAAGAATATAAATATTGATGACAGGCCCCTGGCAGATATCAATCAAATGGGTTCAACGGAATTCGCTGATTATACCCGGAAGATCAATCGTAGGGAAAATAAGGCCGACTTTCCGATGACCCGGGAGCAATTCAAAAAATACACCGACAGCACTGCCACGAAGACCGCCAATCGTATTTTTAATCTGGGCTACAAGTCAAAAAAAGAATATGATTCCCTGCTGGCATCGGGCGCCATCCATCACCACTGGTTTACCCGGCAACTGGTTTACAAGGGTATGTCCGTCAATGAAAAATATGGGAATAACTTCAAGCATTTTTTGGCCGATTTAACGAACGGCTTATTGCATTCCCTGCCGGAAATGCTGTTCATTTCATTGCCCCTGCTGGCCCTGCTGCTGAAACTCCTGTATGTACGGAGGAAACAATTCTATTATGTCGATCATGCCATCTTCAGCATCCAGTTGTATATTTTCGTATTCATCGCCCTGCTATTCATCTTCGGACTGGATAAGATTCAGGAACAGTTGCACTGGGGGCTGATCAAATATTTAAAACTGACGATCATATTGTCTCTTTTCTTTTATGAATACAAGGCCATGCGTAATTTTTACCGGCAACGGCGGGGCAAGACCATCCTGAAATATTTTTTACTGAATCTCATGTTCCTGATCACCATGGTCAGCCTTTTTGTCGTATTCCTTTTCTTTTCTTTTTTTAAAATTTAATAATAAATAATGAATCCTTCCGCAACAGATGCTTTTACCCGCTTGATATCGATCATGGATGACCTCCGCGAAAAATGTCCCTGGGATAAGAAGCAAACCATTCAAACCCTTCGCCAGCTCACCATTGAAGAGACCTATGAACTGGCTGATGCGATCACCGATAACGACTGGAAGGGCATCAAGGAGGAATTGGGCGACCTGTTACTGCACATTGTCTTTTATGCCAAAATAGGAGCGGAGCAAAACCGGTTCACCCTATCCGAAGCCATCAACGCGGTTTGTGATAAACTGGTCGCCCGGCACCCGCATATCTACAGTGATACCGTGGTGAACGACGATGAAGATGTTAAAAAAAACTGGGAAAAAATAAAATTGAAGGAAGGCAAGACCTCTGTTTTAAGCGGCGTTCCCAGGTCATTGCCATCCATGGTGAAAGCCATGCGCCTGCAGGAAAAGGCAAAGCAGGTGGGCTTTGAATGGGAAAACAGAGACCAGGTATGGGATAAGGTGGAGGAAGAGCAAAAGGAGCTTTTTGAAGCGATCGGTTCCGGCGATACCGGTAAAATAGAGGATGAATTGGGAGATGTTTTCTTCTCCCTGGTAAACTTTGCAAGGTTTTTGCAGGTAGATGCTGAAAATGCCCTGGAAAGGACAAATAAAAAATTCATTGACCGGTTTACCAGGATGGAAGAAGAGGCCCTGAAGAACGGGCAACAGGTACATGACCTGACCCTTGCTGAACTGGATGCCATCTGGGACAGGATAAAAAAAAGCTAATCATTTGATTCAATCATTGCAAACTAAAAATACCTTAAGCCGCTATTTTTACAGGAACGGTTACCTGTTGCTGATCGCTGCCTGGTTGGTCACCATTTCTTTTATCATTGACAATTACTGGTCGGGCAATTCTTCGGTGACATCGGTCCGTAATAATATTGAGCGCTATGTACAGCAAGAGGAAAAAGCCTTTGACCAGTTGGCAGCAGATACGGGCTTTGTGCGGAAATTATCCGACAACAGTTATGATGAATCCTTTTTGCAGCGGCTTACCAATAAAGATTTTTTCCTGTACCGCTATTTCATCAATGATATAGGTCAGCACCAGCTTGTTTTCTGGAACACGCAATCGGTATTGCCCAGTGAGTCCTTGCTGGCCTTGCCCGCTAAAAACGGTTTCATCCGTTTGCAGAACGGGTATTATGTATGGCGAAAGATCAGCGCCCCCAAGAGCATTACCGTTGCACTGATCCCCGTGAAATGGAATTATATCATCACCAATGAATACCTCCGCAATGCATTCGCCGTGGGCGATGGGATCGAGAATGATTACGATATCTCACCGCAACAAACAGCCAGTGCCGTAAGGTCTGTCAGTGGCAACGACCTGTTTTACCTGGTAAAGAAAACCAGTAACGTCATTACGCGGAATAACCCCGCAGCGGCAGGGCTAAGGATACTGGCGGCCTTGTTTGTATTATTTTTCATTCATTTGATTGCAACCTATATTTCGCAATACCATCGTTTATGGAAGGGTGTTTTATTTCTGATAACGATGATTGTGTTGCTTCGCGGGGCCGGTTATTATTACCCCGTTCCCCTGAATTTTCGCCAGTTTGAATTGTTCGACCCGGCTGTTTATGGCTCAAATGCCGTACTCAGGTCTTTGGGCGACCTGCTGCTCAATTCCATCCTGTTTGTCTGGCTGGTATTGTTCATCCGGCATCAATTGCAGGAAAAAAATATCATGGTCCCGGTTAAAAAGCCGGTAACCAGGTACCTGGTGCTGACGGGGGTCACCCTGCTGTTCCTGGCTGCCAGCTTTACCTGTGCACAGATCATTCGCAGCATGGTAGCCGATTCACAGATATCCTTTGAGGTCATCAATTTTTTCACATTGAATATTTACAGCGTATTCGGTTTTATCGTGCTGAGCTGTATCGCTATCGGTTATTTTATCCTTTGCCAGATCCTTTTATACCTGCTCAGGCCGGTGATACCTAAGAACATGCTGGTGTTATATTTTACTGTTGCCATGGCAGGCCTGGCTTACCTCAGCTTTCGGCTTTTACATACCAATGCCAGTTTTGAATTGTATGTACTCATCTGGTCGCTGTTCTTCCTGCTTTTACTCAACACCAGTTATTTTACTTTACTGACCACCCGCATCACTTCTTCGCGACTGGTTTTTTGGTTATTCTTTTTTTCCATATCCATTACGGCCATTATCGTAAAGGAGAACCAGAAAAAAGAACTGATGAACAGGCAGCATTATGCCGAAACCCTTGCTTCCAAATCGGCCACATCTAGCGTCACGCTGATGAACACGATGCTCACCGATTTTCGCAATGAATTCCTGGCGGCGAATTTTGAAAGGCTTAAGCAGGATTCATCTGGCCGGTTCTTTAAAGACAGCCTGGTGAAGAGTAATTTCTCTGGATTTACCAATAGGTATGAGGCCAGGATCTTTTCTTTTGACGCCCAGGAAAGGCCTTTGCACAACGCCGATTCCACGGGTTTCAATGAACTGAACGTGGTGTTGAATACCCAGGCCAAGCCTACGGGGATCGCTGACCTTTATTATTACGATGAATCGTATGACCGTTTCAGTTATATCGCCCGGAAGGATATCACCAATGCGAACGACAGTCTGTTGGGCTATATCTTTATCCTTGCCAGCCCGAAAAAGAACAAACCCGAGACCCTTTATCCCGAGTTGTTCTCCAAAGGCAATAATAACGCCATTGAAAATTCCTCGGTATATGCGTTCGCCATTTACAATAACGGCCAACTGGTAAGCAGCCACAATGATTATCCCTTTCCTACGCGGCTAACCCTGCAGCAAACGCCGAAAGAAGAATTTGAACTTCATGATGGGAAAGGGTATAGCGAGCTATGGTACCGCACCCCTCCTCAAAAAGTAGTGATCATCGCCAGGGAGGACAGTATGGTCATTGAGTCCATCACGCTATTCTCTTATTTATTCTGCGCCTTCCTGCTGCTGACGGCGCTGTTCTGGTTACTGAATGTTTTCATCCGCTCGGGATTCAATAAGCAGCGGGTGAGGAATTACTGGCAGCTCAGTATCCGCTCACAGATCCATGGCACGATCATCTTCATCAGCATTTTATCCTTTTTGATCATCGGCGCCGCCACCATCCTCTTTTTCATCAGCCGTTACCAGAACAACAACCGGGAAAAACTAAGTGTGGCCATACACGTAATGGAAACGGAGATCCGGTCTTCTTTATCTGACCTCGCCATCTTTGACGATGTGGTAAAAATATATGATGACGGTTACCGCGATAAACTGGAAAAGATCATTGCGAAGATCGCGGAAGTACACGCCTTCGACATCAACTTGTATGACCTGGAAGGTAATTTACAGGTATCATCCCTGCCCCTGCCTTATAAGAAGGGGATTGTAAGCACACAGATGGACCCGTTGGCTTTTTATCACCTGAGCATCCTCAAAGAAGTACAGTATTTTAAAGAAGAAAGGATCGGCAAACTCAGTTATGTGAGCAGTTATGTTCCGGTGATCGACGAAACCGGAAGGGAATATGCCTATCTTAATATCCCGCACTTTACTTCTCAGAGCAAGCTGCGGCAGGAGATATCCAACTTTCTCGTGACCATCATCAACCTGAATGCTTTTATTTTTCTGATCGCGGGCATCGTGGCTTTATTCATCACCAATCGTATCACGCGGTCCTTTTCTTTCATCAGCGAAAAAATGAAGGCCGTGAACCTGGGCCAACTCAATGAGGCGATCGACTGGAAGCGGAATGATGAGATCGGTGAACTGGTAAAGGAGTACAATAAAATGGTGGGCAAACTGGATGCCAGCGCCGCGGCCCTTGCCAAAAGCGAACGTGAGGGCGCATGGCGGGAGATGGCCCGGCAAGTGGCGCATGAAATTAAGAACCCGCTAACACCAATGAAGCTAAGCCTGCAATACCTGCAAAGGGCCATCAGCAGTAAATCGGACAATATCAAGGAACTGACCGCAAAGGTTGCACAAACCCTGGTAGAACAGATCGACCACCTGAACCAGATAGCGGGCGAATTCAGCCAGTTTGCCAATATTGGCAATCCGCATAATGAAGTATTCGACCTGCACGACCTGTTGAAATCGGTAACACAATTGCATGCGGTGGGGGATAAACTTGAGCTGGTATGGAATCCTTGCCCGCAAACCGTTATGATCAATGCCGACCGGACACATATCAACCGCCTGTTCACTAATCTCATTCAAAACGCATTGCAGTCGGTACCCGATAACAGGACGGCTCATATCAATATTGATGAAAAGATCTCGGGCGATACCGTACTGGTCAGCGTAAAAGATAATGGCAGCGGTATACCTGTAGGCATGCGTTCACAGATATTCACACCCAATTTTACCACAAAAACTTCGGGTACGGGTTTGGGTTTGGCCATGTGCAAGGGCATCGTGGAAGAGGTTAAAGGCACGATATGGTTTGAAACGGAAACCGACGAAGGAACCATTTTTTTTGTAGAGTTACCAATGGTAAAAGAAGTATAGAATGTAGAATTTAGCATACAAAAATGTAAAAGGTGAGCAGCTTTATACCTGGTGAAACTTATGAATTATTGAATTTCTCAACTTTTACATTTTACATGCTACATTTAATATTTTAAAAGTCTTAATGACCATAATACCTCTGGTCATGGTGCCTGTGGTGGTCCCTGTCTCCGTCATATCGGTCATCATAAACGACCGGTGGTTGCCTGTAATACATGTTCCTGTGCCGGTCATTGTCTCTCCATACTTCGGGGCCCCTGTAATAAACCTGGTAGCGGGGCTGGTTTCCGATATAGTATCCTCTTGGTAAAACAGAGGCTGATACCCAGCTACGGCCATTTTGGTAAAGGTAATTGTTGCAGGAACCGTCGTAATAAACATTGGCCGAAGGATAATAGTAAAAACTTCGTTGGGAATAATTGGGATTCCTTTCATAAGGCATGGAAACGCGGCTTGTGGTACAGGACAACAGTACTACAACCACCGTTGCCATTGCGAGTAATTTTTTCATGATGTTCAAAATTTGATTCAGTAAGACTATCCGAACAAACCGTGCCAGCATTTTATAAAGGAGCGTTAATAGATTCTCAAAACTTGCAGGATAAAAAAATCCCACCGGGAAGGATGGGATTATGCATTTGTTGATAGGGGAGTTTGCTTTCGCGAGAGGTATCGGTATGTCTCCCCGCAATAACGTTAGGCTAGGGCCTTATTCACCAGGGCCGCGGCTTCACTCAGTAAAATGGCGCTTTGAACTTTCAGCCCGCTTTCATCGATCAGTTTTTTAGCCACGTCGGCATTGGTGCCCTGGAGACGCACAATAATGGGTATGCTGATATTTCCGATGGACTGGTAGGCGTCAATAACGCCCTGGGCTACCCGGTCGCAGCGAACGATCCCACCGAAGATATTGATGAGTATGGCTTTTACTTTCGGGTCTTTTAAAATGATGCGGAAACCCGCTTCCACCGTTTGGGCATTGGCGGTACCGCCCACATCCAGGAAGTTGGCCGGTTCACCGCCGCTCAGTTTGATCATGTCCATGGTGGCCATGGCCAGCCCGGCGCCATTTACCATGCATCCCACATTGCCATCCAGTTTTACAAAGTTCAGGTTGAATTGCCCCGCTTCCACCTCGGTGGGGTCTTCTTCGCTGATATCCCGCAAGGCGGCGATATCCGCGTGGCGCATCAGGGCATTATCATCCACGTTCATTTTACAGTCCACGGCGATGATCTTCTCATCACTCGTCTTGAACAAAGGGTTTATTTCCAGCATGCCGCAATCGAGGCCTACATAGGCGTTGTACAAATTGGTAACGAATTTGATGCAGTTCTTGAAGGCCTCACCGCTTAAGCCCAGGTTGAATGCGATCTTTCTTGCCTGGAAGCCGGCTAGGGGGCCTCCCGGGAACACCCATTCCTTAAAGATCTTTTCCGGCGTATCATGTGCCACGTCTTCAATGTTCATTCCGCCTTCGGTGCTGTACATGATCACGTTTTGTCCTTTGGTGCGGTCCAGTAATATCGACAGATAAAATTCCTTAACGGGGTTGGGACCTTCGTAATATACATCCTGTGCAACCAACACTTTATTCACCAGTTTACCTGCGGGTCCGGTCTGAATGGTCACCAGGGTACCACCTAATATATTTTGTGCGATCTGTTTCACATCTTCCGCAGTTTTACCTACCGCCACACCACGTTGTTCAGTACCCGCAATTTTCCCCTTACCTCGTCCGCCCGCATGTATCTGCGCTTTTACAACGGCGAATTTACTTCCGTATTGGGTATGGATTTGTTTGTAAGCTTCCTCCGCTGCCCCGGGGGTATTGCAGGCAATGCCTTCCTGAACGGGAACATTATATTTTTTCAATAATTCCTTTGCCTGGTATTCGTGAAGATTCATACGTAAAATTTGCTGCGAAGATAATTAAAA
>JAYWAZ010000349.1:0-8374 GCA_043781975.1 Bacteroidota bacterium
TTCACCGCTACATTATCCACGGCAACACCCATCAAACCGGTGATGGCGTTGCCCGGCATATTGAACGTGAACAGCGAAGGAACAGGTTCATCAATGGTATGACCCAATTGTTTCAGCCATGCATATTGAACGCCCTTCGGGTAGCCGCCACTGGCGATACAAACGAAATCTGCATATTCAGTTTTATTATTTCCCAAAAGAATCTCAAACTGCCTTTTCTCCTTTGCCCATAGCCCATTGCCGATTGCCAATTCCTTTACTTCAGCATTCAACCTTATTTCCACCCCATATTTATTGGCTTCTTTCATCAGGCAATCAATGATGGTCTGCGATGAATCAGTTACCGGGAACATTCGTCCGTCTGCTTCCGTTTTCAGTACAACGCCCCTTTCTTTGAACCAGTTGATGGTATCTGATGTAAAAAAATGATGAAAGGATTTTTTCAAGAAGGATGCGCCCCGGGGATATTTTTTTATCATCTCGGCAATGCTGTAACAGGCCTTCGTTACATTACACCTCCCGCCACCACTCACTTTCACCTTGCTCAAAAGTTTATTGGTTTTCTCCAGGATCAACACGTCCAGGCCGGGGTTCATCCTGGCCGCATTCACGGCACAAAAAAAACCAGCCGCCCCGCCCCCGATGACCACCAAACGTTTTTTATTCATCTTCCTGTTTTCGTACCTTCAAATGTAATTAATAACCGGAGAGAATGGACAACAGGCAATCGGAAATGGGCAATAAACCAATAATAACAACTAATAACTATTTACATGGCACAACCCATCACCAAAAAGATATTAATGGGCATGTCCCTTACACATTATGAGAACATAAGGGGGGAACTTAAAACGGGTCAGATCGTTTTTTGCAGCGGCAGTTATTTATTTTCAGGAATAATACAAAGACTGACCAAAAGTACCTGGAGCCATGTTGCCGTAATTTATAAAGATGAGGAACTGGGCAGGGTAATGATGCTGGAAGCAGAACCACGAATAGGCATCCGGCTTATTCCCCTCTCGAAATACCTGCGGGATTATAAAGGTACCAAGCGCCCTTACAAAGGACAGATCACGATCGCCCAGCTGAACTTCCCCGTAGAAAGGGAAAACATGAACAAGGGAATAAGTTTTGGACTTGACGAACTGACCAGGCCCTATGATAATTTCGAGATCGTACGCATCATGATCCGCATCTTATTCCATATCAGCAAACGTGAAAGGAACCGGAATTATATCTGCAGTGAACTGGTAAGAGATATTTTCGCGAAGGCCGGTATCATCATGCAGTATAAGGATACCTATATCAGCCCTGATAATATTTGGAACGATAAAAGGGTGGAGATGAAGTTCAGGGTACTCTGATCAATAATGGTTTAATAATCGGAACAAAGTTCTTCATTCGCTTTTTCCGCGGCTTCCGTTTCTATGAAGGAAGATAAGATATCGGCCGGACCTTTTTGAATGCAGATATCATGTTCATAATGGGCAGATACCTTTCCGTCCCCAGTCCGTATCGTCCAGCCATCCTTGTCATGGAAGACATCTTTTGTGCCCAGGTTGATCATGGGCTCGATGGCGATCACCATTCCTTCTTTTAATTTTACGCCTGTACCCTTCTTGCCAAAATTAGGTACCTGGGGTTCTTCGTGCAGGTGCCGGCCAAGGCCGTGTCCTACCAGGTCACGCACCACGCCATAGCCATGGTCCTTTTCGGTGTATTGTTGGATAGCATTGGCGATATCACCTACGCGATTGCCATGACGGGCCTTTTCGATCCCTTTATAGAGGGAATCTTTCGTTACCCGCATCAGTTGTTTTACTTCAGCGGAAACCTCTCCTATCGCAAAGGTATAAGCGCTGTCGCCGTGAAAACCATTCTTGAACACACCCACATCCACTGAAATAATATCCCCACCTCTTAATTCGTATTTTGAAGGGAATCCATGCACTACGGCATCATTAACAGAAATGCAGCAAGCATAGGGGAAGCCGTTGTATCCTTTGAAAGAAGCGGTTGCCTTATTGTCCCTGATGAATTGTTCAGCGATACCGTCCAGGTACAGGGTGGTGATGCCCGGTTTTATCAAACCCGCAATCAGGGCATGCGTTTTGCTCACGAGCAAACTGCTTTCCCGCATCAGTTCAATTTCCGCCTTGCTTTTATAATGGATCATTGTACCACTTATACTTCAAAACAAACCCCGACATTTATGGCCGGGGTTTTGGAAAATTATTTATTACTTAATCGCTGCCAGTTGGATGAGATTTAGTGATATTATACGCCTCCGGATGCAACGGTCTGTCTTCCCTGTATCCTTCCGCTGCTCATCAAACCATCGTACTGGCGCATCAGCAACTGTGTTTCTATCTGCTGCAATGTATCCAGGATAACGCCCACCATGATCAGCAGTGACGTGCCTCCAAAGAAGGTAGCGAATGACTGTGTCATACCGAATACCAACTGGAATATGCCGGGCAGGATACCCACCAGGGCCAACAAAACGGCGCCGGGTAATGTGATCCTGTCCATGATCGTTCCAATATAATCGGCTGTTGGCTGACCGGGTTTGACGCCGGGAATGAAACCGTTATTGCGCTTCAGTTCATCCGCCATTTGTTTCGGATTGAATATAAGGGCTGTATACAAAAAGGTGAATGCGATCACGCAAACGGAATACACAATCATGTACACCAGGTTGGTATGGTCGGTAAAATACCTTGCCCAGCCTTCTCCTTTGAACCCCGTGAACACGGTTGGTAAAAACAGGATGGCCTGTGCGAAAATGATGGGCATTACACCCGATGCGTTTACTTTTAAGGGTAAAAAATTTCTTGCACCGCCAAACTGCCGGTTGCCCACAATTTGCTTGGCATAGTTGACCGGCACTTTACGGGTGCCCTGCACCAGCATGATGATACCCAATATGACCGCGATAAGAAAAACAATTTCGATCAGCATGATCAGTAAACCACCAGCACCACGGGTTGACCTTGCGGCCCACTCCTGGCCAAAGGCCTGGGGCAAACGGGCCAGGATACCCACCATGATGATGATAGACGTACCGTTACCCAAACCTTTATCGGTGATCTTTTCTCCCAGCCACATTACAAACAAGGTACCTACTGTAAGAATGACTACCGTGGATAACCAGAAATAAGCGCTGAAGGCAGGAATGATCGCTTCTGCATTTCCCGGGCTTTTTAAATAACCGATATAAGCGGCTGCCTGGAAAGCAGTAACGATGACCGTTAGGTAACGTGTCCATTGATTGATCTTCTTCCTGCCGCTTTCGCCTTCCTTCTGGATCTTCGCCATCTGGGGTACCAGGATGGTCATCAACTGCATGAAGATGGAAGCAGAGATATAGGGCATGATACCCAATGCAAAAATGGATGCTTTATGGAAGGCACCGCCAACAAAAGCATCCAACAGACCCAACATACCCGTCTTGGTACTATTGGTCAAGTTGGCCAGTTTATTGGGATCGATGCCGGGGAGAACGATGAAAGAACCGATACGATAGATGAATATCAACAATAATGTAAATACTATCTTATTGCGTAGCTCCTCAATACTCCAGATATTTTTAAGTGTTTGAACGAACTTCTTCACAGAATTAATACGATTTAAATGATTTGCGCAAAACTAAAATTTGACATGCCCGGTTGTGCCGGGCAAATATCGTGAAATTATTTTACTATCTCGATTGTTCCGCCCGAAGCTTCGATGGCAGCTTTTGCCTTTTCACTTGCGGCATTTACCCTGAAAGTGAATTTGCCTTTCAGTTCGCCGTTGCCCAGGACCTTTACACTATCAGACTGACTGATCAACCCGTTGATATATAAATTCTGAAGACTGAATTCGGTAAGATTGTATTTTTCCGCCAGGTGGTCTATCTGGCCAATGTTAAGCACTTTGTATTCGATACGGTTATTGTTCTTGAATCCGCGTTTTGGCAACCGGCGCTGGATGGGCATCTGTCCGCCTTCATGCGCTTTCTTGCTTTTATAACCGGCGCGGCTTTGTCCGCCTTTATTACCTTTTGTGGAAGTTCCGCCCTTACCGCTGGCCTCACCGCGGCCGATACGTTTCTCTTTGTGTGTTGCACCTTTCGCAGGCTTGAGTGTATGTAATTTCATTGTATGTTGATTTTGTACTTACGGGGAATCACCCCTCGCTTAAATTATTTTGAATTGTAAATTATAGTTCTTCCACTTTTACCAAATGATTCACTTTACTAACCATACCTAGTATCTGCGGTGTGGCCACCACTTCAACTGAAGCATTCATTTTCTTCAGGCCCAGGGCTGCCATGGTTCTTTTCTGGCGCTCCGACCGGTCGATGATACTTTTTAACTGTGTTACTTTTATCTTTTTCATACCAATTGTCTTTTGACTGCCAACCGTCAGCTGCCGACTGTGAACTGCCGACTGCCAACTGCCAACTGATTTATTATCCGTTAAATACTTTTTTCAAAGAAATGCCGCGTGTTTTCGCAACAGCTATGGGTTCCCGTAAGGTAGCCAGGGCCTTGAAAGTTGCCTTTACCACATTATGCGGATTGGCTGAACCCAGGTTCTTCGCCAGCACGTCGGTGATTCCCGCAGCTTCTAGTACCGCCCGCATGCTGCCTCCGGCAATTACACCAGTACCATGCGCAGCCGGCTTGATATAGACTTTTGCAGCGCCTTCCTTACTCAACTGGTCGTGAGGAATGGTGCCGTGCATCAGCGGAATTTTTATCAAATTCTTTTTAGCATCTTCAATCCCTTTTGTTATGGCTTCCTGAACTTCCTTCGCTTTTCCCAAACCATGGCCAACCACCCCGGCTTCGTTACCCACTACCACTAAAGCAGAAAAACTGAAGGCCCGTCCGCCCTTGGTTGTCTTAACTACACGATTGATGGCAACCACTTTGTCTTTCAACTCAAGGTCACCCGCTTTTACTCTGTTTAAAATTAAATTTGCCATTTATTTTTCTTATTAGAAATTTTATAATTAAAAAACCAACCCGCCCTCTCTGGCGCCTTCGGCAACTGCCTTTACGCGTCCATGATAGATATATCCTCCGCGGTCAAATACTACGGTCTTGATCCCCAGTTCACCGGCTTTCCTGGCAATGGCGGCCCCGACCATTTTGCTTTTCTCGATCTTGGGCGCTTTTTGAGCCTGAATATCCTTCTCTCTTGAAGAAGCCGCCGCCAGCGTAATACCGTTATTGTCATCGATCAGCTGGGCGTAGATATCTGCGTTGCTCCTGAAAACACTCAGTCTTGGCTTTGCCGCAGCACCGCTGATCTTTTTACGGATGCGGTATTTTATTTTTACCCTTGCACTTGATTTGTTGTTCATATTCTTTTATTTTTTTTCTCCGATACTGCTGGAGAATTCGTTTATGTTCAAAAGGTTTAAGAGGTTTAAGAAGTTTAAAAGGCAATGAAACCAGTGAAACTTGTTGAACTTTTAAAACTTATTTACCTGCTGCCTTACCCGCTTTTCTCCTCAGTACTTCACCGGCGAATTTCACACCCTTACCCTTGTATGGTTCAGGCTTACGCAAACTCCTGATCTTGGCACAAACCTGACCGATCAGTTGCTTGTCAATACTCTCAAAACTGATCATCGGGTTCTGTCCTTTTTCCTGCGAGGTGGCGACCTTCAATTCCTTGGGAATTTCAAAAACGATATTGTGTGAATAACCCAGGGCCAGGTCCAAAAGGTTTCCCTGATTAGATGCCTTGTAACCCACACCCACTAGTTCCAGTTTCTTGGCATATCCTTCCGTAACCCCTTTCACCATATTGCTGATCAAAGAACGGTACAAGCCATGCATCGCACGGTGGCGTATCTGGTCGGTCGGTCGGATGACGTCCACATGACCATCTTTTACTTCAATTTTGATGTCCCGGTCAACATTTTGTTTCAATTCGCCCTTTGGGCCTTTCACGGTCACTAAACCATCCGCACTAACTGAAACGGTTACCCCACTTGGGATCTCTACCGGTTTTTTACCTATACGAGACATAATCTTTTATTTTTATTTTATTATTCCTGACCAGTCAGTCCGCCACAGCGGATTCAGCTTAATGTATCGGAAAATTCAATTGGTTATTAATAAATATTACACAACACTTCACCGCCTACATTCTGTGCTTTGGCCTCCTTATCGGTCATCACGCCCTTGGAAGTGGATACAATGGCGACACCCAGCCCATTCTTAACGCGTTTGAACTCGTCGGGCTTCGCATAGGTACGCAGACCCGGGCGGCTCACCCTTTCCAGGCTTTGTATCACGGGTAATTTGGTAGACGCATCATATTTCAACGCGATCTTGATCACACCCTGTTTCTTATCATCTTCAAATTTGTATTTCAGGATATATCCTTTTTCATACAAAATTTCGGTGATACGCTTTTTCAGATTGCTGGCCGGTATCTCAACGATACGGTGATTGGCCATCTGTGCGTTACGAATTCTTGTTAAATAATCTGCTATCGGATCAGTAACCATTGTTATTTCAGTTAATTGATTAAATAAAGTTTTTTACAACGCGATATCCTTTCTTGATACTTGATCGCTGATACTTGATCGCTGCCTGAAACTCATGAGCTCTTATCCAGTATCGAGTATCTAGTATCGGTTCTCCTTTACCAGCTTGCCTTCGTTATTCCCGGTATCTTTCCCTGCAGGGCCATGTCGCGAAACATGTTCCTGGACAGGCCAAAATGCCGCATATATCCCCTGGGACGACCGGTTAACTGGCAGCGGTTCTTTAAACGAACCGGTGACGCGTTCTTGGGTATCAGGTCTAATGCTGCATAGTCGCCGGCTGCTTTCAATGCCTTTCTTTTATCAGCATATTTAGCCACCATCGTTTCGCGTTTGCGCTGCCTGGCTTCAATAGATTTTTTTGCCATTATTTACTAATTATTTTTTAACGTTTTTAAAAGGCATGCCCAGTTCTTTCAACAGTTCAAAAGCTTCCTCGTTGGTACCCGCCGTTGTTACAAAAGTAATATCCAGACCGGTGATCTTGTTCACTTTGTCGATATCGATCTCCGGGAAGATGATCTGCTCGGTAACGCCCAGGGTGTAATTGCCGCGGCCGTCGAACGACTTGTCATTGATCCCTTTGAAATCACGTACGCGTGGCAGTGATACCGAAACCAACCTGTCCAGGAATTCATACATCTTCACCCCGCGAAGCGTAACCCTCGCACCGATCGGCATGTGCTTACGCAACTTGAAGTTGGAGATGTCTTTTTTAGACATGGTGGCCACTGCTTTCTGCCCGGTGATATTGGATAACTCATCAACAGCAATGTCGATCAGTTTCTTATCGGTCACCGCGCCGTTCACACCACGATTCAAACAAATTTTGGTGAGGCGGGGCGCCTGCATTACAGTTTTATAACTGAACTTTTTCATTAAAGCAGGTACAACTTCTTTCTTGTACTTGTCTGCTAATCTCGGAGTGTTGGTTGCTGTACTCATTATTTGATTACCTCCCCTGATTTTTTAGCGGTCCTTATTAATTTGCCGTCTACCCTGGTACGCGTGATCTTTGTTGGCGCACCGGCTTTGGCATCCCAAAGCATCACATTACTGATAGCGATAGGCGCTTCTTTTTTTACAATGCCACCCTTGGTGTTTTGCGAAGTCGGCTTGGTATGCTTGGTGACGATGTTAACACCTTCCACCAGCACACGGTTCTTTTCCGAAATGATCTCCAGCACTTTGCGGGGCTTCTTCAGGTCCTTGTCTTCACCGGTGATCACTACTACTGAATCGCCTTTTTTAATGTTGAACTTGGGTTTAAATCTTGTACTCATTTTTTTTAAGCTTTTAGCGGCCTCACCCTCGTTCCCTCTCCGATAGAGAGGGAGGCCGAACATTTATTTTTTATTTTAACTTTTGCACTAACAAATCATATAACTACTTCTATCGTCAAAGGCCCCATTCACTTCGGTCAGTTCTTCCCCTTCGGGGGAGTTAGAGGGGGCCGCTTTTCTTACAATACCTCCGGCGCCAGTGAAATGATCTTCATATATCCTTTATCCCTTAATTCCCTGGCCACCGGTCCGAAAATACGCGTACCCCTTGGTTCGTCGGAATTGTTCAGCAATACCACTGCGTTATCATCAAAACGAATATAGGAACCGTCCTTACGGCGTAATTTGTTCTTTGTTCTTACAATGACCGCCTTGCTCACCGTACCTTTTTTAATACCGCCTGCAGGCATGGCATCTTTAACGGTAACCACAATCTTGTCGCCGATCCTGGCGTAATCCTGTCCGCTATTGCCCAGTACACGGATACAAAGCACTTCCTTTGCACCACTGTTGTCCGCTACGTTTAGTCTGCTTTCTT
>JAYWAZ010000350.1:0-22275 GCA_043781975.1 Bacteroidota bacterium
CCAAAACAGGTTTCGGCAAATTATTGCCCGGCAGTTTATCGGCAGGAAGATGTGCCATATTATTATTTCCCTTTACTGGCAGGTTCTTATCCCTGGGAAGAACATTCTTTTGCGGGTTTGTTTTTTCTTCCGGCCTTAATGCCTGGTCTTTTTGAATATTGGTTGTGACGACTGTTTCCGGTACAATGGGTGTTTTAATAACTGGTTCAACCGGCACAGGAACGCTTGAACTATTATTGGCCGTGTTTTGCGGGGCGGTTGTTTTATTACCGTTGGCGATGGATTCGGTGGTGGCCCCGGTTTTGACATTATTCTTATATATCGTAACCCCGGTCCATATTCCCAGTCCAAGCAATAACGCGGCGGCCACGGCCCTCCACCATTTAAAGCCAACCACTCTGCCGCCTGCTGTCCGGTACAAAGATTTTTTATCGGGGAAAACAATAGCGGTATCGGGCTGCAGTTTTGTTTTTTGCAAAATATGCCACTCTTTAGCAGCGCTGGCATCTGTTACAAGCAGGTTTTTAATTTCCGTTGTTTCAGCAAAATCCAGCTCGTCATCTTCGAACAATAATAATCTTTCCTGCAAAGCGGCAAGTTCCGGAACCTTCAATAAGCCCTCCTTATCCTCAAAAACAATATCGCCCTGTTTCAAAACGCTTTGTTGCAAAAGCATCAATTCCCGGCCCAGGTCGGGGTTTTGATCTACAAAAACATCTACCGCATTCCGCTCCTGTGCAGACAATTCATTATCTACATATAGCAGAAAAAATTCTTCGTAATTATGACGGTTGATACTCATTTTTTATGTCACTAATTCTTTTCATTAGTGTAATTCGTGTTATCAAATTACATTTTCAACTTTTACAATATACTCCCTCAGTTGCAGCCTTGCCCGGTGCAGATAAACTTTTACCTGGCTTTCATTAAGGCCGGTAATCTTACCGATCTCCTCGTAGCTGTATCCTTCATAATCCTTCAGCATCACCAGGCTGCGTTGTTGCTCATTTAATTTCGACAGCGCTTCATTTAATATACGCTTGGTATCATGCCGTGGAGCGGCTGCTCCTTTGTCATATTCATGGAAGTCCTCTTTCAAATGAATACGTTTGTTCTTCCTGATATGATCGATCATCTGGTGATAGGCCACGGTGAATAAATAGCTTTTGCTCCGTTTATGATCAACCCGGCTCCTGTTGATCCATAGCTTTTCAAAGGCACCCTGTACCACGTCTTTTGAGTCCGCTTCATGCCTCAGGTTCTTAAGGATAAAGCGGTACACATTGTCTGCATACTGGTTTACGCAATCATTATACTCTCTCTCCGTCATACAGGTTGGTGGCCGTTAAATGATCCCGGCTGGTTGGTTTACCATTGAAATACGAAGTTGGGTAATAAAATGTTACAGATCAGGGCAAAAAAGTTAATTTTTGGGGGGCAACCCCTCACCTATCCTTTCCCCTTGGGGGAGAGGATAGGTGAGGGGTTGGGGTGAGGTTTTTTCCCTAAATTTGCCGCTATCAACCATCACTTATGAACCAGCAATTTGTAAACCGCATTGCATCCGAATTAAAGGAAATAGAAGCCGTCGGCCTGTTGAAAAAAGAACGCATCATTACCAGCGAACAGGGCGCCGAGATCATCGTTAACGGAACTACCGTACTGAATTTCTGCGCCAACAATTACCTGGGCCTTTCATCGCATCCGAAAGTGATCGCAGCAGCAAAAAAATACATTGATTACCGCGGTTATGGCATGAGCAGTGTCCGTTTTATCTGTGGCACGCAGGATATCCATAAGGAACTGGAGAAAAAGATCGCCGGTTTCCTGGGCACGGAAGAGAGCATTTTATACGCCGCCGCCTTTGATGCCAATGGCGGTCTTTTTGAACCACTGTTCAACGAAGTGGATGCCATCATCAGCGATGCACTGAACCATGCTTCCATCATTGACGGCGTCCGCTTATGCAAGGCGCAACGCTTTCGTTATGAACACAACAATATGGAAGACCTGGAAGCAAAATTGAAGGAATCCGCTCACTTACGGAGCCGCATAATTGCTACCGACGGAAGTTTCAGCATGGATGGCACCATCGCACAGCTGGATACGATCTGCGACCTTGCCGATAAATATGACGCCATTGTGATGATTGACGAATGCCATTCTTCGGGCTTTTTGGGAAAGACCGGCAGAGGAACCCATGAATACAGGAACGTGATGGGAAGGATCGATATCATCACCGGTACATTGGGCAAAGCACTCGGCGGAGCCAGCGGCGGTTTCACTTCCGGGCGAAAAGAGATCATTGAAATGCTACGCCAGCGCAGCCGCCCCTACCTCTTCAGCAACACCGTTGCGCCAAGCATCGTGGGTGCATCCATTGCCGTACTGGATATGCTGAGTGAAACAACGGAACTCAGGGATAAACTGGAATCCAACACAAAATATTTCCGCACCAAAATGACGGAAGCGGGTTTCGACATCAAACCCGGCGAACACCCCATCGTTCCTATCATGTTGTATGATGCGGTGGTGGCACAAAATTTCGCGGCTAAATTGCTGGATGAAGGGATTTATGTCATTGGCTTCTTCTTCCCCGTGGTGGCAAAAGGACAGGCGCGTATACGTGTACAGTTGAGTGCCGCCCACGAGCAAAGGCACCTCGATAAAGCGATCGAAGCATTTACGAAAGTGGGCAGGGAGTTAGGCGTCATTAAAGATAAAGTATAACATAGACAACTATAGAATCGGGAACAGTAAATTATGAGTAGCATTTTTCCCCTTACATTAAGCGATAAAAAAAATTCGGGCAAGGGCACTGATGATATACCCTTTACAGATAGCTACAGCATCGCAGGTTAGTAGGCAGCTGTGTTGCGTAAAGTAGGTTAACTTCGCTTTGATAAAAACCGCAGCAAGATCAATGACAGACACCGCAAACTCCTTCATCGCCAAAAGCACCGTTAAGTCGGCCGACCTTGAACACCGGCGAAAGATCAATTTCAATATTGGAAAATATGATGCCGCGGTTCCCAAAGGCAAGCAGCAGTTCACCGACCTGCACCTGGCAAGGGAAAGGGCCAAGAACATCAAGTGGCGGGCCATTGAAACCCTTGACCAGCAACTGGAAGAGTTTGAACTCCATTTCAGCAAACGCGGCGGTAAAGTGATCTGGGCCGAAACCGCAGAACAGGCCATCGTCGAAATACTGAACATCTGCCGCGAAAAGAACTGCAAGACCCTGGTGAAAAGCAAGAGCATGGTCACCGAAGAAATTCACCTGAATGAAGCGCTGGAAAAGAACGGGATCGCCAGCATTGAGACCGACCTCGGTGAATATATCCAGCAACTCGACGGCGAAGCGCCCTATCATATCGTAACCCCCGCCATGCACAAAAGCAAGGAAGATGTGGCCAGGCTGTTCAATAAAAAACTGGGTACCCCCATTAACCTTACGCCCGCTGAATTAACCCTGGTGGCGAGGAATATCCTCCGTGAAAAATATGTACAGGCCGAAGTGGGGGTAACCGGCGCCAATTTTATCATTAGTGATATCGGCGCCATTGCCGTTATGGAAAATGAAGGCAATGCAAGACTGAGTTGCGCCTTTCCTAAAACACATATCGCGATCGTTGGCATTGAAAAGATGATCCCCTCCCTCACCGATCTTGGTTTGTTCTGGCCACTGCTGTCAACCTTTGGCACGGGACAAAAATTAACGGTGTACAATACCGTTATTACCGGCCCGAGGCAGGAAAATGAAACCGATGGTCCCGAAGACATGTACGTAATACTGCTGGATAATGGCAGGACAAATATTTTAAAGAACCCGGTACAAAGAGAAAGTTTGTATTGTATCCGTTGTGGTGCCTGCCTGAATGCCTGCCCGGTGTATAAGAATATCGGGGGCCACAGTTATGGCGCTACCTACAGCGGCCCGATCGGAAGCGTCATCACGCCGCATCTCAGGGGTATGGACGACTTTAAACATCTCAGTTACGCTTCCACGCTTTGCGGTAATTGCACGGAGGTTTGTGCGGTAAAAATAAATATCCATGAGCTGTTGCTGGAGAACCGGCACGAATCGGTGGAAGAAGGATTGACCAGCTTCAGTGAAAGGATGGCCTGGAAGATATGGAAGCTGGCCAGTTTAAGAAGAGGATTGATGAATACGGGCAGCGGAAAATTAAAGAATAAAGTGGTCAACGGCCTGTTCAAAGGCTGGAAACAAAACCGCAGTGAGCTTGAGTTCAGCAGCAAGACCTTTAACCAGCTGTGGAAGGAACGTTATAGAAATTAATAATTTGGTCCTGCTTTGTCGGGACTTATTTATTTTGTGTTGAAATGGTATTGATCTACACTCATATTACATCTCCCCGGTTGCAATACATCTGCAATTTTATTTTTAAGGAGCTGATGGGTGTGGATTTTGTCATTACCATTGATTCGGAAGCATTCAGAACCCATGATGGCGCAAAGATAAATTACAGTGACACCGCCATTCCCGGACAGGGTTTGTGGATCAGGAACCATGTGTTATTGTTTGAAGAAGTCATCATTCCTCAACACATCGAATGTTTTGAATCGAACGGCATAAACGCTTTTTTCAAAATGCCGGCCGCGGACCTTCCTTTTGATATCTTCGCCGCTTCCTTTTATTTGCTCAGCCGTTACGAAGAATACCTGCCCCATGAAGAAGATATGTACGGCCGGTATGCCCATGAAAATTCCCTGGCATATAAAGGAGGATTTATCAGCCTGCCTTTGATAAACATATGGATGAAGGATTTTACGCAACGACTGAAAGAGAAATTTTCAACATTTAACTTTCAACATTCAACATTCAACTTTTACCCTACTTATGATATTGATATTGCCTATGCATATAAACACAAAGGCTTTTTCAGGAATGCCGGGAGCTTTTTTAGATCCCCCTCAGCAGAAAGAATAAGCGTTTTGCTTGGATCAAAAAAAGATCCATTCGATTCCTATGATTGGCTCGATGAATTGCATCAGCAAAATCATTTACAGCCGCTTTACTTTTTTTTAGTTACGGAAAAAAACATCGGCTACGACAAGAACATCCTTCCGCATAAAGAGGTCATGTGGAAATTAATTGAACGACACATGACAAAATATTCCATTGGTCTGCACCCTTCATGGCAAAGCGGGGATAACCCTTACTTATTAAAAAAAGAGAAAGCACAATTGGAAGCGATGTGCGAAAGGAGGCAGACCCCTATAGAAAGATCCCGCCAGCACTATATCCGTTTCAGTTTGCCACAGGGATACCAACAACTCATTGACGCGGGCATCACGGATGACTATTCCATGGGATACGGCAGCATCAATGGTTTCAGGGCATCGGTGGCTTCTGCTTTTTACTGGTATGACCTGGAAAAGGAAGAACAAACCCATCTGCGTATCCATCCTTTCTGTTATATGGACGCCAATTCATTTTATGAACAAAAACTATCCGCCGGGGAGGCATACGATGAAATGATGTATTATTATACGGTATGCAAAGCCGTGAACGGAACGCTGATCACCATATGGCACAATAATTTTCTGGGTACGGATAAAAAATTTACCGGCTGGAAAGACAGTTATAAGAAATTTATTGCTCAGGTTCAGCAATGATCTTCTGGCGGCTTCGCTTGATGCTGTAATTCACCAGGAACACACCCGCCAGTGTTACAATGGCCCCCCAAACGATATACATGGTAAGTCTTTCATGCAATACAATGGCTGCGGTGACCATGGCCACCAGCGGGTTGATATAGGCATAGAGAGACGAGATGGCTGGCGGTAATTTTTTCATGGAATAGATGAACGCGATAAAAGCCAGCAGTGAGCCCGCAAGCACCAGGTAAGTGATGGCTCCCCATGCGGTTGCTGAGATATTTTTCAGCGGTATGGTAGACTGCGTGGTTTCCGCAACGGCCATTAAAACAAATGAACTGATCAGCATCTGCCAGCCGGTAGCGTAGTAAGGATTCATCTTCACTTTATTTCGGGCAATGATGATGGTGCCCACGCTCCAGGACAGCATGGCTATAACGGAAAGGGTTACCCCAAATATAAAACCCTCGGGGCGATGGCTGAAAGCGTTTTCATAAAAAACGATCCCGATACCCGTCAACCCGAGCAGCAGCCCGATGAAGGTCAGCACCGTCATGTTGCGGTTCCTGAAAAAAACCATTTCAATGATCACCACGCTTAATGGATACAAGGCACCCACCAACGCACTTAAACCGGTGGGAATATATTTCAGGCTCCAGGTGCTTAGGCCATTGGCCAGCACAAACATCAGCAAGGCCATCACCAGCAGCCAGACAAACTGCTTACAGGTGGGAAAACTTAATTTTTTATAGAGCATGAAAAAAATAACGAAACACATGCCGCCAAAGAACTGGCGGATATAGGCCATTTGCAAGGCCGGTATTTCCGCCACACCGATCTTGCTGGCCACCCAGGTAGTGCCCCAAACCAGGCTGGTTACACCCAATGCAAGGTATCCGCCCGTTTTTCCTTTTGGTAACCTTTTAGTGCTTATCATTTATAGTTACTGTCTGTTAATGCTTAAAGTGCCGCAGCCCGGTGATCACCATGGCAAGGTTATTTTCCCGGCAATAATTGATGGAATCATTGTCACGCACCGAACCGCCGGGCTGAATGAAAGCGCTGATGCCGGCGGCATCAGCGATCTTTACACAATCATCGAAGGGGAAGAAGGCGTCACTCGCCAACACCGAACTGCTTAGATCGAAATTGAATTGCTTCGCTTTTTCAATAGCCTGTCGCAACGAATCTATCCGCGATGTTTGCCCACAACCCTTACCAATCAGTTGTTTATTTTTCACCAGGGCGATCGCGTTACTTTTTAAATGCTTGCAGACGATATTGGCAAAGGCCAGGTCCTCCTTCTCATTTATTGTTGTTTCTCTTTTACCCACCTCATTCCATTCCTGGTAGTTGCCCCTGTCGTTTTCCTGTGTAAGCATTCCGTTTAAAACTCCTTTGAACTGTTGTGTTGTTGTTATGCCTGCCTTTTGTGCCAGCAGGATGCGGTTTTTTTTTGTTTTTAAAATGGCCAGGGCGTCTTCTTCAAACGATGGAGCGATCAGCACTTCAAAAAATATTTCATTGATCGCATTGGCGGTGATTACGTCAATGGCGGCATTGCAAACCAATACGCCCCCGAATGCACTTTCGGGATCACCGGCCAAAGCTGCGTCCCAGGATTCCTTTACCCCTTGCCTGCACGCTATCCCGCAAACATTGGTGTGCTTGATGATTGCGAAAATGGCCTCACCTAAATCCGCTCCCGGAGATGGGACTTGAGTGCCCTGTGCATTCAAAGGATTTTTAAATTCACTGATGAGTTGTATCGCGGCATCAACATCAATTAAATTATTATAGGATAATTCTTTTCCGTGCAACTGGTCGAATATCTCTTCGAGATTACCATAGAAGATGCCCTGCTGGTGGGGGTTTTCACCATACCGCAATACCGTTTTTGTTTTACCAAAGGGATCTGCAAAATTGGTTTTATTGAAATAATTGGAAATGGCCAGGTCGTATCCCGTACATACATCAAATGCCTTGATGGCAAATGACCTTCTTTGTTCCAGGCTGGTTGCTCCCTGCTGTTCCTTTAAAATTTCTTCCAGCAAGGCATACTCTTTTTTAGCAGCTACTACCAATACAGCGGCATGATTTTTCGCCGCTGCCCGTATCATTGAAGGGCCGCCAACATCAATTTTTTCGATGATCTGCTGTTCATCCGAAGTTGATCTCACCGTCTCCTCAAAAGGATACAGGTCAACAATGACCAGGTCAATTTCAGGAATATTAAACTGCTTCATTTCCTGCTGGTCCTTTTCGTTATCCCTTCTCCCGAGAATCCCGCCAAATATGGATGGGTGCAGTGTTTTTACCCGGCCTCCCAAAATGGAGGGATAAGTAGTCAGGGTTTCAACAGAAATACAAGGAACATTTAATGCTTCAATAAATTTTTGTGTCCCCCCTGTAGAATAAATACTGATACCCAGTTTATGTAATTGTTGTACAATATTTTCCAACCCGTCTTTATAAAAAACAGAAATGAGTGCAGATTGTATCTTTTTTGTTAACGGTTGATGGTTCATGCTTGATGGTTCATAGTGAGGGGCTTATTGAAGTAATGAGTTTAGTTATCATTTTGCAAAGAATTTCATATTCGCCATACTTTTATTTGAAACATATCCTGGTCTATATAGTTCCTGGCTTTGGCAATAAATAAACAGGCTACCACTTCTATTGCGGAGCGAAGTGCCATTCGCAATTTTTCTTTTTTGCTTGTTCAAAAAAGAAACAAAAAAAGACACCCAGGAAAGATTACACCCCTTTCCTGGGTTGGTTCCCTGATTTAGCTTCTGTACTACTGTAAACTCAAATTCTGTTCCCTCAAGAACTATGAACCATATTACAGGTCTAATACAAAGGCGCCTTGACCCGGAATTGAATGACTTTGCAAATGTAATACTGAACAGGCTGCCTGCCATTTATCAATTTTCCACAAACTGTTAGAAGCATCGAAAATATATTGCCGGCAATTGAAAACAGCCGCCAGTTGAGGAATAGAGACCGCGGGGTTTTTGGTGATGATGATCAGGTCAACATCCATCTTTTGCGCAACGGGGTCAAAAGCCACCGGTTTATCGATGAGTACAATTTTTTTATTGTTGAACTGATAAAATATTCCCTGCCGGAAGAAACCATTCATTGAATCAACCCTGTTATTCAATCCCAGGGCGATCCTTGCGGGCTTCAAATGGAAATTCCGTAATGCACAGTCCACCTGCAAAACTGAATCTCCTGTAAAATGATAATCATTGCCATTCACCATATCAATTGCCTGGTGTTGCGGCAGGTTGTAAACAATGATCTTTTGCTGAATGAAATTTTGCCACTTGTACCAGGCATGCTGCATGGTAAAGAGGAACAGGGCAGCCAGTGCAAAAAG
Organism: Bacteroidota bacterium; assembly: GCA_043781975.1. GTDB lineage: Bacteria > Bacteroidota > Bacteroidia > Chitinophagales > Chitinophagaceae > Ferruginibacter. Next base: position 9,008 of record JAYWAZ010000350.1, read on the forward strand.
AAAGGATCGCTTGTTCCTGCTGATGAGCCATGCACATATACCAATTACCACGGCATACAACAACCCCGTTGAAAAAAGGGTTGCTCGAATATTGTCCCATACCGCAAATGACAGGTGATTGATCCTTGTAATGATCTCATTCATCAACCAAACCAGCCATGCTGTTATCTTTCCAAGCCATTCGCCCACAAAGGGTATCCATGAAAAAGCCAGTAAAAATATTTCTGCATAAAGAATTACGCTCGACAAAGGAACGGCAATGATATTGGCCAGTAAAAACAGGACCGGGAACTGGTGAAAATAATAAATACAAACCGGGAAGGTAAGTACCTGTGCCGCCAGTGAAACAGCTACCAGTTGCCAGACCTTATCCAGCCATTTATTTTTTATATAAAGCAAATTGTACAACGGTTTTTGAAAGATGATGATCCCCGCCAATGCAAGGTAAGAAAGCTGGAAGCCCACGTCCCACAAAAAATAAGGATCATAACAGAGCAGTACAAACGCTGAAGCCGCCAGTGAATTATAAATGGAGGATCGCCTTACAAAATTTTTACCCAGCGTGATGAAGGTAAACATCACCGCCGACCTCAATACGGAAGCGGCGCCCCCCGTAAGCAGGGAAAACAACCAAAGGCAGCCTAATATCAGTACCACTTGCAAAATTTTGGAGCACTTCACCACCGGGATCCTCGCAAAAATCCATACCAGCATCACATAGATCAGGGCCAGGTGCATCCCCGATATGGCAATAATATGTACCACGCCCGTATTGCTGTAAGCCTGTACCAGGTCTTTGTCGAGGTCGTTGGTATATCCGATCAGCAGCGCTTCGGCGATACCCAGTTCATCTTTTCCCGTATTGGCTTTGCTGCGCAACACGGACAATATTTTTTCCCTGGCGGAAAATAAAAAACGTTTGAACGGGTTTGTATTTTTCTCTTCCAGCAATATCCAATCGGCGTCTTTTAAAAATACATTGTGAAAGACTTGCTGAAAAGAAGCATACTGTTCATAATTGAAGGCCCCGGGATTGCCTGAATTTTTTATGGCCTGGAGTTTTTTATTGACCAGGATCCGGTCGCCGTAATGTAATTGCCGGGCAAGGCTGTCCTTAGTAAAATATAAAAGTAATTTTCCTTTGCAGGCAATGTCCGTATCGTCCCTGGCCACCGATTCTACATACCCTTCGGCCTTATAGGTTTTGGTCTTTTCGGTCAGCGGTTCATTGATGCGGATCACCAGGTAATCACTGTCATGATAAACATTGCCGAACCAGTTTGTATCATGGCGGATATCTTTTTGCCAGGTGATCAATAAGCCGATGCCGACCAGTATCAACTGGATAAGCAGTCCCTGCAATGCCTGCAATTTAAACCTTACAGCAAGGGGTAGAAGCATAAACAATAAAAAAGAAACGCTGAAACAAGCTGCCGCCAAAACGATCGTTGACAAAGAAATGTTCAGGTACCATTGCAGCAGGATGCCGGCAATAAGGGGTAACAACAGGCGCACAAATGGAGCTGTTTTCCAGATGGGTATGCTATAGGTACGGAGCATCCCTCAAAATAAAAAATCGGATTGTAAATTCCAAATGATCGGTTTCTTACTTACTCAAATGCATACTCCTTTCCTTATACAGCTGCCTGAAATAGGGGTCACGTAAATCTTTGATGAAACGGATGGCCTCCCCGGTGCTCTTCATCTCGGGGCCAAGTTCTTTGTTCACGCCGGGAAATTTATTGAAAGAGAATACGGGCTCCTTGATCGCGAAGCCGGTCATTTTTTTCTCAAACACAAAGTCCTTCAATGTGTTTACACCCATCATGATCTTGGTGGCGATATTCAAATAAGGTATCTGGTAGGCCTTGGCGATAAAGGGCGTGGTACGACTCGCCCTGGGGTTGGCTTCTATCACATACACATTACCCTCTTTAATGGCGAACTGGATATTGATGAGGCCCTTGATGTTTAATGTTCTCGCGATCTTTTCGGCGTACTCTTCCATTGTATGCACGATCAGCGGCGACAGGTTGAACTGGGGCAGCACGGCATTGCTATCACCGCTATGGATACCCGCCGGTTCAATATGCTCCATCACGCCCATCACATGAAAATCTTCGCCATCAAAAATGGCATCGATCTCCGCTTCCTGGCAACGGTCTAAAAAATGGTCGATCAGTATCTTGTTGCCGGGCAAATGTTTTAACAGACTCAGCACGCCTTTTTCCAGTTCTTCATCGTTCAATACGATGCGCATGCGTTGCCCGCCCAAAACATAGGATGGTCGCACCAGCACAGGGTAACCAACTACTTTGGCCACTTCAATGGCATCATCTGTATTGTACGCCACGCCATAATTGGGATAAGGGATATCCAGTTCTTTCAGCATATCGCTGAACCTGCCGCGGTCTTCGGCGATATCCATGCTGTCGAATGAAGTGCCGATGATCCTGATGCCTTTTTCGTGTAACCGTTTAGCCAGTTTCAATGCGGTTTGTCCGCCCAGCTGTACAATCACGCCAAAAGGTTTTTCGTGTTCTACAATTTCCCAGAGGTGTTCCCAGAATACCGGTTCAAAATATAATTTATCGGCGATATCAAAATCGGTGGAAACCGTTTCGGGGTTGCAGTTCACCATGATGGCTTCGAAGCCTGCTTCCCTGATCGCCAGCAATCCGTGCACACAGCAATAATCAAATTCAATACCCTGGCCGATCCTGTTGGGTCCGCTACCCAGCACAATTATTTTCTTTTTCGCAGACTGCTTTGATTCATTAGCGTCCAGTCCTCCCCCTTGGGGGGTTCCCGCAAGAGAAGGAACGAAGTTCGAAGAGGGGGCCTGGAGGCTTTCAAACGTCGAATAAAAATACGGCGTCTTCGCTTCGAACTCGGCGCTGCAGGTATCCACCATTTTAAATACCCTCGTCAGGCCCATGGCTTTTCTTCTTTCATAGATCAGCTCGGCATCCTCTTCTTTCATGATCCTTACGATCTGTTCATCGCTGAAGCCAAGTACTTTTGCTTCCCGCAAAAGCCCATCGGGCAATGTCTTCAGGTCGTATTTCGCGATCTCTTTTTCGCAATCGCATATCTTTTGTATCTGGTAAATGAACCAGCGGTCGATCTTTGTGCTTTCACAGATCCTTTTGATGCTTGCGCCCGCCATCAGCGCGTCTTTGATACGGAATACCCTGTCCCATTTGGGTATCTTGATGTATTCGATCAGCTCATCCGCCTTCATCATGCTTTTGCCGTAATAGCCCAGGCCAACGGCTTCGTTCTCCAGGCTCTGACAGGCTTTTTGCAGCGCTTCGGCAAAACATCTGCCGATGCCCATCACTTCACCCACGCTCTTCATTTGAAAACCCAATGTGTCTTTCGCCCCTTTGAACTTATCGAAATTCCAGCGGGGAACCTTGACGATCACATAATCCAGCGCCGGTTCAAAATAGGCCGAAGTGGACGCGGTGATCTGGTTCTTGAGTTCATCGAGGTTGTAACCTACGGCAAGCTTCGCGGCGATCTTCGCAATGGGATAACCCGTAGCCTTACTCGCCAATGCCGAAGAGCGGCTAACCCTTGGGTTTATTTCCACCACGATGATCTCCTCTGTTTGCGGATTCAATGCGAACTGCACATTGCAGCCCCCGGCGAAATTCCCCAGGTCACGCATCATGGCGATGGCGGTATTACGCATCAGCTGGTAGGCCGTGTCGCTCAGGGTCATTACCGGCGCCACGGTGATGGAGTCGCCGGTATGAACCCCCATCGGGTCAAAATTTTCCACGCCGCAAATGATTACCACGTTATCATTGTTATCTCTCAGCAATTCCAGTTCAAATTCCTTCCAGCCCAAAACCGCTTTTTCCACCAGCACTTCATGAATGGGGCTCGCGATCAAACCGCTGTTCAGCGCTTCATCCAATTCTTCCTTGCTGAATACAATACTTCCACCCGTTCCTCCCAAAGTAAATGAAGGACGTATCACCAGCGGGAATCCTATCTCCTGTGCAAATTCCTTTCCTTCCAAAAATGAATTGGCCGTTTTGGCCGGCGCCACGGGCACCCCTATTTCGATCATCCACTTGCGGAATTTTTCCCGGTCCTCCGCTTTTTCGATGGCTTTTATATCCACGCCGATCAATCGAACATTGTATTTTTCCCAAACACCCAGTTCATCGGCTTCTTTACAAAGATTAAGCGCTGTTTGTCCGCCCATGGTGGGTAATACGGCATCGATCTGATTTTCCTCCAGTATCTGTTCAATGCTTTCCACCGTAAGTGGTAAAAGATAAACCCTGTCGGCCATCATCGGGTCGGTCATGATAGTGGCCGGGTTGCTATTTATCAATATTACTTTTATCTCTTCTTCGCGTAAACTGCGTGCGGCCTGCGTGCCGCTGTAATCAAATTCACAGGCCTGCCCGATGATGATGGGTCCGGAGCCGATGATCAAAACGGAATGAATGGAAAGGTCTTTTGGCATGGTGGTAGTTGCCTGGTGTAGGCGTGCAAAAGTAAATGTAATTAGGGTAAATAAAAAGCCGGTCACTGATTCATTTTTCAATTCCCCGATACAAGAGTAGATTTGCTTCAGCAATTTTTAAAATGAAAATATTTTCAAGCTGTAAAAAGACCGTTCTGTCGGCGTGCCTGGTATGGGTCACGGCGGTTGCCATGGCACAGGTCTTACCTGTTCCCAATTACCCGAAAGGATACTTTCGATGGCCCCTTGATTTAGAACCCGCACTGGTAGCTAATTTTGGAGAACTCAGGCCCAATCATTTCCACATGGGACTGGATTGCCGCACCGACCAGAAACAAAACCAGCGCGTGCTGGCTGCTGCCGAAGGTTATATCGCAAAAGTGAAGATAGAACCCTTTGGTTTTGGCCGGTGCATCTATATCAATCATCCAAACGGGCTAACCACTGTGTACGGACATTTGAATGAATACAACCCGGAGCTGGAAAAATATGTGACTACAGAGCAATACAAACGAAAAAGCTGGAAGGTCTTTTTAGATATCCCGCCCAATTTATTCCCCGTAACTAAAGGTCAGTTCATTGCATTCAGCGGCAATACCGGTGGTTCCCAGGGACCACACCTGCATTTTGAGATCAGGGATACCAAAACCGACAAAGTGCTCAATCCATTGCTTTTTGGTCTTCCCATAACGGATAATATCGCTCCTGATGTTTACAAACTGGCTGTCTATGACCGAAGCATCAGCATCTATGAACAAATGCCAAAAATATTTGCGTTAAAAAAAATCAATGGCGTTTATGTTACGGTTCCCCCCTTATTGGTCAGCAGTTCGGATAAGATAAGTTTTGCGATCACCGCGTTCGACAGGTACACCGGCTCTACCAACCGTAACGGCATCTTTTCCGCCACCTTATCCGAGAATGGAAACCTCGTGATCGGGTTTCAGATCGACAGCATTAGTTACAACGAAACCCGGTACCTGAACGCACACATCGATTACCGGCTTCGCAGCAAGGGCGGGCCTTTTTTGCAACACCTGTCGAGATTGCCCGGTTACACCAATGGCATTTATAAGATCTTTAATGGCAATGGTGTGATCCGCATCAATGATGACATCATCCATAAAATAAGTATTGAGGTAAAAGATGCGAATGGCAATGCTTCGCTGGTTGAGTTTGAGGTGAAACGCGGACCGGAACTTTCAAAAAAGATAGTTGCGGATATTGCAATACCCGGACTGCAAAAAGAATTTTACCCGGGGTACATCAATGTTTTCGAGAATAGTGATATCAGTTTTTATTTGCCCGAAAACAGCCTTTATGATTCTATCCGTTTCCGTTATGCTGAAACCGTATCCCCGGCGGGAAATAAAATATTCCGGTTGCACGCCCCGGATGTACCGCTGCAGGGTTATTTCCCCATAAAAATAAAAGGCAATATGCCGCTGGCCCTAAGGGATAAAATGGTGATGGAAAGATCCTGGAATACAAAAACAGATTTTATAAAAGCCGTTCCCCTGACCAACTGGAAGGAGATCGGATGGTATATGGCCAGTTTCCGGGAGTTTGGGAATTTTCAATTGCTGGTCGACACCATTCCTCCAACCATTAGCGCAGTAGGTTTTAAAGAAGGCATGAATGCGGCTAAACTAAACAGGCTGGCATTTGTTGTAACAGATAATTCGGAAGAGATCAGGAATTTTACCGCAACACTGGATGGCAATTGGCTTCGTTTCAGCAATGACAAGGGCAGAACATTTATTTATTTATTTGATGAGTATTGTCTGCCCGGTGAGCATGAATTAAAGATAAGTGCGGAAGATTGTGTTGGAAATAAAACGGAGAAGGTTTTTCATTTTGTACGATAATTACACCAATTCGCAGTTTTTAATTCGTGTAATTCGTTTCAATTCGTGTAATAAATAAAATATGTTACAATGACAACACTCGAAGAGAATACCAAAGCTCCCTTATTCAAAGGCAGGGACCAGAATGGCAATACCGTGTCCCTGGCTGATTTCAAAGGAAAAAAAATTGTGCTGTATTTCTATCCCGAAGACGATACACCTACCTGTACCGTGCAGGCCTGTAACCTGCGGGATAATTTTGGCCTGCTGAAAAAGCAGGGATTTATTGTTTTGGGCATAAGCCCCGATGAAGAAAAAAAACATAAAAAATTTGAAACTAAATACCAGCTTCCGTTTACGTTGATCGCCGATCCTGAACACACCATCATTGACCGCTACGGCGTTTGGGGAGAAAAACAATTATACGGTAGAAATTATATGGGCCTGCACCGAACCACATTTTTGATCGATGAAAAAGGGATCATCCGAAAAATATTTCTCAAGCCAAAAAGCAAGCAGCACACGGAAGAAATTTTGAAAGCATGGAGTGAGATAGGAAAAGGATAGTGGGAAATAGTGTAGTGATCGAACCTTCCCCATTGACCATTCCCTATTTACCAATATCCCCGCTTAACCATTTCACTTCTCCAAAATCAAATTTACGATCCATGACATCGGTGGTCAACAATTGGCCCTGGGCGTTCACTCCATTGATGACCGTTTCAAATATCATGTTTTCTTTTTTTAGCCTCACCTTTTCATTTTTCTTAAAAAGCTTTTCATTGTATTCTTCCATCAATTCTCCCGGTTTTTTTATACCAGTTCCATGTACGCGATCCATCATCCTGTGGTATAATTCTTTCCCCAGTTCAGGGACATCAAACTCTCGCCCCGTGATCTCTTTAAGTGAGACCGGGTTGCCCGGAACCGTATCGAAACTGCATTGGTTGATATTGAAGCCTACACCTGCCACGGCCCATTTCCAATCGCGGCCATGGTAAATGTTTTCAATGAGTATGCCCCCTGCCTTTCTGTCACGCCAGTACAGATCATTGGGCCATTTTATTTTTGTTTCATCGCCCGCATAAGCCAAAAAAAAATCAAAACAGGCCAAAGCCATGGATGCGCTCAGGTAGAATTGTCCGTATGATCTGTATGGAATGGCTTCCAAAACGAGGCTCATCGCTATGTTCTTCCCCGGTTCCGATTCCCAGTTTTTTCCCCGCTGGCCTTTGCCCCCGGTTTGGTGCGTGGTAAACCATGCCATCCCATGGCTCGCCAATCCTGCATGGATCCTGCCCATGGCATAGTTGTTGGTACTATCCACGGAATCCAATACATTAAAAAGATCGGGTGCAGGCATCAATATCCAAATGGCAAAGAAGTGTTACTTTTGCGATTCGTTGCAAGCTACACGCAACTTTGTAAAAAAACAATAACCAATGGCCGTCCAGGGCAAAATGTTCGCGGCGGACAATAAAATTAAAACAGTATCACATTTGAACAATTTGAGCGCACTAAATACCCGTAAAAAGAGCAGCATAGTTAGATTAACGAGGAACAGTAAAATTTTCAAAACCATCATCCATGCGATAGAGGAGAAAAAAGGGGAGCATATTGTAAGTCTTGACCTCCGGAAAATACCAGAAGCTGTTGCAGATTTTTTCATCATTTGCCAGGCAAGTAACACCACGCAGCTAAGGGCGATCGCTGATTTTATTGAAACGGATGTGAAAAAGAAATGCCTGGAAACAGCCTATAAGCACGAGGGCAGACAGGCCCAGCAATGGATATTGATCGATTATATCAATGTGGTGGTGCATGTTATGTTGCCCGAACCAAGGAAGTTTTACCAGCTGGAAGAAATGTGGAGCGATGCGCCAATGATGGAACACGCCGGGTAAAGGAAAGCGATGGTTCCGGAAAGGTATTTGGTACAGATTAAAATAATTAATGAATAAGTTCGTCTTTCTTATACGTCAGGTTGCTGACAGGGCAGACGAGACTCAAAATAAATAGCACAAAACAACATGAATCAACAGGACCCTAACAGGAAATATAACCCTGATAACATACCTCCCAAGGGAGATGACCCGCAAAAGAAGAAGAGCCGGTTAAATATTTACTGGATCTACGGGATCTTATTTGTAAGCATCGTCGGGTGGCAGTTATTCCGTGGGGTAAGTAGCGCGGGTGTGGAAACAGACCAGCAGAAATTTTATGAGATGTTGAAGCAGGGCGACGTGGAAAAGATCAAGACCATCCGCAATAAAAAGATCGTACGCATATTCATAAATAAGGACAGCCTGGATAAGAAGGCGGGGCTCTACCGCCAGCTGCTCAACGATAAAACGGACGATAAAAAATATGAGAATGCGGTAAAGGCAGGAAAACCCCAGCTTTTTTTCAGCATCATTGACGATAAGACATTTGCCGCCCAGATGGGTGAATTTTACAAAAAGAACGCCGGCATCACGGAAGTGGCGGATTCGCCCGATGATGAAGGAGAACTCTTTGGACAGATCATCAGCACCCTGCTGCCCATTTTGCTCATCGGGCTGCTCTTTGTGATGATGATGCGCAAAGTAGGCGGACCAGGCGGTGGCGGTGGCCCCGGTGGCATCTTCAATATCGGCAAATCGAAAGCCACTTTATTTGATAAAGGAACAAGGGTGAACATCAATTTTGGTGATGTTGCCGGACTGGATGAAGCAAAGGTGGAAGTGATGGAGATCGTTGACTTCCTGAAAAATCCGAAAAAATATACGGCGCTCGGCGGTAAGATCCCGAAAGGCGCATTGCTGGTAGGACCTCCCGGTACCGGTAAAACGCTTTTGGCAAAGGCCGTGGCGGGCGAGGCACAGGTTCCTTTCTTCAGCCTCAGCGGCAGTGACTTCGTGGAGATGTTCGTGGGAGTAGGCGCCAGCAGGGTCAGGGATCTTTTTAAACAGGCCAGGGAAAAAGCGCCCTGCATCATTTTTATCGACGAGATCGACGCCATCGGCAGGGCCCGCGGCAAGAACATGATGATGAGCAATGATGAAAGAGAGAATACGCTGAACCAATTGCTGGTAGAGATGGATGGCTTTGGTACCGACCTGGGAATAATTATTTTAGCCGCCACCAACAGGCCCGATGTGTTGGACAGCGCCTTATTGCGCCCGGGCCGTTTCGACCGGCAGATCTCCATTGACCGCCCCGACCTTGTGGGAAGGGAAGCCATTTTTAAAGTACACCTTCAACCCATAAAAATATCACAGACACTGGACATTCGTAAGCTGGCAGAACAAACACCGGGCTTTGCCGGGGCGGATATCGCCAACGTTTGTAATGAAGCCGCGCTCATCGCCGCAAGGAAAGGAAAGGACGCTGTGGACATGAGTGATTTCCAGGATGCCATTGACCGCGTGATCGGTGGCCTGGAGAAAAAGAACAAGATCATTTCACCGGAAGAAAAAGAGATCATTGCCTACCATGAAGCAGGCCATGCCATTTGCGGCTGGTATCTCGAACACGCCTACCCGTTGTTAAAAGTAACGGTAGTGCCAAGGGGAACCGCGGCATTGGGTTATGCGCAATACACGCCCAAGGAACAATACCTGTACAATACCGATCAATTGATGGACCAGATCTGTATGACCCTGGGCGGCAGGGCTAGTGAAGATATTTTCTTCGGAAAAATAAGCACCGGCGCCAGCAACGACCTGCAGCAGATCACCAAGATCGCTTACAGCATGATCACCGTGTACGGCATGAATGAAAAAGTGGGCAATATCAGTTATTACGACCCCAACCAGGAAAATGTTTTTACCAAGCCCTTCAGTGAAGAGACCGGTAAAATGATCGATGAGGAAGTACGTAAATTGATCGACAAAGCCTACCAGATCACCAAAAAACTGCTGCTCGAAAAAAAGGGCGACGTGGAAAAACTGGCCAAAGAACTCTTGAAGAAAGAAGTATTGTTTAAAAGTGATGTGGAGGCACTGATCGGGAAAAGGCCTTATGAAGAAAAAAAATCTCTGGACATAACTGTTGATCCTAAAGACGAAGTTAGTGAAGACCCCGGCACGGAGATCGCCGAAGAATTGAAGAATCCTCCAGCAATTTAAACCAGGTCATGGCCACTTCACCGGCAAAAGAAAATATCTTAAAGAAGATCCGGCAGGCGCTGAGCCACCCGGTGCCTCTGCCCTTTCCATCCAGCGAAGGGGCCAATTCTGTATTCCAGCCGCCGGTTGATGACCTTGAAGTATTGTTCGCACAGGAATTCACACAACTCTCCGGGAAATTCGCTTTTTGCACCAGCGAAAAGGATATGGTGCAACAACTGCGGCAACTCATTACGGAAAAAAAATGGGCCAATATCTATTGCCCCGAGGACAAATGGAATGAGACTTTCAGCAACACCATTAACCTGCCGGGCTGCAATGCTTCCATTACAGGATGCGAATGCCTGGTTGCCCGTACAGGTTCCATTGTGCTCAGCACGGCTCAACAAGGTGGCCGCACCACCAGTGTATATGCGCCCATACATATCTGTATCGCCTATACGGCACAACTGGTCTATGATATCAAAGATGCTCTACAATTACTGAAAGAAAAATATGCCCGTAGGCTGCCCTCCCTTTTCAGCTTTGCTACCGGGCCCAGCCGAACCGCCGATATTGAAAAAACCCTGGTCACCGGCGTACACGGGCCCAAAGAAGTGTATTGCTTCCTGGTAGAATCATAATTCCTTTTTTCCAAGTACCTTTATTGTAACATGCAGAACGACATTTTCCAGTTATTTGTATATGGTTCGCTCCGTAGCGGCTTTCATAACCCCGTTTATCATTACCTCACCAAATATTTTCACCCCCTGGGGGATGCGGTGGTAAGGGGAAAACTCTATGATAAGGGCGATTATCCTGTAGCGGTGCCCGCTGCCGATGAAAAATTTATTTCCGGCGAATTATATGCCATCAACAACCCCGAAGAGTTTAGCTGGGTAATAGAACAACTGGATGATTATGAGGGAATGAATGTGGAAGCCGGGGAAACCAGCCCCTATAAACGTGAACCCGTAACCGCTTTCGTAAACGGCCGGGGTTCCGATGCATGGATCTACTGGTTCAACGGATCAGTTGAGGGCCTCCCTGAAATTGAATCCGGCGACCTGTTGCAATACCTCCAGCAAAAAAATAAACCCTGACATTAATGGAAGTAGCCCCGCAAAAAAAAATTTACTTCCTTTCCGATTTCCATCTCGGCGCACCGGATGCCCAAAGCAGTTTGCTCCGGGAAAAAAAGATCATCCGGTTCCTGGATGAAATAAAAACGGATGCCGCAGCGATCTTTATCGTAGGCGACCTGTTCGACTTCTGGTATGAATACAAGAAGGTGGTACCCAAAGGGTATGTGCGTATTTTGGGCAAACTCGCCGACCTCACCGATGCAGGCATTCCAATACATTTTTTTGTAGGCAACCACGACATGTGGATGCGTGACTATTTTCAAAAAGAGCTGAATATCCCGGTGTATTTTGAACCCCTTGTCTTTGAATTCAACGGTAAAATATTTCTTGTCGGGCATGGAGACGGGTTAGGGCCGGGTGACCGCGGTTATAAATTCATTAAAAAATTATTTCGCAACAAAGCATGCAAATGGCTGTTCGGAATTTTACCTCCTACTTTTGGCATGGGTATTGCCCATTATTTCAGTAGAAAAAGCCGGGCACAGACCGGGCAAACGGACGAAAGATTTCTTGGCGAGGACAAGGAATGGCTCATCATTCACAGCAAAGCAGTTTTAAAAAAAGATTTTTATGATTACCTGATCTTTGGCCACCGCCACCTCCCCATTGATTTTAAACTGGATGACAAAAGCCGGTACATCAATTTGGGCGACTGGATAAAATATTTCAGTTACGCCGAATTTAACGGGCAAAATCTGGAACTCAAATATTTTGCGCCGGATACATAAATTATGAAGCATATAAAAACGATATTGTTTTTTTTCTGTCTTTGTGCCACTGTGTCAACGAGGGCCCAAAGCGATTCGGTCTTTCAATTCATCAGATCGGTAAAGGGCAGCTTCTCTTATTTTAATGTAGATAATCTCGATAATATCTATCTCATCACCAACGGCAACCAGCTGAAAAAAATAAATGCTGCCGGCGATTCTGCGGGTGTATTCAACGATGTGAAACGCTATGGCAATCCCACTTCCATTGATGTTACCAACCCGCTGAAGATACTGTTGTACTACAAACCTTTTTCTACCGTGATCGTGCTGGACCGCTTACTGAATATCCGTAACACCATCAATTTTCGTAAACAAAATATCTTTGCCGTTCAATGTATCGCCGCATCCTACGACAACAATATCTGGCTCTTTGACGAACAGGATTATAAATTAAAAAAGATCGATGAAACCGGAGTGCGCTTGCAGGAAACCACCGACTGGAGAATATTGCTGGATACCGTCCCTTCTCCTGCCCGTATCATCGACCGCAATAATTTTATCTACCTCTACGATACGGAAAAAGGGTTTTATATTTTTGATTATTATGGCGGTTTTAAGAACCGGCTGGCCTTCACGGGCTGGAACAATGTGGAGGTATCAGGTAAGGTCATTTACGGTTTTAATAATAATGTACTGTACAGCTACGAACTCAGCTCATTCCAGCTAAAGGAATACAAACTCCCGACCTTTTTCGGCGATCATACCGCCATAAAAGCCATGAATGGGAAGGTGTACCTGTTGAATGATAATGGCCTGGATATTTACCAGGTGAAATAGTGTCCCGCGGATTTCCTATTTTTATTCTATGGATTTTTTCGACAATATTTATTTCGACAATAGCGTCAAAAGCTACTGCATCGCCGGCGGCGGTATTTTGCTCATGCTGGTATTGAAAAGATTTCTTTCCCGCTATATCGCTTCGCTCTTAT
>JAYWAZ010000351.1:0-8297 GCA_043781975.1 Bacteroidota bacterium
CTTGAAGAATCGGCCCATGATGAAAACACAAGGATCGCCTTTATCGCTCCCGCCACGGAAACCACTTCGGCGGTGGACGCAGCGTTCGCCATGCTGAAAATAAACGACGCGGGTGTGCGAAAAGAATTTGACCAGATCATTTTTAATTTAAGCGGTAAGGAAACCGCCTGGTTCTCCATCCGCAGGGCGATGAACAACATCAATGCCAGGGTACTGTGGATCCATGATGAAGATGATGATGTTACCCCGCTGAGCGATGCATTAAAAGTAAAAGAAGAGAACCATTCCAATATCGAATTCGTGATCACAAAGGGACTGGGACACCGTAAAATATATCATGATCCGGGGATAAAAAAAAGGGTGACGGAATTCTTATGATACCCATTTGGCCCAGTGCTTTTTTTCAATAAAAATTTTGATTTTTCAATTTTAAACTAATATTGCAGTAGAACCTGCGGTAAATCCGGCACGTTATTTTCAGTAAAACTATGTGGCACAAGTGAGTAACATAATGATGCTGAAATATAGGGCCATAGCTGGTTTCAAAAGAATATAAAGAGCAAATATGGCGAAAAATCTGTTGATTGTGGAGTCCCCTGCGAAGGCGAAGACCATTGAAGGAATTTTGGGAAAAGACTTTGAAGTGAAGAGTTGCTATGGCCATATCCGTGACCTGGAGAAGAGCGATATGGGCATAGATATTGCCAATAATTTTCAGCCCACTTATATCATACCCGCAGAAAAAGAAAAAGTGGTGAAAGACCTGCAGTCCATTGCAAAGAAAAGTGATGAAGTGTGGCTTGCTTCGGATGAGGATCGTGAAGGGGAAAGCATCAGCTGGCACCTGGCGGAAGTATTGGGACTGGATCCCAGGACCACCAAGCGCATCGTGTTTCATGAGATCACCAAACCCGCGATCGAAAAAGCCGTACAAAATCCACGCACCATTAATATGGACCTCGTGGATGCGCAACAGGCGCGCCGCATACTTGACCGCATCGTGGGTTTTGAGCTAAGCCCTGTGCTCTGGAAGAAGATCGGCATGAAGGGCGGACTGAGCGCTGGCCGTGTACAGAGTGTTGCGGTGAAGCTGATCGCCGAAAAGGAAAGGGAGATCAACCAGTTCAAAGCAGTGAGCAACTATAAACTGGAAGCATCACTTGCGGCAACAGACATCAATAATAAAACGGTTCCTTTCAAGGCGGACGGAAATAAATTCAATAATGCCGATGACGCTGAAAAATTCCTTCGATCCTGCATCGGCGCTGAATATACTGTGAAAGATATCCAGGTAAAGCCTGGAAAACGTACGCCTGCTGCACCTTTCACTACTTCAACCCTTCAGCAGGAAGCCAGCCGTAAACTGGGCTATGGCGTAAGCAAGACCATGCTGCTGGCGCAGAAATTATATGAAAGCGGTAAGATCACATATATGCGTACCGATAGTGTGAGCCTTGGAGAAACGGCGATGGACGCCATCAAAGCAGAGATAGGGAAAAGTTTTGGAGACAAGTACATTCAGATCCGAAAATACAAGAATAAAAATGAAAGCGCACAGGAAGCGCATGAAGCCATACGACCTTCGTATATGGAGAACCGTACGGTTGAAGACGCAGACCTGCGGCGCCTGTATGAACTTATATGGAAACGCACCATCGCTTCTCAAATGAGCGACGCGGAACTGGAAAAAACCACGGCTAAAATAAATATCAGCACCAACAATGAGGAACTGACCGCTACGGGTGAAGTGTTGAAATTCGACGGGTTCTTAAAAGTGTATATGGAAAGCCGTGATGATGATGATGAAACGGAAGAGGATGAAAATGAAAGCCGCCTGCCCAATTTAACGGTAGGCCAGCGCCTCGATTTCATACAGATGACGGCTACAGAACGTTTTACCAAGCACGCCGCAAGATACACGGAAGCCTCGCTGGTAAAGAAGCTGGAGGAACTGGGCATCGGGCGGCCGAGCACCTACGCCCCTACCATATCGACCATCATTAAACGAAATTATGTAGAGAAAAGGGATAAGGAAGGGGTTAAAAGAGATTTCAGGGTACTCACACTGAAAGCCGACAAGATCGAAAAGATAACCGAACAGGAAAATACCGGCGCCGAAAAATCGAAACTGTTCCCCACAGACCTGGGCCTTGTAGTAACCGATTTTTTGAACCTGCATTTCGATAAGGTGATGGACTATTCCTTTACCGCCTACATTGAAAAAGAATTTGATGAGATCGCGGAAGGAAAAATGAAATGGAGTGATATGGTGCGTGACTTTTATACGCCCTTCCATTCCGGTGTTGAACATACGCTGGAAACGGCGGAGAGAGCGGTGGGTGAAAGGATACTGGGCACGGATGTTTCGGGCAAGACCATTTTGGCCAGGATGGGACGTTATGGCCCAATGGTGCAGGTTGGCCTGCCCGATGATGAAGAGAAGCCACGCTTCGCGAAATTGAAAGTGAACCAGAGCATTGAGACCATTTCGCTCGAGGAAGCCATAGAATTATTCAAACTGCCGCGGATACTCGGAAAATTTGAAGGCGAGGATGTGACCGTTAATATCGGCCGCTTCGGGCCCTATGCCGCGCATGATAAAAAATTCTATTCGCTCAATAAGGAGATGGATCCCTACATCATTGAACTGGATGATGTGGCCCCGATGATCGCTGAAAAACGCAAGGCCAAGGATGAGCGCACGATAAAAGTATTTGAAAAAGAAAAGATACAATTGCTTCGCGGTCCCTATGGCCCCTATATCAAACAAGGCTTGCGCAACTATAAATTGAACAAGGAGCAACAGGAAAAAGTAGCCGATCTTACCATTGAAGAAGTAAAGGCCATTATCGAAGAACTGAAGGCCAATCCACCCAAAAAAAGTTATAGGAAGAAGAAAGTATAAGTAATAATTTATTGTACTAAAGTGGCCGGTGAGACACGGGCCACGGCGGGCGCCGCGCTTGGTGTCCCCACCAACCGCAAGAAGGAATAAAAATTCCATGACCTTATCAGCGTTGAATGAGTCAACGCTTTTTTATTTTATCACAGTTGTGGAAAATTATTATTGTCATAATCCCTATCATTTTCCGATATTGATTCAAAATAAAAGCTGTTGACTGAAAACAAGGAAATATCGGCACTTTTTCATCTCATCGATGACCCCGATGAGGATGTTTACAATACGGTAAGTGATAAGATCATTTCTTTTGGTAAAGACATCATACCCAACCTGGAAAGCCTTTGGGAAAACACCATCAGCGAAGAGATACAGGAAAGAATAGAACTGCTCATCCACCGGCTGCACTTCCGCGACCTCACCAATGAATTCATCGCCTGGGCCGAAGGTGAAGCCGACCTGCTGCAGGGTGCCATTCTGGTGGCCCGGTACCATTACCCTGAAATGCAGGCCAGTACCGTGTTGCAGGAGATCGAAAAATTAAGGCGCAATACCTGGCTGGAACTCAACAACTACCTTACCCCGCTGGAACAGATCAATGTGGTGACCAGCATCTTCTACAATTATTACAAACAAAAGGGAGTTGAATTTGCTTATACCAATCCGGATGATTACCTGGTGAACAAAGCGCTTGAAAGTAAAAAAGGCAATGCCGTCAGTAACGGTATCATCTATATCGTACTGTGCGAACTGCTTGACCTTCGGGTGAAAGCCATCAATATCCCCCGCCAGTTCATACTTGCTTATTTTGATCCGCAGCACGACCTGCTGAATCCGGTGGGACATGCATCCGAAAAGATAAATTTTTACATCGATCCCCTGAATGGCCAGATCTACAGCCATAAGGATGTGGAAAGTTATTTTAAGCGTATCTCTGTACCGCCAACCGCTTCTTATTTCCGGCAAATGAATAATAAGCGCATCATACAGTTCCTGCTGGAGGAATTAAGCAAATGTTTTGACGATGACCGAAACAGGTATAAGATGGAGGAACTCATTTCACTGGCCCGCTTTCTGGATTGACGTTACTCCCGCTTCTGATCTTTAAAACGCAACCAATGATTTACCATGTTGTAACACGAAATAACTGGCAAAAAGCGCTACAGCAGGGCTTTTACGAAGCCGATTCACTGGCGGCAGAGGGTTTTATCCATGCCAGTAAGGCCGAACAGGTCAGGGGGGTCCTGGAAAGATATTACAAAGACCAACCCGGTCTTTTATTGCTGCACATCAATGAAAGTAAACTGACCTCACCACTTCAGTATGAACTGGCGCCATCGGTGAATGAAGAATTTCCACACATTTACGGACCTTTGAACCTGGACGCTGTTGAAACAATTCAAGAGCTGACCTGATTTTCTTTTCTCTTTAACTACTTAGTAAATGATAACCTGGGCTGATTTTGAAAAAATTGAAATGCGTGCGGGCACCATACTCGAGGTCAGTGATTTTCCCAATGCGAGGAAACCGGCTTACCAGTTCTGTATCGATTTCGGTGAATTCGGAATAAAAAAGTCTTCAGCCCAGGTAACTCATTTATATAAAAAAGAAGAATTGATCGGGAGGCAGGTGATCGCGGTGGTTAATTTCCCTCCCAAACAGATCGCCAATTTTTTCAGCGAATGCCTGGTGCTGGGCGTTTATAATGAAAATAATGAAGTGGTGTTATTAGAACCAACTATGCGTGTACAAAATGGTGGCAGGATTGGCTAAGAGAACGGATACTCGATACTGGATACTGGATAAGACTCCAATTATCGTAAGGTTTTCAAAGTTTCAGGGTGCATTCAGTATCCAGTATTAGTATTTCATTCCACAAACCGTTCAAAATACTGTCCCAGTTTTTTAAAATTCTGCTTATTCAACGTAAAAAAATTATTACGACCCTGCTTACGGCATTCGATCAGTTCACTATCGGCAAGCAGTTTAATGTGGTGCGAGCAGGTGGGCTGGGATAAGCCGGTGAGGTCAACCACATCGCAGCAGCGGAGGGTACCTTTTCGGGATATTTCTTCCAGGATGGAGAGCCGGTAAGGGTCGGCAACAGCGGAGATGGCCTTCTCAAAAAATTTTGTTTCGTTCTTCATTATAGATGTCGTCCCGGCAAATGTACTAAAGAAATGATTTTTTATTCAACCCCGTAAAAATAAATCCCTGTAAATTTGGTATAATCTTCATGAATATCGAAATCGTATATTACCGATCCCCCGTTGGTGTGCTGGAAATTCGCAGTACGGGCAGTGCAATATCTGATGTTTTGTTTGTGAATTCATGGAAGGGGGCAAAAATAAATGAAGATGACCTCAGTTTTGTGAAACCCAAGTCTGCCATATTGAAAACCTGTATCAAACAGCTGGATGAATACTTCTCGGGTAAAAGAACGGAATTCAATATTCATACGGCACAGGGCGGTACCGAATTTCAGCAAACGGTGTGGACCGAATTGTGTAAGATCCCATTCGGAAGAACGATCAGCTATCATGAACTCAGCAAACGTATCGGCAATGTAAAAGCCATACGCGCCGTAGGAACCGCCAATGGCAACAACAGTATCTGCATCATCGTGCCTTGTCATCGCGTGATCGGGAGCAACGGCGACCTGGTAGGCTATGGCGGCGACCTGTGGCGAAAAAAATGGCTGCTGGAGCATGAAGGAAAGATCGCGAATGGTGTTCAAACATTATTTTAATTTTTTAACAGGATTTTTCAATTTCCTATCCCGGTTCACCTTAATTTCACTAAAAATAATTACATGAAAAAAATAGTAGCGGGCTCAATTGCGCTTGCAGCTTTTGTTGGGGCAACGGCTTTCACCATCCAGGCGGTCATGAACTGGAAGATCGATTCGGAAAAAGCGATGGTAAAATTCTCGCTTACGGCACACGGACAGGAGTTGATCGGAAATTTCAAGGGGGCCACCGGCGAGGTGAAATTCGATGAAAATGATCCCGCGAATTCTTCCCTGCGCTGTAACATCGATATGTCTACCATCAACACCGGTATCGGTTCAAGGGATAAGCATTTGCAGGCGAAAGGATTCTTTGATGCCGCCGCAACGCCTTTCAGCACCTTCACATCAACAAAGATGGAAAGAATGAAGGAGGGTTATCTTGTCACCGGCAACCTGCACATGAAAGAGACTACCCAAGCGATTTCCATTCAAATGATATTCAACGGAGCCGGAGCAGATGCCGGTACCTTCACCGGCTCATTCTTTATCAAACGCAGCGATTACAAGATCGGCGAAGTTGATGATGAGATCAGCGATGATGTGAAGATCAGTTTTGAAATACCAGTTACAAAGATCAACTGATTACAGCATTCTGTTCTATTTTCTAATGTCAAATGGTTTAATTCTTCGATTTTTGGAAAGGATATTCAGACACTAAGCGTCTTCATAGTAATTTAGTCATTCAACAATTAAACCATTTGCCATACTTACTTAAGATCTACACTTCCAAAAGATAAAGGCAGGAGGAAATTAGATTTCTGTATCACAAAGACCTTCCCCTCCATTCCGCTTAAGATGAGACGTATGGACTGTTTCATGCGTTCCTCATATTCCACCAAAGCCTGGCGGCACATGCCGCAGGGAGATATCGGGTGTTTGCTTTCACCGGTGGTATTGTTATAACTGATGGCGATGGTATCGATGGGGATATTGGGGTACAAGGTAGACGCCGATGCCAGCAATACGCGTTCTGCGCATATGCCTACGGGATAAGAGGCGTTCTCCTGGTTGGTTCCGGCCACGATCTCCCCATTGGCCAGTTTGGCCACGGCACCCACATTAAAATTGGAGTAAGGGGCATAGGCCGATTCGGTAACGCCCCTGGCTTCGGTCAATAGCCAGGCATCCTGCTGGGTAAGTTCATCAAGTGAGTTGTACACATCAAACCCAAAACGATATTCTTCTTTGTTCATTTTATTGGTTTTAAAATTCAACCCCTGAGTACAGGAGCTAAAAGCGTTGACACAGAGACAGCATTGTTTATATAAACGTCACCTGCCAATATTTTCCGGCAGTTTTTTAAATCAGACAAAAAATCCTCCCTGCATTGCTGCAGAGAGGACCCATCCGTATCTTAAAGTTAATGATTTTAATGAATATCTGCACTATTATTTGATCCACCTGAAAATGCGCTTCCAGCGGGGACCACCTTCCCAGCTGAACCATATCAGCGAAGCCTTGCCCACCACATGGTCTTCGGGCACATAGCCCCAGTAACGGCTGTCGAGCGAATTGTGCCGGTTATCCCCCATCATCCAATAATAATCCATATTGAATGTATAACTGGCGCTTTCCTTCCCGTTGATGAATATCTTCCCGCCGCGGTTTTCCAGTTTATTGCCTTCGTATACCTCTATACACCGTTGGTACCGGATAAGATTATCTGCAGTCATCGCGATGGTTGCCCCTTTTTTGGGTATCCATAAGGGCCCGTAATTATCGGCCGACCAGTGACCGGTGGTATCATAGTAAGGGAACAGGTCGGTATTGGGCTCCATGATGAAATCTGACAGGACAAAATCTTTCGGTAAATGCAGGTTAGCCTTTTCCGCATTGGTGATATTCACCAGGTAACTTCCATTCTTGCTCGGGGCCAGGTCGCCCTGGTCTTCCCTGATGGCGATACCCAATTCGGCCAGTTTTTCTTTATCAATGAAGGTACCGGGTGGTACTTCCAGTTTATAGAATCGTTCCGATTGTCCGAAATATTCCTGCGGCTTGCCATTCACAAAAAGTTTTCCGCTGATCACCTGGATGGTATCCCCGGCTATGCCCACGCAACGTTTGATGAAATTCTCCCTTTTATCAACCGGCCTTGTAACGATCAGGTCGCCATAGTCCTGCCAAACCCTGTCACGCCCCATTTCCCGTACCGCCTGGTAATAGGTTTTGCGGGAACCAAAATTCTCCTCATCATTGATCAAAGTATCATTAACAGGGAAATTAAATACCACTACATCATTCCTTTTTACCGGTGAAGCAAACCACCTGATATACGGAAGGTGTATCCATTCCAGGTAGGATTTTACATTCAGCCCTGGAATGGTATGGTGCACAAAGGGCATCGCAATGGGCGTATTCGGAAGTCTTGGGCCATAGGCCGATTTGCTCACAAACAGGTAATCATTCACCAGCATGGTCTTTTCCATAGAGGGTGTTGGGATAACGTAGGCCTCAAAAACAAAGGTTCGTATAAGCGTGGCCGCTACTACGGCAAAGGCCGCGGCGTCGATCCATTCACGGGCCACCGATTTTTTATAGTTCTTCACCACCATGGTGCCGGCATATTTCTCGTTCTTTGAAAATCCCAGGTATGGAAAATAGATA
>JAYWAZ010000352.1:0-8255 GCA_043781975.1 Bacteroidota bacterium
ACGTGCGGTCCCTGGTCGAAATTGCTGAGGTCAATGATCGTTAATTGTGCAGATCCTGTTCCGTATTTTGAAGTGGTGAACATGGCCCTTTGATCGGTAGCCCCGGTTTTGTCGGCAAACAGATTAACAAATGAAGCCGTGGCCCTGTAACCATACCATCCACCGTTCACGCCATATTCAGATCCTTCATCGCCACATGCGGCGTGTACGAAGAAGGTGGTGTTCCCGTAAGCCTGTGTGCGAAAACCATCGCAGTTGATGGCAAACATGAATTCATCTTTCGCCTTATCATTATCGGCCATGAAAACTTTCCGGTATCCATTGTACAGGGAGTATCCACCGCCAATTACTTTTTTAGCATAAGTAATGGCTTCGGTATATTTTGTTGTGCCGGTATATACGCCCGCATTCAGGTAAAGACGGGCAAGGAGGGCCCATGCTGCACCCTGGTCAACCCTTCCGTATTCAATTGTTTTCACTGGAGCAAGGTCGCCGTCGATGGCTTTTAATTCTTTTTCAATATAGGTGAAAAGATTGGTGCGGCTGATCTCTTTCGGTAAGTTTGTACCAATCAGGTCATCTTCAGTAATGAAAGTGGATTTCCCAAAGAGATCCAGCATCACCCAGTAATTAAAAGCGCGCAGGAAACGTACTTCAGCCACGGATTTCTTGATATCTGACGCTTCTGTACCGGTGATCCCCCGCTGAGCTAATTTAGCGTCTGTGCTTTCACGTATGTATTCATTGATCAGGGTGATGTTGTAGATCGGACGGGCGTAGATCCCTTTCAGGAAAGGGTCTGCACTTGTCCATTTTAAGTCATGAAAATCGTGAATGGTCTGGTCATTCCATGCCACCACGGCTTCGTCTGTGGGTAATTCCTCACAGTTGAACAACATCCTGATAAAAGCCACCTGCGAGCCTTCATCCAGACCTCCGCTGATATCCGGGTTACCTGCCGGACCCGAATTACCTGTAATGGCTAATGTGCCGTAAATCTTAGCCAACACACTTTTATAACCCGCCGCGGAGGCATAGGTTTTTTCCGGTGTCAGGTCATTCGTTGGAAACAGGTCCAACTTCTTGGCGCAGGATGCTGCAACAAACATGACAACCAGTGCAGCAGTTAGGTATTTAATCGCTTTATTTTTCATATCGCTCAATTATTTTATAATTAAAAATCTAAATTAATGCCAAATGAATAAATACGGGGCCTTGGATAAATATTATTATCTACGCCGGTATCGCTTGAGTTTTCCGGATCAAGCCCTTTGTATTTAGTGATGATAAGAACATTCTGAACGCTGGCAGAGATCCGCAAGTTCGCCCTGTCCCTGAATACTTTTCCGGCATTGTACCCCAGGTTGATATTATCCAGCCTGAAGAAAGAAGCGTTTTCAATATAATAATCAGACAAATATTGATTGTTGGTAAACTTAGTATCCAGGTAGTTGGTGGAAACATTACCGATAAAATTGATCGGGTTTTTCATTTGCCTTAACACGCCGTTGTTGGAATTGAAATTATTATACAGGTAATTACCAAATGAACCATGCCCGGCCAGGCCAAGGGAGAATTTCTTGTAAACGACCTGGGTATTGATTCCCAACAGAAAATCCGGTGCCGGTTTTTTAAACAGGTAGCGATCCAGTTCATCAATTTTTCCATCGCGATTCAGGTCTTCGTATAAACCTTCGATGGGATTACCGGTTGTATTATCATAGACTTGTTTGTAAACAAAAAAAGCATAAGGCGAATATCCTACTGCAAATCTTCCGATATTATTTCCAGTACCACCCGATATTCCGCTCACCGGAATACCTTTGAAATTAGGGTCCTGTTGTTTTAACAGGTTTGTTATTTTGCCGGTATTGTAGGTAACGTTAAATCCAAAATCCCAGGCGAGGTCTTTCTTTTTTATAGGCTGTGTATTCAATGTAAATTCAACGCCCCTGTTCTCCACATTACCTACATTGGTCAGTAATTCGATATTAAAATTACCGCCTGCAGCCACCGGAACCGTGCTTAACAGGTCTTTTGTTTTTTTGAAATAATAATCAACGGAGCCTGATATCCTGTTGTTCAGGAAACCGAAATCGATTCCTGCGTTGTATGTGGTCGTACTTTCCCACCGGCGTTCGGGGTCATAGGCCGAAGGGCGTAAAAAGCTATAATAAGTGTTGCCGAACTGGTATTGCGCATTCGCATTGCTTTGAGCGTAGTAAGGCAGATAAGAATAATAAGGTATCCCATCCTGTTGTCCCGTAGTACCCCAGCCCAACCTCAGTTTTAATTCACTGATCGCATTATCATTCCTGAAGAATTCTTCTTTCAATTTCCAGGCAGCAGCAGCAGCAGGGAAATAACCCACCCTGTTGGCTTTGGAAAATTTGGAACTGGCGTCCCTGCGAAGTGACCCGGTCAATAAATATTTATTCGCGATGGTAAGATTGATCCTTCCAAGATAGGATTCTAAGCGATACTCGGGCTTATCGGTAAGGAAGGTAGGTTGCGAACCGTCAATAGTATCTTTCTTAGCAGGTTTATTGGGATCGGCGATCGTCCTGTAACTAAAGGAAGAAAAATTCTTTACTTCAGTAACAAAATCCTGGTAGGTGTGCCCTACCAAAACATCAATCTTGCTATTGATATTTTTTAACTCCTTGGTATAAAACAATTCAATATCATAAAGGGTATTCTTCTTTTTTTGCTCGTAATGCACCTTCCTGCCACCGATCAGGGAATTGGTAGCTAAGGCTGAATCAATATTATCCTCGCCTTGCCCGGCGGAATTATCGATGCCCACGTTTGCCAGTATATGCAGGTCGGGGAACCAATGGATCTTATAATCCAGTTGTATATTGCCAATGATTCGATCAACCTTTGACGTGTTATTCCTTAAATTGAGTAATGCCAGCGGATTTCGTGTAGCCAGGGGGATCACTGAATCTTTAAGTGTACCTGGCTGCAACCACTCATAATACCCGCCAAAAGTGGTTTTTGCGGACCTCACAGGTTTTGTAGGGTCAAATGAAACAGCTGACCCTATAGACCCGCCGTCTGCAAACCTGTTTTGTGTGTGGCTGGCTTTTACCGACAGGTTGATGCTTAAATGATCATCCAATAATTTAGGTGTCAGATTCAACGAACCGGTATAGCGGTTAAAATTGTCTGTTTTTAGAATCCCATCCTGGTTCAGGTAACCCAGTGAAAGGCGGAATGGTATATTTTGAATGGCACCGGCCGCGCTGATATTCCCCTCATAACCTAATGCGCCGCGATAGATCTCTTTTTGCCAGTCGGTATTGGCGGTACCCAATAAGTTCTTAAATGTATTGCTTGCACTTGTGATAGCATCTGCATTAATGATAGCCCTTACCTGATCCCCTGTCAGCACTTTAACCGTTTTACCAATAAGGCCATAGGAAACCTGGCTATTAAAATTAAACCGCACTTTCCCCTTGGATCCTTTTTTAGTAGTGATGATCAAAACACCGTTCGATGCCCTGGAGCCATATAACGCGGTTGCGGAAGCGTCTTTCAATATGCTCATGGATTCGATATCATTGGGATTGATCGTATTTAAAAGATTGGATGAGCCGGGGATACCGTTGCCTTCTACCGGAACGCCATCAATTACGATCAACGGGTCATTGCTTGCATTTAATGAAGCGCCGCCGCGGATACGGATCCTGCTGCCGCCCCCTGCAGAACCGCCACCGGAGGTGATTTGCAATCCCGCCACCTTACCCTGTAAAAGCTGTTCGGAGGAATTGATATTCCCTTTCTGAAAGTCTTTAGAGGTGACTGAAGTAACCGCTCCCGTGAGGTCGGTTTTCCTGCGGGTACCATAGGCAACCACAACTACTTCATTCAATTGCTGGTTGGATTGTACAAGGCTGACCTCGACCCTGGATTTTCCGGTAACATTGGTTTCGCTGGTTACGAATCCAATGGAACTGAATACCAGGACCGCATCGGCCGGGGCATTGATCTTAAAAGTGCCGTCCGGCAAGGTTTGGGTGGCAATCTTACTGCCTTTAACCGTAACAGTGACCCCTGATAAAGACGCCCCGTTTTTTGAGTCGGTTACATTACCGGTGATCACATTTTGAGCCAATGCCGACAAGGAAATCAACATCACTGAACATGATACCAGTAAAACCCGGGAGATTTGGTTAATTCGCTTTCTCATATAAACAAACATTTCGGTTTAAAAATTTTGCAATCGGAACTTAGAATAACAAATACGCAGTTTGCGACAATGTGTATAATTTACGCAAAGTAGGTATTTTTTGTGAATATCAAATTATTGTTAAATCTTTTTTTTATAAGCCCAGCCCGCCATAGCACAGACCTTCAAGAACTTTTAGGGCAGTAATGCCCAAAAGATCTTTTTTGTAAGCCCGGCGCTAAAAATCGATCCCCACCCACTTTTTCTTCTTTTTCTCATATTTTTCATAGTTGAACTTATACAACTTGCCGGGTCGGTGGGGCACTTCCTGCTCCATTTCTTCGATATCGATCAAAAAGTCCATGGAAAAGAACTTTTTACGGAAATTCCGCCGGTCCATTTTAGTGTCCAAAATGGCTTCGTAAAGATTTTGAAGATCGCGCAGTGAGAATTTCTTGGGTAACAGGTTGAACCCCAGCGGATGTTCCTGTATCCTTTTTTGCAGCCACAGATAACAGGTATCAAATAAACGCTGGTGGTCAAAAGCGAGATCGGTGACACCCTGAACATCGTGCCAGTGCAATTCGTTATCCAGTATCTTCAGCTTATGGTGCCTTACATTGATCAGGGAACAATAAGTAACCGTAACAACCCGTCCTGCGGGATGCCTGTTTACTGAGCCAAACGTATGTACCTGTTCAAGGTAAACATCATTCAAGCCCGTACGCTGTTTTAAAATCCGGTATGCCGCAGCGTCGAGGTCTTCATTCGGCCTTACAAGATCGCCCAGGAGGGACCATTTATCGTGATATCGTTTGAGGTCGCTTCTTATCAATAAAACCTTAAGCTTATTCTCATCAAAACCAAAGATCACACAATCAACGGATAAAGCTATCCTGTTGCTGCTCTGCACTTCAGACTGAATGGCCGTAAGGCTTTTTATATTTTTATTTTGCTTACCATTCGCTAAACTAATCATAGATCAAAATATTATTCGGTAGGTTTAATAATTATTGTTTCTCAAATTTTGCGTAATAGACCCTTGCAAGCTGCTGCATCTTTATGAAGTAAACACCTTTTATCAGGCCATTGAACTGGTTGGTAATATTGAATGAATATCGTCCGTTGTATTGATATTCGCTGAACAGGGTTCCCAGCTTCTGGCCTATTGCATCATGCAGTGAAATATCCACTCTTCCATCGCCTGGCACGATATAATCTATCACGCCGGTATTGATAAAGGGATTGGGGGAAATCTTAATACCCATCCCGTCATGAATCCTGGTTATAGTATTATTGTGCGAGGTTGTAGTGAACTGCGCTACACTATAGTTAATTAGAACAAAAGATGCGCAGTTGGCACTTACCCGCCAGTCGTAAGCAGTACCAACCGTCAGGTTATTCAACTGAAATGAATTGCTGGTAATGCCGGTGGCAAGATTAATCCAGGTAGAAGAACTCGTGGCTTTATAGTCAACACTATAATAAACGCCCGCAACGCCCGTCCAGCTAAGCAGCGCTGAATTGGTTGTGATACCCGTAACGCTGAGCCCGGTTGCAGCGGCAGGAGTTGGATTCACAATGACATTGATCAAGGCCCTGGTACCCTGCCCGCAGCCATTTGACTGGTTTACATAAAAATTAAATGATCCGGGTATTGCAGTAGAGGGCACAGGTGCTGTTGGATTACCTGTACCACCGGTTGGTGTAGTAAACCATAATAAGCCGGTACCCGTTGCTGTTAGTGCTGTGGCTGTGGCATTATGGCAATACGTCACCGGACTGGTAACGGCCGGAGGGCCAGCCGGCGCTGAAATGGTCACATTGATCGCAGCTCTCGGGCTCTCACATCCATTCACTGTCTGGCTTACATAATATGCAATCGTTCCAACTACAGCTGTTGAAGGAGTTGGTGCCGTAGTAGTTCCCGTACCTCCTGTAGCTGCTGCGTACCAGAGTAAATTGGATCCGGTTGCGGTCAGCGGCACCGCTACTGCGTTCTGGCAATACGTGACCGGAGTTGTTACCGCCGGTGCAGTTGGAATGGCATTTACAAAAACGGTAATGGCTGCACGCGGACCTTCACAGGTATTGACCGTTTGGCTCACATAATAAGTGGTACTCCCGGCAACAGTCGTTGACGGGGTTGGCGCCGTTGTGCTTCCGGTTCCGCCGGTTGGCGTGGTGTACCAAAGTAAATTGGGTCCTGTTGCGGTCAATGCTACCGCTACTGTGTTCTGACAATACGTGACCGGAGTTGATACTGCCGGCGCAGTTGGTATGGCATTTACAACAACGGTAATGACTGCACGCGGACCTTCGCAGGTATTCGCCGTTTGGCTCACATAATAAGTAGTACTGCCTACCACGGCTGTTGACGGGGTTGGCGCGGTTGCACTTCCGGTTCCGCCGGTTGGCGTGGTATACCATAATAAATTGGTTCCCGTTGCAGTCAGTGGCACCGCTACCGCATTTTGGCAATAAGTAACAGGACTTGAAACCGTTGGCGCAACAGGGATAGCATTGATCACAACAGTGATGGAGGCACGGGGACCCTCACAGGTATTCACCGTCTGGCTCACATAATAGTTTGTGCTCCCTACCACTGCTGTTGAAGGCGTTGGAGCTGTTGAACTCCCTGTTCCGCCGGTTGGCGTGGTGTACCAAAGTAAATTGGATCCAGTGGCAGTCAGTGGCACCGCTACTGTATTCTGGCAATAGGTGACAGGGCTGGTTACTGTTGGTGCTGCCGGAAGCGGATTCACGATAACGGTAATGGCCGCACGCGGGCTTTCACAGGTGCTCACCGTTTGACTTACATAATAGGTGGTACTTCCCGGAGCCACCGTAGTTGGCGTTGGTGCCGTTGAACTTCCAGAGCCTCCTGTTGGTGTTGTATACCATAATAGATTGGAACCGGTGGCAGTGAGTTGCACGGCTGTTGCATTCTGGCAATAGGTAACCGGTGTAGATACGGTTGGTGCAGTGGGTACCGCATTAACGATAACGGTAATGGCTGCACGCGGACCCTCACAAGTATTGATTGTCTGACTAACATAATACGTGGTGCTCCCTACAACTGTTGTTGAAGGGGTTGGTGCTGTTGAACTTCCTGTTCCGCCGGTGGGCACGGTATACCATAATAGATTGGAACCGGTGGCGCTAAGCGGCACTGCTGGCGCATTCTGGCAATAATTAACAGGACTTGAAGCCGTTGGGGCCACAGGAATGGCATTGATCACCACGGCAATGGTTGCACGCGGACCTTCACAAGTATTGACCGTTTGGCTTACATAATAGCTTGTACTTCCCACAATGGCTGTTGAAGGCGTTGGGGCCGTTGGACTTCCTGTTCCGCCGGTTGGCACGGTATACCATAATAGATTAGAACCGGTGGCGCTGAGTGGCACGGCTGTTGCATTCTGGCAATAAGTAACAGGACTGGATACCGTTGGTGCGGCCGGGAGGGCGTTGATCACAACGGTGATGGACGCACGCGGGCCTTCACAGGTATTCACTGTCTGACTTACATAATAATTTGTACTTCCCACAATTGCTGTGGAAGGCGTTGGTGCAGATGAACTTCCTGTTCCGCCGGTGGGTACGGTATACCATAATAAATTAGAACCGGTGGCGGTAAGCGGCACTGCCGTCACATTCTGGCAATAAGTAACAGGGCTGGTTACTGTTGGTGCGGTAGGAAGGGCGTTGATCACAACGGTAATGGCTGCACGCGGACCCTCACCGCAACTCAAAGTCTGGCTCACATAATAAGTGGTACTGCCTACCACTGCTGTGGAAGGCGTTGGGGCCGTTGGACTCCCTGTTCCGCCGGTTGGCACCGTATACCAGAGTAAATTGGTGCCTACCGCCGTAAGTGGAACGGCAACTGCATTCTGGCAATAATTTACCGGGCTGCTTATAGTTGGTGGGGGCGTAGTAGCGCTTACTGTAACCGTTATAGCTGCCCTGGGTCCTTCACAGGTATTTACAGTCTGGCTTACGTAATAGGTAGTGCTTCCCGGTGAAACTGTAGAAGGTGTCGGCGCCGATGAACTGCCCGTACCGCCTGTTGGTACCG
>JAYWAZ010000353.1:0-8156 GCA_043781975.1 Bacteroidota bacterium
GAATATGATAACAACGGTACTCACCTGAAACGCGACCGGCTCGACTATAGTTTCAAAAAGGCCTGGCAAAATGCGAAATTCTATAAAGTACCGGTATCGGTTACACGAATTCAAAGGCAGAACCTGACAGCCATCGGGTTCGGCAATACCGCACAGGCCGGTACCTCTTTTAAGGTCTGGATCGCCAAAAAGGACGGCGTGAACGGAATGCCTGCGCCGTTAAACCTGTTCTTCCCGTCAGATGGGTCTGGCCCCACGCTCCACTATTATGGAAGTTTGTAAAATACCCCGGGCTTTAAAAAGGTAAACTATTCATCCTGCAACAAAGGCAGTATCGCATCCAGGTTAGCCTTGTTTACATCAAATGGATCCAGGGAATGATTGATGAAGGCCGTTGTATATCTTCTTTTATTGAATTCAGCTTCAAATTTTGAATACGAATTGGTGAGCATGGTCACCAGTTCCCGCTTATCAACCTCATCCTCCAGGTCGATCACGTAAGAATCTTCGGCCACATAATTCAGGTAGACCTTATTATTGACCCTAAACTGATTCGTGAACCTGCAGGCGATCCCCTTTTTGGTGGCAGCCCGTTTCTTCATTACATCCAGTGAAGTGAAATTGGATACTTCATTTCCGTTTTCATTCAGATCGGGTGGCGCCAGGTAAATCCATTCAATGACCACCAGGGGAGTTTGTTCAATCATACTGTCAATTTTTTTTAAAATGCGGCTGGCCTCATATTTCCAGCCTTTCCAGCACCAGCAGCATTTCCATCATCTTGTTCCAGGCGGCGTCCCATTCATTTTTTGCCGCGTGCACTTTTTCGTGCTCTTTCTTTTTAAGTTTCCCCTTTGTCTTTATATAATCATCTACTTTTTTAAGCGACTTAGTGTGCAGCCTGGTTAATTTTTCTTTGTGATCCATGATCCTTATTTTAATGAAAGTGATTATTAACGGCCGGAATGGTCCCGCGCCCAACCTAAGTTACAATTTATTGCCAAAACATCATTCATGCATACACAATACCGGCAGGTCGGTATGATAGATCAGGTCCTGTGTTTTACTTCTTGAAAATAATTTTTCGATGAGGTTATGTTTTTTTGGGATCGCAATCATAAAATCAATCTGCTCATCCACCGCAAATTTGTTAAGCGCCGCGGTAACATCTTCACTTTCCAGGTTATGATACGTTACATCAAGATCGTGAAGGTACATGTGCATAAAAAAATGTTCCTCGGGTGTTTCGGGTTTAAAATGCCGGTTATGCCAGTCAACATTGATGACGTGCAGTTCCGCATTGAAGAGTTGTACCATGCTTTTTAAAATGGCTACAGGAGTGGTTTCCTTCACTTTCACATAATCACAGGCGAACCCGATCCGGTGGATGGGTTTAAAAGTCGCATTTTTGGGCACCACCAATACCGGGTATCTTAAATAATGAATGGCTTTTATGGTATTGCTGCCTACGACCAGCCGGGTTAGTGTGTCCTTTCCCGTAAGTCCCATTACCACCAGGTCGGCATCTTTTTCAGTACAAAAAGAAGGGAGGCCTTCGTGCAGGTAGACCAGATCGGCCCTGGTACCAACCGTTAAGGGACGCCTCACGCTTTTCCTGATCTTTTCGGCCAGTTGTTCCAGTTCGTATTCTGCTGCGCTCTGCAGTTCGGAGGATGTCACCAGCGGATATCCATACTCGGGCAATGCCAATGGAAGCTGGTAAGTATGGTATAACCAAAGTTGAGCGCCATAAAAATCAGCAAGTCCTGCGGCATAATTGGCCGCATTTTCGGAGGCCGTGGAAAAATCCACGGGAACGATGATATTTTTCATGATCGCTAATTTAAGCCAAAACTATCCATACGCAAATCTCAAATAACTAACCAATATCATACCCTTAACTGATTTTGCTCCTTTTGCCCGCCTGACCCCGGAATAATAGCCCGGTTTCACGATATTTGCCGCTATGAAAGTCTTCCATTTTACGGATACTAATCTAAATTACGAGATAGAAAAGGTTGCTGTAAAAAAATCCTTTGCGGCCAACCAGTTGCTGATGAGCCCGGGAGACGTGATCAACTTTATCCCCCTGGTGATCAGGGGCAGTATCCGCATCATGTTACAAAATGAAAAGGGCGATGAATATTTTCTTTACCATATTTTCGCCGGAGAGACCTGCGCCATGTCATTGACCTGTTGTCAGGCGCAAAAGAAAAGCGGGGTAAAAGCGGTGATGGAGGAAGATTCGGAATTGTGGATGATACCCGTGCGGTATGTGGAGGAATGGTCGAAATATCCTGAATGGAAAAAATTTGTAAGTGATGTCCAGGCCCAGCGTTTTGGTGAATTGCTGGAGACCATTGAAATGATGGCCTTTTCCAAACTGGATGAACAGCTGTGGAATTACCTGATCAAGCGGGTACAGGCAACCGGTAATAACAATTTGAAGATAACACACCAGGAAATAGCCAATGAACTGCACTCACCCCGCGAGGTCATTACCAGGCTACTGCACCAGCTACAGCAGAAACAAAGGATCATCCTTGGCCGCAACAGTATTGTCGTCAACGGCGATATGTGATATTTATCACCAACGGTGACCCCGCGGGTAACGAACTTTGCAGTATAAAAATTCAAGACAATGAAAAAGAATATGGGTTCTACCGACAAGATCATACGGTATATCATCGCGGTTGCGATCGCGGTACTGTATTTCACGCATGTCATTACCGGAACAATAGGGATCATCGGCCTGGTAGTGGCCGGCGTATTCGTATTGACCAGCCTCGTGAGTTTTTGCCCGCTTTATCTTCCTTTTAAAATTAACACCTGTAAAAAACCAGTTAACTATGGCCAATCATGAAATAGAAACCCAATGGATGGGAAAGATGCAGTTCAACACCCTGGTGAACGGACATACCATCATTATGGATGCCCCTGAAAGAACAGGAGGTGAAGACAACGGGCCGATCCCGAAACCTTTTATATTAACGGCGCTGTCGGGCTGCACGGGAATGGATATCGTGGCCATCCTCCGTAAAGCGCAAAAAGAAATAACAGGCCTGGATATTAAAGTAACAGGCGAATTAAGCAGGCAACAACCCATTGAATATGTTTTGATGCACCTGGTATACGATATGCAGGGTGATGCCGCTAATAGCGCAGCGGCCCTGGATGCGGTTATGCTTTCACAGGAAAAATATTGCGGGGTGAGCCATATGCTGAAAAAGGCCCTGCCCATCACCTGGGAAGTGAACTACAACGGCATCTCCATTTTCAATAACCGGGTTGCTGAAACAGCTGCCGCTGAAATGCACGACAGATGAACTTTATTAAAAAGCACGCGCTGGTTCTAACGGGGATCCTTGTGGGCTCCATAGGCGGGTACTTGTATTATTATTTCGTGGGATGCAGCAGCGGCACTTGTGCCATCACTTCAAAACCGTTGAATAGTACCTTGTACGGCGCTGTGATGGGCGGACTACTGTTCAGCATGTTCAAAAAAGAAAAAAAAGTAAACACCAATAAAGAAAATTAAAAATTAAAAAAGATGATCGCTGTATTGAAAAAATTATTCGGAGGCGGAACGGAAGTCGATTACGCCGGCCTGGTAGCTGCGGGTGCCACTATTGTTGACGTGCGTACCAGGGAAGAGTTCCGGGGAGGACATGTAAAGGGTTCGGTCAATATCCCACTGAATGAACTGCAGCGTAATTTGGCCAAACTGAAGAAAGACAAGACCGTTATTACCTGTTGCGCCAGCGGCATGCGCAGCGGTTCGGCGAAAAATATCCTGCGTTCAAGCGGATTCGCATCGGTATATAACGGTGGCGGTTGGATGAGCCTTCAAAACAAGATCAAATGATGAATACAATCAGGCAACAACTTTTTACGGGATGGCACTTCATGCGCTGGCTGCGGCTGGGCATGGGGATACTGATCATTGTCCAGGCCGTTGAGATAAAGAATGCATTCATCGGGATCATCGGAGCATTTTTCTTCCTGCAGTCCATCACCGGTAGCGGTTGTTGCGGGGCGAATGGATGCACCCTTCCTGTGAAGATTAAAGAAGAAAATGAAAAAGACCTGGGCTAAGCGTTCGAACTCTTAGCTAAAAATTAAAAAGATATTATGCAAACCACGGATCAACCGAAAACATTTGCCGCCCTTATTCAAAGCGATAAACCCGTGTTGGTTGATTTTTTTGCGGAATGGTGCGGTCCCTGCAAGATGATGAAGCCCATATTGGAAGAATTAAAGAAAAAAACGGGCGATTCAGCCATTATCGTGAAGGTGGATGTAGATAAGTATCCTTCCATCGCCGGGGCATATAATGTACAAGGGGTGCCTACACTGGCCATTTTTAAACAGGGAAAACTCCTTTGGCGTCAAAGCGGCGTGGTGAGTGCGCAGCAGTTAAGCGGCATCATCCGGCAATTTGCGTGACCATTCCGGTCCATTTCACCGATCACCGTACTCATCACTTTTGTCTGGCCGGTTATCGGGTAGTTTACCTCTTTTATAGATGATGAGCCCGTTCAAAAAGTTTCGCAACACCTGGTCACCCGCTTCCACATAACCGGGATGATCCTCATTCCTGAAAAGATCGCCCAATGCGCCCTTGCTCATTTCAAAATCAACAAGCGACAGTATTTTAATGATATCATCGTTGCGAAGGGAAAGCGCCACCCTTATTTTTTTTAGTATGTCGTTATTGCTTAACATGTGTTTCCGTTTAGAAAAAATAATTGAGGCCTAAATGTAACACTATTGCCCTGATCCGATTTTTCAAAAACCCCACACTTCTTCCATTTCAGTTCGTAATCATGCCCGGTAAGGCAACCGACCCCTTCTTTTTTCCGTTGTAAAAATGACAGCCTTTTATACAGATCCATGAATTGAACAATGCCAAATTAATATACCAAACCACGCGTATTTAGTTTTAACTTTATTCTCCTCTAAACAAGGCCGGGGCAACGGTTTTAAACGCATACCTTGCACGAAGGATGGGACGGCAGATTCAAAGGTATGCCGCTTGAATTGCAGACCATGGTATGGATGGTGGAAGGGATAGGCGTGGATAATGTGATTCACCGGGCAAGGGGAAGCAGCGTGCTGGTAAGGTGAGGGCCCCAACCTGGGGAAAAATTATCCATTAAAACTACATCCCCATTGAAAATATAAAGAAGTGCTGCCCCTCCCATGTTTTAAGAACCTCGTTATTATTCCCCTGTATTTCGCTGAAATTTTGGAGGCCCTTGTCCTTTAATTGCTGGATACGCTTCACAGCATTCAATCCAAAATAAGTAACGGCAGGATAATTGAAATGATCGGTCTGGTGAAGCCCGATGATCATCAATCCATCTGAAAGGATCGCATAGGGATAGGGCTTATTCATTTGGCTCTTTAAAGTAAACCCTAATCGCTTCCAGAATACAATCGACTTATTGATATCGGTGACTGTGTGACAGAATTCCCCGAACACGCCGCATTGTTGATTGGGATATTTATCCGCTGAGTTAAAATCCGCGGGCTTCATCGTCAGCATGGTGATTCCTTTTGGCTGTTCAAAACCACCCAGGTTATTAGACAATACAATGTTGAAACCATCGGGGCTCCTCATATAATATCTTTTCACAGCGTCGGTTGGTTTTGGTTTTTGTACGAACACGACGCTGTCTTTTTCCAGCTGAGCCACCAGTTTTTCAACATCTGATGCATAATAGGTGAGCCCCATATACGGTGTTATATCCTTCCGCATCATGATCAGTAAATTTCCGTCACTGACCTGTGCCCATGGAACGGGGAAGGTATTGGAGGCGATCCTGGGGAAACCCAGTTTTTCGTAAAAAGCAATGGAGGAATCCAGGTCGGGCGTGGTGATGTACACACAGGCCACGTCTCCCAGTTTTGATTGCGCCCTTCCAATGGCGCAGGTGAAAATTAAAATGAGGAAAGTTAAAAATGAACGATTCATAATTAAGAATTTCTTGTGCCTCAAACGCCTAATTAGGTATGATATATAACGGAACATGGCTGTGATGCAATACTTTTTCAGTAACGCTACCCATCAATATCTTATCAAGGCCCCTGCGGCTTTGCCTGCCCAAAACGATGATATCCGCCTGCTCGTCCGTGGCAACCTGTAAAATGGTCTTCGAGAAACTGCCTTCGGCCACGATGGTCTTAATGGTTCCATCACCCAGGTGTTCTTTTGACGCGTCCAGGAAACGCAACGCTTCTTTTTTTAATTCGCTTTCGACCATTTCAGGGATATGGGGATCGGCGAAACCGGTAAAGCCCATTACCGGCGAATATTCCATGGAGGAATAATAGGAAGCTTCAGCGATCACGTGCAACAATACCACTTCGGCCGACATGGCCTTCGCCAGCGCGTAACCTGCTTCTGCCACTTTTGCCGCAGAGGGATCATAATCGATCGCGATCAGAACTCGTTTCATTTTGTGAAATTTAGTATTAACGGAATGAGGTTCAAATATCAGCTATTAACAAATAAGGTACCTGTAAATTTAATCATCCTTTTCAAACCATCATTAAAATCTCCCATAAAATCATATCAGCCCTAAATGTTGACAACCGGTTTTTGGGGTTGCTGGTTGAAAAGGGTGACCAGTATCTCATAGAGTTCGTGATGTTTGGTTTGCAGGAGGTCGGGGCGTTTGAAGAAATATTCGGATACCACCGCGAAGAACTCGGCTTCGTTGGTTGCGCCGTAAGGATTGATATCAGACCTGTTCTCCATGATCTGCTTTACCGACTCATGTATCTTTTCGAGCCAGGGCATTATCAATCCGCCGGATAACACAGACTCAGGGATGCCATCCACTGCGCCATCCGTCTTATCGATAAGGTGCACGAATTCATGGATGGCCGTATTTGATTTTCCTTCCACATTTTCAAAACCCGCTCTTAACTGTTGTTTCGAAAGGATCATGATATCCTCGTATGCGCCGCTTCCTACCATGCCCAGTATATCGCGGTCCTTTCCCTTCTGACTAAAGCCTTCGCTGAATGCATCGGGGTATAACAACACTTCATTGAGGTTGATGTATTCCCAGTTTGGAAACCCGAAGATCGGGATGATGGCGCCGGCGGCAATCAGCACCCGGTCGATATCCTCCACATTGGTTCGGACGCCTGTTATTTTTACCCTTGACAGAAAAAGCTGCATCCTGTTTTCAAACAGGGCCTTTTTTTCCGCGGTGAGTTGTTTGTAAAAATCCACATTATCGTTTAACAATAGCCGGTAGTTGGCCGGTAATGGCATTGCCACTGCGGCCTGTTGCTTTTTTACATAATAAATGATGGCAGGCAGGCCCAGTACGGCCGCCAGCAATAATATGATGAGGATGATATCCATACAGGCTATGAATATAGGAAAGAATTTTAAACAGGGCTATGGGAAATACCGGAACCTTAGCTGGAAATGAATTAAATTTACAGCATGACATTCATCGATTATTATGAGGTCCTGGGCATTCCTAAAACCGCCACGGCGGAGGATATCAAGAACGCCTACCGCAAACTGGCGCGCAAGCACCACCCCGACCTGAACCCCAATGATAAGGAAGCCAATAAAAAGTTTCAGCAGATCAATGAGGCCAATGAAGTGCTGGGCGATCCGGAGAAAAGAAAAAAGTACGACAAGTATGGCAAGGACTGGGAGCACGGGGAGGAATACGAAAAAGCAAGATCGCAGCGGCAATACCAGGGTGCCGGGGAAAAATGGGATTCACATGGATTTGGCGATGACAGCTTCTCTGATTTCTTCGCATCCATGTTCGGCGGAAGAAGCGCCGAAAGCAGGAGTAGCCAGACAAAATTCAAAGGACAGGATTACCAGGCCGAATTGAAGCTCTTACTCACCGA
Organism: Bacteroidota bacterium; assembly: GCA_043781975.1. GTDB lineage: Bacteria > Bacteroidota > Bacteroidia > Chitinophagales > Chitinophagaceae > Ferruginibacter. The sequence continues at coordinate 7,891 of JAYWAZ010000353.1, forward strand.
TGCTTACATCAATCATCAGCAAACCTTAACGGTCAATGGCAAAAAGATCCGCATCACCATTCCCGCAGGTGTTGAGAACGGTCAGGTCATCAAACTGAAGGGCCATGGGGGCGCAGGAATGAATGGTGGCCCGGCCGGGGACCTATTTATCACTTTCATCATTGAGAACAATACCTCATTTAAACGTTCGGGCAATGACCTGCATTTAACAGTTGACCTCGATCTATACACCGCGGTGCTTGGCGGCGAGATCACGATTGATACGC
>JAYWAZ010000354.1:0-8077 GCA_043781975.1 Bacteroidota bacterium
TCCGCAACTGTCGGGCAATGGAATTTTAGCGATGCCGTTTTCCACACAAAATTTATTCACCGCCTGCCTTGCACCTTTGTAGCCATCGTTATTATAATCGTGTACAAAAATATAACCGCCTTTTTTTAAGCGCGGGTAAAAGAAGTTAAGACCACTATAGATCGGTTCATAGAGGTCAGTATCGATACTCACAAATATAAATGTTTCATCGAGGCCATTGGCCGTTTCAGGAAAATAGCCCTGTTTGATCACGCATTTTTCCGGGAAGGGCATTAATTTTAGAACTTCACTGACAGAGGTATTACTGAAATCCTGTTCGCCCGATGAAAATTTTTGCTGCCGTTCTGCATTGACGTCTGATTTATCGAATCCTTTGAAAGTATCAAAGAGATATAGCTTTCGTTCCGGGAAATACTGGTTGATATGACGGGCAAATTTTCCCTTGTACACGCCCAGTTCTGCTACGGCGCCGGAAATGCCGGCTGAATTGATCTCATCAGCTACCAGTTCCAGCGTGGCAAGCCTGATATAATCCATATAATTCCGGTCAACCTTTCTTTCCCGCTTCAGGAAATTCAAAGAATGATTGATACGGGTATTTCGGGCATTCAGCGCCCTCCCGAAGAGATAATTGAATGCAGCAATAATTTTCATACACTTCTGAAATAAATGATGCTCAATCCTTTTTTATGCCGATCACCGGCAATGCTTTTTCCCTGATGAGTTGGTTGAACTGAACGAGGTCCTCATCGGTTATCTTCTTCAGGTTATTCAATTGCAGGTTGGCCTGTGCCGACAATTCGGCATAAGCGTCCCTGACCTGCCGGGCCGGTGCCGCGTTACCGCTGGCTGCAAAACCATACAAGCCCGATATTTTATCGTCTAGCCGTATAGGATAGTTCAACACGTCCTGCCCGCTTTTGGCCTTTGTCTGGTGCAGGGCCTCCTCGATCACGGTCATCTGTTTATTGATTGTATCCGCCTTGTCTTTGATCTCTTTGGGACAACCCTTACCCTGTTTATCAACAAAATCGGTTAACTGTTTCCTGATATCACGGATATTCTTGATGGCCTTTTGCATTTCAGAGAATTTATCGCGAATGGTGACCAGGAAATCGAACTGGGCCTCATAATCCTGCTGCGAAATATTATACACCGGGTTAGCCTTTATCATAAAGCCTCCTTCAACGGAATCCTTATCGGCCTTGATCCTGTAAAAATATTGTCCGGGTGCGGCCTTTGGCCCGGGAACCGCCCCATGCCAGAGGATCAGTCCCTCAATTTTCTCCGCCGGGGAATAATTCATGTTCCAAACGAACTGGTTCATGCCCTTCATCACGTCTATCTTATCTTCTTTTTCTTTTGCACTGGTTGAAAAAGAGCGGATGAGTTTTTTATTCTTATCAAGGATATCGATATTCACTTTTGCCGAATCGGCTACATGCTGCAGGTAGAAATTGATCACAGTACCATTGGGTGGGTTCATCCCGGCATTCTTTGGATTGGGAATTTGAAATCCATCATAACGGTAGGCGTCATTCACTTTGAAGGCGTAGATATTTTTTTGTGTGATCCCGTCTTCTTTCTGCTGCACAACACCCAGGTCGTCAATCACCCAGAACGCACGGCCCTGCGTGGCAACGATCAGGTCATTCTCTTTAATGGTAAGGTCAGTGATGGGCACCATGGGTAAATTCTGCTGAAAGGATCTCCAGTTGGCGCCATCGTCAAAACTGATGTACATGCCGTATTCGGTACCGCAATACAGGAGGCCGGGTCTTTTTTTATCAGCCCGGATACAACGGGCAAAATGGTTGGCAGCAATGCCATTAGTGATCTTCGTCCAGGTCTTACCGTAATCTTCTGTTTTGAAGATATAGGGCGTAAAATCATCGCTCTTGTACTTCGTTCCCACAAAATAGGCCTTGCCCTTTTGGAAGGGATCGGTCTCCACGCAATTCCACATCATCCACTGTCCCGCGGCGGGTGGCGTAACATTTTCCCAGTGCTGGCCACCGTCTTTGCTCACATTGATCAGGCCATCATCACTGCCGGTCCAGAGCAAATCCTTTTCAAGAAAAGATTCCGCAGCGGTAAAAATGGTGCAGTACACTTCCACCCCGGTATTGTCTTTTGTAATGGGTCCGCCGCTTGACCGTTGCCTTATCTTATCATTTGTCGTCAGGTCTCCGCCCAGCGCTGTCCAGGAAGCGCCTTCATTTTCAGTTGCGAATAAAACGTTGCCGGCTGCATATAATTTTTTAGGATTATTCGGAGAAAAAAAGATGGGGAAATTCCATTGAAAGCGGTACTTCGAAACATCCGCTCCACCGCCCAGCGGGTCATCGGGCCATACGCTCACCGCCCTGTTCTCGCCGGTCTTGTGATCATATCTCGAAATATAGCCGCTGTAATTTCCGCCATATACGATATCCGGGTTCAATGGATCGGCCACCACGTAACCACTTTCCGCACCGGCTGTCGGCTGCCATTCATCCTGCGTGATCTGCCCGCCGTCGCTTCTTGATAATATCCTTACCGTTGAATTGTCCTGCTGCGCCCCCAGTATCCTGTAGGGATAATGATTATCCGTACTCACCCGGTAAAACTGTGCCGTGGGTTGATTCTGATAGGTGCTCCAGTTATTGCCGCCGTCAAAACTGATTTGTGCGCCGCCGTCATCACCAATGATCATCCGGTTACCGTCTTCGGGATCGATCCAAAGATCATGATGATCACCATGGGGCGTGTTGATGTTCCGGAAAGTTTTTCCGCCATCGGCGCTTTTTAAAAAATTCACATTCAGCACATATACCATGTCGGCATTCTTTGGGTCCACAAAGACCTTTGTATAATACCACGCCCGCTGCCGGATATTATTATCACTGCTTTGCAGGGTCCAGCTTTCACCCGCATCATTGCTTACAAATAATCCGCCGGCCGGATTTTCAACCAATGCATAGATACGATCAGTATTGGATGGACAAACGGTTACGCCAACAATTCCCCAAACCCCTTTTGGCAATCCTTTACCGGAAGATATGTTCTTCCAGGTTTCGCCACCATCCGTGCTTTTCCATAATCCCCCGCCATCGCCGCCGCTTTCGAGGTTGTAAGGGGTACGCTGTATACGCCAGGTGCCGGCATATAGTACAGAAGGGTTGCCCGGCTCCATGATCAGGTCGCTGCAACCCGTTTGGTTATTTACAAACAATACTTTCTTCCATGTTCTGCCGCCGTCAGTTGTTTTAAATATCCCGCGCTCTTCATTGGGGCCGAATAAATGCCCGATGGCAGCCACCCAAACGATATCAGGATTTTTGGGATGAATGACAATGCGGATGATATGACGGGTATCTTTCAGACCCAGGTTTTTCCAACTCCTTCCCCCGTCATCACTGCGCCATATGCCGAAGCCTTCACTAACGTTTCCGCGTAGGGTACTTTCGCCTTCACCCACATATAATATGGTTGGGTCGCCGGGCGCAACGGTCACACAACCGATGCTGCCGCCGAAATATTTATCGGTAATATTTTTCCAGTTGCTGCCGCCGTCGATGGTTTTCCATACGCCGCCACCGGTATTGCCAAAGTAAAAGGTGTTCTTTTGCCGGTTATCCCCCGTTACCGCGCCACTTCTTCCCCCACGGAAAGGCCCCACCAGCCTGTATTTTACCTTGCTGAATAAAATACTGTCCTCATTATTCTCCAAAGGAGCCTGTTTTTTTTGGGCGAAAGAAAGAAACAGGGATAACAGCGTTGTAATAAGCAGTGCCAGCTTTTTCATATTTGATAAATTAGGTTTTGAAGGTACTAAATGAAGATGAGTTAATAATAAAAAATGTCCCGTTCACCGGGACATTCTGAATGTATTATATCACTGCGAATCGGATCATTTAAAAATTCCTGAATCCACGGCGATATTCGTTTCGATCTTATCATAATTGGTTTCGCCCTGTATACCGCTGGTGGTATAGGGGAACCAATAGCCGTCGGCATTTTGTTTGTAATTGGTATAGATTGTTTCTATATCCGTAAGTTCTCCATTGATGGTGCGTTTGCCCGTAGCCTTGGTGAGCAGATAAGTTTTTGAACTGATAAAATAAGTGGTGAAGATGCCGTTCTTAAAAGCAAGTTTCAATTTGAAATGATCTTCCCCATTCACTTTTTCCATACCCTGTAATTCCACGGCAGTTCCTTTTTCCTTGTAATCAAGCAAGGCGCTTTGGATATCCAATTGCGTTTGCCCCACTTTAAACTGTTCATCGGGCATATCAGTAGGTTCAGCCATTCCTTGTATGGGCATGAACGCAGTACCCTTGGCCGGGGTTACGATCTGGTAATTGGCCGAACCCATTACGGTGATATCAGCCCTGGAGCCAATGAGGTGCGACTTCGTCATGGTGATCTCGACATCGGTTCCCTGGACATTCAAATTACCCTGCATGCGCAGGGTCTTGAGGGATGATAATTTTTCTTTTCCGCCCAATGCATGGATGTATTTGTCTACGATCTCATCCACGGTTTGTGCATGAAGGGATTGTGCTAATAGCAACGCACCAATAACAAGCAAACTGTTTTTAATTTTTTTCATTTTTGATCTGTTAAGTTTTATTTTTTATTCGGGTTTATACAATTTTTCATCCATGGCCTTATTCACTTCTATCTTTTCATAGTTCATGGTGCCGCCGCCGAAGCCGCCGCCGGTTGATTTTAATTCGGTGGTAAAAGCAAATAATATGCCATCCACAGGCTTGTAATCTTTATAAATGGTAATCAGCTCCACGTCACCTCCCCTTGGGCCGCCAAAGCCGCCGCCTTTCTGGGAAGTCTGGTACACCAGGCTGGTTTTCGCATCGAGCCAGTAATTGATCTCATGCCCGCCCCTGGTGGTCAGTTTTATTTTGTAACACTCGATGTTGTCGATGGTTTCTTTCCCGGTCAGTTCGGCCTTATGCCCCTTGGCCAGGTAATTTACCAGCGGATCGGCACAATCCGTTTGATGTTGCATGCTTTTGTACACCTCATCGGTCATGGCTTCAAAAGCGCCGCCGTTCCTGAAATTCGTACGCCATCCTTTTTCAGCGGTGAGCAGGGTGGTCATCCTGCCCATGCCGAAATTGACCTCGTTCCGGTAAAGTTTGTCCTGCACCTTCATCGTTTTATTCGTGATTTCGTTGCCGTTCATAACACTCACCCCTTCCATGGTCACGGAATGGAGTGTTGCCAGTTTTTCCTTTCCGCCCAGCGCTTCGACATGCTTGTCGAGCACCTCATCAATGGTCTGAGCCTGGGCAAACTGAACAATGATCAGGAGGAGTACAAAAACACCAAAAATGATAAGGTTTCTCATGTCAATAAAATTTAAGGCGAAAGATAATTCAAAATTACCAGGTATTTCTTTTCCGGATTTTCCATTTATCCTGTAACTTTTGCCATTCATATCATAAATAAACGCTAATAAAAATATGGGGCCGCTTACAGTAAAAGGCAATATCGTCGACATTTTTAATAAGGAAATATTTTATGGGGAACTTATTGTTGAAAATGGAAAGATCGCTTCCATCACGCGCCTCCCAACCTTCAACCTTCAACCTTCAACCATCAACTATATTCTCCCCGGCTTTGTCGACAGCCATGTACATGTGGAAAGTTCGATGCTGGTGCCTTCAGAATTCGCCAGGCTGGCGGTGGTACACGGAACGGTGGGCACCATCAGCGATCCGCACGAGATCGCCAACGTTTGTGGCATGGCGGGCGTGGAGTTCATGATCGCCAATGGAAAGACGGTTCCTTTTAAATTTCATTTTGGCGCCCCCAGCTGCGTGCCCGCAACCGTTTTTGAGACCGCAGGGGCTGTCTTAACTGCAACTGAAGTAGATACTTTATTGCAAAAGGACGAAATAAATTACCTGAGTGAAATGATGAATTTTCCCGGTGTACTGCATGGTGATGAAGCGGTGATGAAAAAAATAGCCTCGGCCAGAAAATACAATAAGCCCGTGGATGGCCACGCGCCGGGCTTAAGGGGTGAAGCCGCCAAAAAATATATTGAAGCGGGTTTAGCTGCCGGACAGGTAGGCATATCAACAGATCATGAATGCTTTACCGCGGAGGAGGCCCTGGATAAACTCCGGTTCGGCATGAAGATACTGATCCGGGAAGGCAGCGCCGCTAAGAATTTTGAAGCATTGATAACACTCATGCACGACCACCACAGCATGATGATGTTCTGCAGTGACGATAAGCATCCCGATAGCCTGGCCCTGGGGCATATCAACCAGCTATGTGCAAGGGCCGTTGCCAAAGGGATCGACATTTACAAAATATTACAGGCCGCCTGCATCAACCCGGTACTGCATTATAAAATGAATATCGGTTTGCTGAGGACAGGCGATGCAGCGGATTTCATCGTAGCGGAAGACCTGGTGAATTTTAAGGTGGTGCAAACCTATATAGATGGTGAGCTGGTGGCTGAAAACGGCCGGTCAAAGATCAATGCCCCCAGATCGGCAGTGATCAATAATTTCAGTTGTGATGAAAAGACCGGGGCCGATTTTTCTGTTTTCTTTAAAGGCGAAAAAGAGATCGCTGTGATTGAGGCCCTGGATGGGCAACTGATCACCAACAGGGTCATGTCCGTTCCAAATGTCCGGGCAGGAAAAATAGAAAGTGATGTGGAGCGGGATATTTTAAAGATGGTGGTGGTGAACCGGTATGCCAATACTCCGGTCGCGAAGGCATTCATTAAAAATTTCGGGTTACGCGCCGGCGCCATCGCTTCATCCGTGGCACATGATTCGCATAATATCGTTGCCGTAGGCGTGGATGATGAGAGCCTGATGAAAGCGGTGAACATGGTCATTAAGGAACGGGGAGGCGTAAGCGCAGTAAGCCCCTCCCAAACCCTCCCCGAAAGGGAGGGCTTTGAAGACCCTAAAATTTTGATCTTACCTTTACCTGTAGCGGGATTAATGAGTAATGAAGACGGCTATAAAGTAGCTGCAGCCTATACCGCCATTGATAGAATGGTGAAGGAGGAACTGGGTTCCACATTAATGGCGCCCTTCATGACCCTGTCCTTTATGGCACTGCTGGTGATACCGCACCTAAAACTCAGTGACCTGGGGTTGTTTGACGGGGATGAATTTAAATTGATACTGGATACTTGATACTGGATACGGGAAACTGGATACTGGATGCAGAACAAACCTCAAAGATCTTTTTGAAGTTTGAGAAGCCAGCTTTTATCTACTCAGTTGAATCTTATTAGTTCGCAGACCCTGATCCAGTATCCAGTATCATGTACTATCTACGATCCATAAACGCTTATTCGCTCTTAGCCCCGCTAACTTTCAGTCCAACGCTATCAGTACCCTTGGGTGCGAAATACTTGGTTTTAAAATCTGTATTCCCGCCGGGCCCGATGGATTCATAAATGGTTTCATGGTCTTTTTCAAGCAGGGCGCCGGTCTTGCTGTAAAAAGAGATCTCCAGGTCGATATCTTTAAAGGTGATCACTTTGGCGATGTTGGAAAGGTTCCCCCTCACCACCGTCTGTCCAATCAGGTTCCGCTTGTCGTGCCCGCTGACCGTAATGAACCGGGTCGGGTTTTTCTTTTCGGTTTCCGCCAGGGTCTCCTTGGTCTCCTCGTATTTGTCTTTGGTTTTATCGGCTTTTTTATCGCTGCTGTTGCAGGCCCCAAAAACTAAGCCCAGCAATGCCAGCACCACGGTTATCTTTTTCATGATCTTAATTTGAATACAATAAAAATACATTTTAATGAAAGAGAATGTTAAAAAATACCCGAAACTGATTTATTTTATTTTAGTTTTGTGTGGTTTTGTCTTTAACCAAAAACTATTAACTCCAAACTGATTTATGGTCATCAATCTCAGCACACAATATTCCCTGGTCAGCAACTGGATAAGTGAATTACGGGATACCGAAGTTCAGAATGATCGTATGAGGTTCAGGAGAAACCTGGAACGGATCGCTGAAGTGACCGGCTATGAGATCAGTAAGAAAATGGCATGGGTTGAAAAAGAGGTCACCACACCGCTGGGCATACATAAT
>JAYWAZ010000355.1:0-2903 GCA_043781975.1 Bacteroidota bacterium
TCGATCAATTCAATCATCACATCACCCTACCAATTGGTGGTTTCACCTTTTGTGAGCACCACCTACACTTTGATAAGTGTAACCGATGCCAACTGCACCAATGCAGTCACGGGATCAACTGGGATAGTAGTAGGCACACCGATAACGCCTGTGCGGTATAGTACTGTCAATGCAACTGTGGGCGTGCCTAAAAATCTTTTCCCTCCCGGCGCACGGGTATTCACATCTTACGATCTGTATTTGTGGGCGCCGAACGTTGGATTAAACGTTTACAATGTGCCCACGCCGGTGTTTAACCCGAATAAAAATTATAACACTACAACCGATTATTTTATTACCATTAATGCGGGTACAGGATGTGCTGTGGTAGATACGCTGTTGGCCAATGTAGTGCCCGCATCCTCTCCTTCTGCAGTCGTTTCCGCGATATTTATTCCCAGGGCATTTTCACCAAACAATAGTGGCCACAATGATAAGCTAACTCCTTTGTTGTTCAGGATACGGAAGCTATATTATTTCAGGGTGTTTAACCGCTGGGGACAAATGGTATTTGAAACCAGCACGCAGGGAGAAGGTTGGGATGGCACCTTTAAAGGGATACCCGCGGGGGCAGGTGTATTCACCTGGACTGCGGCGGGGATTGGCACCGATGGGCGGACCCATAATGAAAGAGGACAAACGATATTGCTTAGGTAAGTTATTGCAGGAAATACGTGTAAGGTTTGAATAATGAGTAATGAAAAAAATAAGAGATACCATATTGGTTGTATACATCATGGTATCGGGAATTGATGTTTGTGCCCAGGATCCCACCTTTTCACAGTTTTTTTCATCGCCCTTAAATGTGAACCCTGCATTAACAGCTAACATTAGTTCCGATTGGAGAGCAATCAGCAATTACCGGAGTCAATGGATGAATGACGGAAGCCCTTATGTTACTGGTACGGTAAGCTTCGACAGTAAAGTATTGCAACATAAAAATGCATACCTGCCGGAAGGTAATTACTTAGGTCTTGGAAGTATGTTGATGTTCGACCGCGCCATGCAAGGCGTAGCTAAAGCCTCTTACGCATCGTTTAGTTTGTCTTATAATGCCAGGCTGAAGGATGGCAACACCAAACATAGGCTGGGCATGGGTTTTGCCGGGATGTACGGACGCCGGTATGTGGATTACAGTCAACTTGATTTTGAAGAGCAGTATACGGGGTCTGGATTTAATGTCAATCTCCCCACGGGTGAAGCCGCCTTGTTGGATATGAAACCATTGTTTTCGGTAAGCACTGGTATTACATACAGCATCAGTAATGAGAACAGCAACCTGGATATAGGTGTTGCTGCATTTCATGTTAACAGGCCCAGGCAAACATTGTTGCAGGATGACAACCAGCGGTTAGCAATACGAAAAGTGGCACATGTCAATTTCGAGACCTTTATCAACGATAGAACTATATTTAATACGGCCGCCATTTACCAGTTGCAGGGAAGTGCGCGCTATGTATCGGCTGGGGCCGGAATAGGCTACTATCCTGGTGATGACGATTCGCCCATGATAAATGCGGGGTTGTGGTATTGGGCAGAAAATGGCCTGGTTCCATTCCTGGGCGTAGTATATAATAATGTGCAGTTTGGGTTCACTTATGATTTTACCCTATCGAAATTAAATGAGTCCGCCCTCAAACCCAGGTCCATCGAGTTATCCATTATCTTCCGTGGCAACCGGAATCCATCGAAAATTATTCCGTGCCCCTGGAAGTAGGGTCATTGGTTTTTTTAGCGAATTGTCTTTACAAGTATATGCGCACCCGGGCGCGGTGTAAGAGCTTTTTCAATTAAGAAACTGCAACGTATGCTCAATCCTTTTTACCGTTTCTTCCTTCCCGATGAGGGCTGCAATATCAAATACCCCGGGACCGAACTTACCGCCTACCAGCATAATACGAAGCGGTAACATCAGTTCACCGGACTTTAACTGGTGCGCCGCTGCCATTTCTTTAAAAGTATTTTCCAGGTCGTGGTGATTCCATTGTTGTAACAACCCGTAAGCCCTTGCCACCTCAACAAAAAATATTTGTTTGTGGTCATTCCATTTTGGCCGTATTGCCGTTGTATCAACGGTAAAAGGGGCAACAAAAAAGAAAGATCCTTGTTCAACAAAATCGGTAAGCAATGTACAGCGATCTTTCACCAGCTCTAATACTTTCATAAATTTTTCATCGTCGGTGATGTTGATCCCTCTTTCTTCGAAGATGCTTTTAACCCGCGATGCATAATTCGAAACGGGTAATTTTTTTATCCATTCGTGGTTGAACCACTTTGCTTTTTCATAATCGAATTTCGCACCTGAATGGTGTACTTTTTTGATTGAGAATTTTTCCACCAGCTCATCCAGCGGGTAGATCTCCTGCTCCGTTCCATCGTTCCAGCCCAGCACAGCCAGCAAATTGATAAGGGCTTCCGGTAAAAATCCAAGCTCTTTAAATCCTTTGATGAGTTCCCCTGTTTTGGGATCGGTCCAATTCATGGCAAACACAGGAAATCCAAGCCGGTCGCCGTCCCGCTTGCTTAACTTGCCATTGCCATCGGGTTTTAATATCAATGGAAGGTGAGCCCATTCCGGCATATCTTTTATCCATCCCAAATATTTCCAAAGCAATACATGAACCGGCGCGCTGGGCAGCCATTCCTCACCGCGGAACGCGTGGGTGATCTTCATAAGGTAATCATCCACCACAACAGCGAGATGGTAGGTAGGCATTCCATCGGCTTTCAATAAGACCTTATCATCCACGTTGCTGGTATTGAATTCCATCCTGCCCCTGATCATATCATCGAATGAAACCACTTCGTTGGGTTCAACTTTTACCCTGATAACGTAAGGCGTTCCTGCATCAATCAACTGTTTT
>JAYWAZ010000356.1:0-2903 GCA_043781975.1 Bacteroidota bacterium
CCGGTGCCTGGAGTTCTGCTAATACAGGCCTCCCGGTAAATAATATATTAGTTACAGAGTTCGCTAAAGGAGCCGCAGGTAACATGTACATGATGGCTAATACCGGTAAAATTTATTTTTGGAATGGGGCTGCCTGGGCAGATATCAGTTATAATTTCCCTTCCCTGGGGCGAAGCATTGCTGTGGGGCCAACGGGCATCTTATATGCCGGCGCTTTCAACAGCGGCGTTTATCAATTTGATGGGATTAGTAACTGGACCTTATTAGGAGCAGCGATGCCGAATATTTTTGTAACAAAAATTACTGTCGGCCCTACAGATACGGTCTATGCAGCATGTAACAGCAATAATGTGTTCCGCTGTTCTGCTGCGGGCGGCAGTTGGACCATTATCAATACCGGGCTCCCGGCTGTGAATACCAATTTTATCGGAACAGATCTGCAAAATCATTTATTCATCGGGAATAATTCATCGGGTGCAGTAGTATATCGTTCTGTAAACAACGGCGACTCATGGTCCTTAATATCGTCGAATATATTTTCTACAACCAGCTATGCTTTTTCCATTGCGCCTGCCGGCAAAATATACCTGGGCGCTTCCGGGATCTTCAGTTCTGCAGACGGCGGAGTGGGCTGGAATGATCTTAACCCCGGCATGGATGCCCGTAAGGCGATCCTCTGCTTCAGCTCAACTAAGCAGGGTGCTTTATTCGCCGGCTCGAGGTTTGGCCCCTGGCGGTCTTTAGATAACGGGATCACATGGCAACTTCGAAATACCGGGATAGCACATCTTACCATTCTGCAGATCATGGAAAATGCGGCCGGTGATATTTTATTGCATGCCGTTAATAATACACCCAAAGGAGCCATCTACCGTTCAGTAAATAACGGCAACAGCTGGACACAAGTCGCTGCCAACGGTGCGGATCAATATACAAAACTCAAACAGCATAAAGCTGACACCATTTGGGCCTCTTCGCGTTTTACCGGCGCAACTTCATTATCATATTCTATTAATAACGGAGCCTCATGGATCAATAATCCATTAAGCATTTCGGCGATTTGGGATATTGATTTCAGCAAAACCTCCACGATATTTTTAGGAAGTGAAAGCGAAGGTGTTTCGCGATCCGATAACGGCGGGCAAAGTTTCACATTGGGTGTCGGTAATACCATTCCCTGGTATGGCAATGTGATCGAAGTGGAAACAGATGCCGGCGGGGTGATCTTTGCGGGCGGCGATTGGTACCTGAATACATTATGGTTTTCGAACCCGGAAGAGAACGGTAATAACTGGACAAAATTTACTGACCCGGATCTGGGGCTCAGCGGTGTACAGGACCTTATTTTTGACTTGCATAACAATGCATATTTAGCAGAAGAAAACAGCGGTGTAAGAATGGCATACAATACTGTGTGGAGCGCTTCCACGAACTGGCTGCCGAGCTCATCCGGCCTCCCTTCGCCCGGTTCAAATGTTTTGGAACTGGGCTTTGATACGAGCGGATATATTTATGCTGTTTGTTATAATAACAACGGGCATGATGCCGGCCTTTATAAAAGTACGGTTCCTGTAAATCCTGCCCCGTCAGGAATATATACATTTACGGGCAACGGGAGTTGGCATACCGCATCCAATTGGAGCAATAACAGGATACCGCCGCTGACACTTTCGGGGAATGCAGTAATTATTATTGACCCTCCGGTTGCGGGCGAGTGTATCATGAATGTTCAGCAGCACATGGAAAATGGCGCCACCATGAGAGTGATAGAAAATAAAAAATTGAAGATCCCGGGAAATTTTAATATCGGTCTATGACCTGTTGAACCAAAACTTCCGGCCCGAACCCGTCATCCATCTGTTATCATTCTTCTCTTAGTTTCGGGACCTTATTCGTAATTTCGAAACTTGCTTTCCACTATACAAATACGAAATGTAAATGTGACCCGCTATGTCACTCCGCTGCGCGAAGGCGGCTCCCTGCCCGCTATAGCCGAAGCGGATGACGGTTTTTTATACGTGGTAAAATTTCGCGGTGCGGGCCAGGGGCCGAAAGCATTGATCGCAGAGCTAATCGGCGGGGAAATAGCGCGGGCGCTGGGTTTTCGCGTACCGGAAATAGTTTTTGCCCACCTCGATGAAGCATTTGGCCGTACCGAAGGCGATGAAGAGATCCAGGACCTGCTGCGCGCAAGCGAAGGGCTCAACCTGGCATTGCATTATTTATCCGGTGCAATTACATTCGACCCGGCGGTTACAGATGTTGATATCGATCTTTCATCAAAAATTGTGTGGCTGGACAGCTTCCTGATGAATGTGGACCGGACCGTTAGAAATACCAATATGCTATTTTGGCAAAAAGAATTGTGGCTGATCGATCACGGTGCGGCATTGTATTTTCATCATTCCTGGACAGATGCGGAAAAGTCAGCCCTGGGACCGTTCGCTCACATCAAAGATCATGTCCTCCTGCCACGTGCCGTGCAGTTGGAGAAAGCGGATGAAGGGTTTACAGAACTGCTCACCGAAGAACTGATCCGCTCCATTGTATCTTTGGTCCCTGACGAGTGGCTGCTCAAAGATGCGCCGTTTAAAAGCGTGGATGAGCACAGGGAAGCGTATATTCAGTTTTTAATAACACGGTCAGCAAATTCAAAAATATTTTTAAACGAAGCCCTACATGCCCGAACTGCACTTATATGAATATGCGGTGATCCGCATCATGCCCCGCGTGGAAAGGGAGGAGTTCCTGAACGTAGGCGTAGTGCTGTATTGCCGCGATAAAAAATTCCTGCAGGCAAAATATACGATTGACCTGCCGCGACTCACTGCATTCTGCGGTAGTTGTGATATACCGGAAGCTGAAGAATATTTAAAAGCTTTTGAGGAGATCTGTAAAGGTGA
>JAYWAZ010000357.1:0-2896 GCA_043781975.1 Bacteroidota bacterium
ATCAATTATTAAAAGACTACGTAGGCAGACCAACGCCGCTTTTTTTTGCGGAGCGGTTGAGTGAAAGATATGGCGCAAATATTTTTTTGAAGCGGGAAGACCTTTGTCATACCGGGGCGCATAAAATAAATAATACCATCGGACAGATACTGCTGGCGGAAAGGTTGGGAAAAAAAAGGATCATCGCGGAAACAGGCGCAGGCCAGCATGGTGTGGCCACGGCAACGGTCTGTGCTTTAAAAGGACTTGAATGCATTGTGTATATGGGAGAAAAAGATATTGAACGCCAGGCACCCAATGTAGCAAGGATGAAAATGCTGGGTGCCACCGTTGTGCCGGCAACCAGCGGCAGCAAGACTTTAAAAGACGCTACCAATGAAGCCATACGCGACTGGATCAATCACCCGGAGGATACGCATTATATCATCGGCAGCGTGGTGGGACCGCATCCTTATCCCGACATGGTGGCCAGGTTTCAAAGCGTGATCAGCGAGGAGATCAGGGCGCAACTGCTTGAAAGGACCGGAAAGGCATCGCCTGCATATGTAATTGCGTGTGTGGGTGGGGGTAGTAATGCCGCGGGTGCCTTCTATCATTTCCTGGAAGACGATACGGTTAAACTCATTGCCGTGGAAGCGGCGGGCTGCGGTATCCACAGCGGCAAAAGTGCAGCGACCACGCAACTGGGGAAACCCGGCATCCTGCACGGCAGCAAGAGCCTGCTGATGCAAACGGAAGATGGACAGGTTACAGAGCCACACAGCATTTCAGCGGGACTTGATTACCCTGGTATTGGTCCGTTGCACGCCCATTTGTTTGAAAGCGGGCGGGCGATTTTCATGAGCGCAACGGATGAGGAAGCTTTAGCTGCCGCTTTTGAACTGAGTAAAACGGAGGGCATTATTCCCGCGCTGGAAACGGCCCATGCCTTTCATGTTTTGAAAAAGATTGAATTCAAAAAAGATGAAAACGTGGTGGTCTGCTTAAGTGGCAGGGGAGACAAGGACCTGGATACGTACATGAAATATTTATAATTATGAAATATGCCCTGGTTATCATTTTTTCTTGTTTACTCTATTCCTGCAGTAATTCATTTATCAACCATGAATTGAAATTTGAAAGGCTTGGGAATTGCACCCCTATTAAAAAGCCTGTCACAATGGTCTCTAACATCAACGGCGAACGATATGAATTCCTTACTTGTATGGATGATGGATTTGACGGGAAACATTATACGGTTGACAGGAAAGGGGATAGCATCATTGTCAGTTTCCCCAGGTCGGTCAATAAAAAGCAGGCCATGTATAATATAATACTGGACATTGACGCAAAACCTCCTTATCATCATATCCTTTTGGATGGCGGGGAGGTGACGGTAGTTCAAACAGAAAGATAATATACCTCACTCCAACCCCTCTCCTGGAAGAGAGGGGTCGTGTGACCCTAATACTTCAATGTGTTTTTTAATTAATTAAGTATGGCTGACTATAACGACAACCTACATAAAAATTCCAGGGCATCAGCATTTGAGAATGCAAGGAATTTACGTAAAGTTCAGACACAAGCAGAAGAGAAACTGTGGAAGGCCATTCGTAATAATAAGGTTTGCAATTTAAAATTCAGGCGGCAACATACGTATGATAATTACGTTCTTGATTTCTATTGCCACAAAATAAAATTGGCCATTGAAGTGGATGGCGGAATTCATAATGACCCGGAAGTTGCAGTATATGATAAAGTAAGAACAATAAACCTGAATGAAAATGGCATAACAGTTTTAAGGTTCTCCAATGATGAAATAGAAAACAATATATACGAAGTGCTAAGAAAAATTAAAGATTGGTTTGAGGAGAATGATATTGTGGAATTAGATCCATATGCTGATGAGCGTGAAGAATAAACTCTTAAAATGGATAAAAGCAGTAATAAGTATGTTGGGTCCAAAGCACCCCTCTCCTCCAGGAGAGGGGCAGGGGGTGAGGTAAATAACAGGATCAACAAACTTTTTTTCACTAAGCGAAAAAACATACTGAATATTTACTGTACCGCCGGTTACCCCCAATTGGGTTCAACACTTGAAGTGATGAAGGCGCTGCAACGATACGGCGCTGACATCATTGAACTGGGCATGCCCTACAGCGACCCGCTGGCCGACGGGCCGGTGATCCAGCAAAGCAGTCAGACTGCATTGAACAACGGGATGACCATTGCTGTATTATTCGATCAGCTAAAAGACCTGCGAAATAAAATTCAAGTTCCGGTGATCTTAATGGGATATATGAATCCCGTGCTGCAATACGGGATCGAAAAATTCTGTGCCTCAGCCGCCGCTGTTGGTATTGACGGCATCATCCTGCCCGACCTGCCGATGCATGAATTTGAAACATCGTACAGGGCTGTTTTTGAAAAATACCGGCTGCATTTCATCTTCCTGGTAACACCCGAAACGGGCGAGGAAAGGATCCGCAAACTCGACAGCCTTGGCAGTGGGTTTATTTATGCCGTGTCCTCTTCTTCCACAACCGGGCTTGATCGTGAGATCAATGATCAAATTCCCTATTTTAAAAAATTGCAGGCGATGCAGTTGAAAAACCCCGTCTTAGTGGGTTTTGGCATCCGGGATAAACCAACATTCGAGGCGGCTACCCGGTATTCCAGTGGCGCCATCATCGGCAGTGCCTATATCAATGCACTCAAAGGCACTTCAGGAATTGATGAAACAACTAAAGAATTCTTAAATGGTATACTGGGATAATCTAATTTAAAAAAAACCCGGTAAATTGCGGGATAAATGAAAACTATGAGGTCATTTTATCTTCTGTTGTCCCTGTTGCCTGCTTTGGCTTTGGCGCAGGTGAATCATAAGCCAAAACCAAAGACCAGCGCAATGGTACCC
>JAYWAZ010000358.1:0-21400 GCA_043781975.1 Bacteroidota bacterium
GGTTTTGGAAGCGGTACTTCCTTCGCCTGTCCAAATCTGGCGGGATTGACCGTATGTTTCTGGCAGGCTTTCCCGGAAGTAGGTAATATGGGTATTTTAAACGCGCTGAAACAATCGGCTAACCGATACAGTAACCCTGATAACCGCACTGGCTATGGTATCCCGGACATGAAAAAGGCATTTGTACTTTTGATCAAACAATTGTATTCACAACAGGTCACCACCAATAACTGCAATACCGTTCTTCAATGGACCGCTAAAACGGATACCACAATCAGCGTTGTTGTTGAAAGAAAATTGCCCACTGATATTAATTATCTCGCTATCAATACGCAGGGTTTAACGGGGGCTTTTCTGTCCAGAAACTTTACCTACATCGATGACCTGACGGGTGTTCCCACCGGAACCGTGAAGTACCGGTTCAGGATGAACATATCTGCCGACACCAGTTTTTTCCTGGATTCGGCCTCAGTAAATCATTCCATCAACTGCCAGTCCCTGCCGGTATTAACGGCAACATCGGTGAGTGGGTTTGGTGCGTTATGCCTTGGCGTTACCAGCGCCGCGGCCTCCTTTACGCTAACCGGTGCGAACCTTCCGGCAAGCAATGTACAAGTAGGCCCGCAGGCAGGTTACAGTTTTTCAACCACGCAGGGAGTACCCTTTACCCCCAGCCTTTCGCTGGCACAGCCAGGCGGATCCTATAACCAGGTCATCTATGTGAAGTTTTCCCCGGTAGCCGCCATTTCTTATGATGGAAATATAACGGTTACCTGTGGCAGCGCTTCATCAACCATAGCGGTAACGGGTTCGGGGATCAATACCATTGCAACGATGACCACCGGGGCCGCTATATCCGTTACAACACATGACGCAACCCTGGCGGGAAAGATCATCGCTATCGGCTGCAGTGCAGTAAGCAATTATGGTATAGAGTATAGCACCGCTAATAATTTCCCGAATGGGTCGGGCACGAAAATAGCGGCGACAAATAATATCGCGGGAGATTATTCCATCTTGCTAAATGCGCTTAGTCCGAACACTACTTATTATTACAAGGCCTATGGCACAAACAATGGCGGCAACGCTTATGGCAACCAGCTTTCGTTTACCACCTTGCCGATACCCAATGCGCTGACGATCTATAACAGCCCGGTAACGAATACGGGTGTTTTTCATTATTCGATCAATGGAATAGCAGCAGGAAATTACGCGGTCCTCATTTTTAACAGTGCCGGTCAGACGGTATTCAAAAAAGAAATGAATGTAGCTGCAACTTTTATTGACGAGCGTATCAACTTACCGGTTTACCTGGCAGCGGGTGTATACACTTTACAACTGACCAATACGGCCACGCATGCCAAGGATAAAAAATCATTCCTGGTGCGGTAAGGAAGGTTACTGTGAACGGCCGTCATCCTGTTTTATGAATACAGCCGTGAACATATTGTCTGCTCTTTTATCATAACCTCTCAGCAATTCCACCTGTAGCAACTGCAGGTGGAATTGTTCTTTTATGAAACGCACTATTTCCTCGTTCTCTTTCTTAAATACCGAACAGGTGATGTAAAAGAACAGCCCGCCCGGTTGCAAATGCGCCAGGGCATTGGAAACAATCTTCTTTTGCCTTTCGGCGAAGGCGTTGATCATACCGGGCTCAAAATAAAACAATCGCTCGGGGGTACGGCTCCAGGTGCCGCTGCCGGTGCAGGGAGCGTCGGAGATTATGAGTTGGTAGTTCTTAGTCGGGAGTTCAGAGCCGGGAATACTTAAATCAGCAATGAATGAATGATGATTTTTAATACCCGCTGAACTGAACCGTTTTTTTAGGTTTGCCAGCATGGGTTCGCGAATATCCGATACCGTAAGTTCAACCCTTCCTTCCAGGATATCATATACCAAAATTGATTTACCGCCGCTGGCGGCGCAGCAATCCCAGCAAGATAGTCGACCCAGGGGATTTTGTTCCTCTTTAGGAGATGGTTGCTGAACATGGTGTCTGAGAAAATTCAACACCTGCTGCGAATTATAATCCTGCACCACCACCTCTTTATCCGATTCAAGAACGGCATCCAGTTTTGTAGCATTGGATAATGCAATGCAGTCTTCATCTAAGATTTTGAAAACGATACCCGCCTCATTCAATTTATTTTTAACACTAACTTCCTTACCCGGCCGGATACGTAAGAACAGGTCAGGCTGATGCAAAAAGGATTCCGCAAATGGTTCATGCTCCACCCCATCGCCCAGTTCATCCCCCCAGGGAAAGATATCTTTAATTAATAATTGATACCCCCCCTGCCGGTAGTCAAGGTTAATAATTAATAATTTTTCCTGAGTTGAAACTGTGATCTTTTCATTCCACGCTGGTTTGTGGAATTTTATAAATTCATTGGAGGTATTTTCGCATAAAAATGTTGAAAGGATGATCCTGTCTTCAACGGATATATCCTGAAGCGTTTTACCCAGCCTGTAATAATTATAACAAAGCGACGTGATCTGCTTCCTGTCTTTGGAGCCGTATTTTTTTTCAGCAGAAAAAAAATGCTTGAGGTAAGCCGACAACGGCGCTTCACCTTTATAAGATTCAATTATTTTTTTTGCCGTATTTAAATAGGAATGGTAGCGCACGCAGCAAAAGTAAAGCCTGTGGCGTTAACAGCAGGCCTCAAATATTTTGGCTAAGAGATCAAAGGAGCAAAAGAAAAAGGGGATTAAATATTGTTCACTTTTTTCCTCCTTCGCTCTTTTATCCGCTTAGCCCGTTTCTTTTTATAATTCCAGTAAACTTTTCACCGGGTCTTTTCCAAACAACAATAACTCCGGGTTTTCCAGTAACTCTTTTACTCTTACCAAAAAGCCCACAGACTCCCTTCCATCAACGATCCTGTGATCATAACTGAGCGCCAGGTACATCATGGGTTTGATCACTACCTGCCCGTTAACAGCCATGGGCCTGTCCTGTATCTTGTGCATGCCCAGTATGGCCGATTGGGGGATATTGATGATGGGAGTACTCATCATGGAGCCAAAGATACCGCCATTGGTGATGGTGAAAGTTCCGCCGGTCATCTCTTCAATGGTAAGTTTATTTTCTTTCGCTTTTGTGGCCAGTTCCGCCACTTTGGCTTCAATGGCAGCCATACTGAGGCTTTCGGCATTGCGGATCACAGGAACCACCAGGCCCTTGGGTGCGCTTACCGCGATGGAGATATCGCAATAGTCGTGGTAAAGGATCTGCTCCCCGTCGATATAAGCATTTACCGCGGGCCATTCGAGCAATGCATAGGAACAGGCCTTGGTAAAGAAACTCATGAAGCCCAGGTTAACGCCATGGGCCTCTTTGAACGTATCCTTGAACTTCGTTCGGATGGCCATGATGGCGCTCATATCCACTTCATTGAAAGTGGTGAGCATGGCCGTCGTATTTTTCGCTTCCACCAGTCTGCGGCTGATGGTCCTGCGCAGCACGCTCATTTTTTCGGTCCTTTCTGAACGCTCAAATAAAACGGTCCCGGGTTTCCGGCCTGGGTTATTCAAAATATCCATCACATCCTGTTTCATGATCCTTCCATTGCTCCCGGTTGGTATAAGTTCTTTTACATCAACCTGTTTGTCGGCAATGATCGCTGCTGCAACTGGAGTGGTCTTGGGAGTTTGGAGTTTGGGGTTTGGGGTTTTGGATTTTGGGCTTGTAGTTTTGGGTTGATCGTCCTCCTTCGCTAAAGCTACGGTGGATAAATTGGCGGTTGGTGTTTGGTCATTTGCCCCGGCCTGTTGCGCATTGCCTATTGGTTTTGCCGCTTCCGTATCAATATTGCAAACGATATCACCGATATGCAGGGTATCACCTTCTTTCGCTATGATCATTAAGGTGCCGGCCTGTTCCGCATTGATCTCAAAAGTGGCTTTCTCGCTTTCCAGTTCGGCGATCACTTCATCTCTTTCCACCCATGCGCCTTCCTGCTTGTGCCATTTTACCAGCGTTACTTCACTGATACTCTCTCCAACCGCAGGAACTTTTATTTCGATTGCCATGTACGATAATTTATAAGTAGTGCAAATTTCGGTAAAAAAGTCGTAATAGAAAGGTATAAAATGAAGTCAAAAGTCAAAAGTGAAAACCAAAAACCCGGGAGAACTTTTAGGTTTTGCGTTTTCACTTTTGACTTATATCTTGGCTTACGCTCCGAGGTAGGTCTTCAGTAGTTTACAACGCGAAGCCGTGCGTAATTTAGTAATGGCTTTATCTTTTATTTGCCGAACCCTTTCACGGGTAAGGTTAAAATGTTCGCCAATATCTTCGAGGCTTAAAGCATGATCGACGCCGATGCCGAAGAAGAAACGGATCACGTCTTTTTGGCGTTCGGTGAGAGTGCTTAAGGAGCGGTCTATTTCTGTTTTCAGGGATGCTTTGAAAGCGAGTTCATTATCGGTACTTACCGCATTATGATTGATCAGCACATCTATCAGGGTGCTTTCTTCACCGTCTGAAAGTGGCTGGTCCATACTTACATGCCTGGCGGCAACGCCCAGTGTCGCGGCGATCTCCTCAGCATCCATATCCAGCAATATGGCTAATTCTTCCGGTGTGGGTTCGCGTTCAAATTCCTGTTCCAATTGTGAAAAGGCCTTGCTGATTCGGTTGGTGAGTCCAACTTTATTCAATGGCAGCCTTACGATCCTGGATTGTTCCGCAAGAGCCTGCAAAATACTTTGACGTATCCACCAAACGGCATAAGAGATGAACTTAAAGCCGCGGGTCTCATCAAAACGCTGCGCCGCTTTTATAAGGCCAAGGTTGCCTTCATTGATAAGATCGGGTAATGTTAATCCCTGGTTTTGATATTGCTTGGCAACGGAAACGACAAACCTGAGATTAGCTTTCGTTAATTTTTCAAGCGCGGACTGATCGCCCTGTTTAATACGGATGGCTAGTTTTACTTCTTCTTCAGGAGTAATTAATTCTACTTTTCCAATCTCCTGCAGGTACTTTTCTAAACTCTGACTCTCCCGATTGGTAATGGACTTAGTGATCTTTAGCTGACGCATGCTCATAAGCCGGAGGGTTTAAAGATTTAGTTGAGAAATAGTGTGTGGGTTAATAATTTGTTAAAAAACATTTTACTTATTAACGTAATTTATGGCTTTTACAACATGTCGCCAAAAAATATTTTACTAAAAGATTGGATTTCAGTAGGTTGAAAAGGGTTTTGTTTAATATTCATTGTGCATAAGTTTAACAAAAAAAAACGTTCAAATAATTTGTTACGTAGATTATTTTGTTATTATTGCAACATCGCAGGGAATTATTAAATTATCAGAATGACGAAGAAAATTTTATACACCTTAGAGTACCCGGTTAGATGTTCGCCTGGCATTTTATATGAGTTTTTGAGAACCCCGGCAGGATTGCAGGAATGGTTTGCCGACAAGGTGGATGAAAGGGATGATGTTTTCAGTTTTTCATGGAATGGTTCTGTTGACAAAGCGGATCTGTTGGAGAGCGAAGAAGATAAATTCGTAAAATTTCACTGGCAGGCCGCCCCCAAGGAGGAATACTTTGAATTGCGGATCGAAAAATCAGAAGTGACGAACCAAACCATACTGATCGTAAAGGATTTTGCAGAAAAAAAAGAGATCAAGGATCAAAGCCAGTTGTGGGAGTACCAGGTGAAAGAATTATTTCACCGGCTGGGCAGCTGACCTTTCACCAACTGTATCATTTCTGAAAAAGAACGCTCCAGCATCCCTGATATTTTTCTCCAATCTTTCAATGAAAATTTTCGGGCAATTTTAATGTAGTGCTGTTCCGTCAGCAATGCTTTTAACGCCCCGGCTTCCATGCCGGCAGCGGTCGTATAATTATCTTTTTCGAAATGATGTTGCCAGGGGTCTTCATTGATACCTATAAAATAATGTTGTTGCAGTGCCGGGATATTTTTTACCAATGACTCCTGTACCGTCTTTTTATAGCTGCCTGACACGTGCAGCGTAATGCTGAAAAAATTTCCCCACCAGAACATGGTGCGTATCGCAAAAATATTTTCCTTTTCAAAACAACGCGGATGATCCAGCATCAGGTAGGGAAGCTGCCGGTAATTCTCGCCCTTGGATATCTTTGGTTCAGATACCAGCACCGCCAGGGGCAAACCCTCCTTTTCCTTTTCCAAAATAACTTTCATGGCAGCCGACAGTCCCCCAAAAAGTATCCCCGCCTTTTCCATGATACCACGTTTCGTTAAAATCCACTCTGTGTTGGTAACCAGTTGAAGTTCCTGAGCTGAAAGGGTTATTTTTGCAGGGGATGACATGACCCAAACTTACAAAATAAACAAGGCCCTTGTTAAAGAAACTAGATAAGCTGATTATTAAATCCTTCCTGGGACCGTTCATTATAACGTTCTTCATCGCCTATTTCGTTTTGATGATGCAGAGCCTTTGGAAGTACATCGACGACCTGGTCGGGAAAGGTCTGGATTTTGTCACCATCGGCCAGTTCCTATGGTACGTAAGCGCTTCCCTGCTAACACTGGCCATGCCCATCGCCATCCTTATTTCGTCGATCATGACCTTTGGCAACCTGGGTGAAAGTTTTGAACTGGTAGCCATCAAATCTTCGGGCGTCTCATTGCTCAGGTTCATGCGACCGCTGATCTGGATATCGGTGCTCTTCTGCGGAATAACCTTCTTATTCGCCAATTACGTGATCCCTTATGCCAACCTGAAATTCATAACGCTGTATAACGACATCTATCTGAAGAAACCCGCCTTTGATCTTAAACCGGGGGTCTTCTTCACACATATACCCGGCTATGCCATCAAGGTGGACAAAAAGGATGATGATGGAAAAACGATACACCACGTACTCATCTATGAACAGGGAAGTTCGATCATGGATAATTCAATTGTGGCGGAAAAGGGTACAATGAACATCTCTGATGATAAACGGTTCCTTGAATTCAACCTTCAGAATGGTTTTCGCTACCAGGAGCGGGGAAACCCGGACGACAGTTCAACCGAATTCATTCGGCTTGGTTTTGCTTCATTTAAAAAACTCTTTGACCTGAGTTCGCTGCAGAAACAAACCACCAATGACAGTATCTACCGGAATAATTTCAAGATGCTGAGTGTTCGGCAGATTAACCGTTCACTGGATTCCCTGGTAAAACTGGATGACGCCCAGGCCGCGAGGATGAACGTTGAGCTTTCATCATATATGCGTTACAGCAGTATCCCCGACAGCCTTTGGAAAAAGGTTCCCGAACCTGCTGCAAAACTCAAAAGCCTGGATAAGGTGATACCCGATTCATTGAATTTCCTGGTAGCCGACGCGGCCCTGAACATTGCCACCAGCCTCAGAAACAGTATCCAGAATGCGGAAGCGGAGATCACCGCAAGGCACAAGGACATCATCTACCATAATATAGAATGGCACCGGAAATTTTCCCTGTCACTGGCTTGCCTGGTCCTGTTCTTTATCGGCGCGCCATTGGGTTCCATTATCCGCAAAGGTGGACTGGGCATGCCCTTGGTGGTAGCCATTGTTTTCTTTTTGATATTTCACCTGCTAAATATGTTCGGCGAAAAATTTGTAAAGGAAGAGATCACTTCCCCCTTCGTGGGCATGTGGCTGGCGGTAATCGTGCTGATACCGATGGGCTTCTTCCTTACCTATAAAGCCATGCATGATTCCCAACTGTTCAGCAAAGAATTTTATTACCGTTCTTTTAAAAAATTACGCCCGCTTTTGAGTATATTTAAGAAAGCAACCTGATCATTTTATCACCTAATTTATTTTTTATGTCGCATAAACAATCCGCCAGCCGCAGGAAATTCATTTCCAATTCGGTGAAAGGGGGGCTTGCCATCGGTGTTGGGCTGAGCGCAGCCGGTTCCCTGCTGGATTCCTGCACGCCATCAATGAATTCCACTTCGTCTGTTTTAAAAACGGACTTCAACCAGCAGCCCTTGCCATACAAATATGATGCGCTGGAAAATGTGATCGATACGATAACCATGGAGATCCATTACAGCAAGCACGCGGCGGCCTATTCAAAAAATCTGAAAGAAGCGGCGGCGGCCGAAGGTGTGAATATGAGTAACCCGCTGGAAGAGGTGTTGGCGAGGATATCTAAGTATTCCGTAAAGATGCGCAATAACGGGGGCGGCCATTATAACCATGAAATGTTCTGGCAATGCATGCGGCCCAAAACCACCGATAATAAACCCACGGGAATATTGCTGCAAAAAATTGAAGGCAGTTTTGGTTCCTTCGCGGGCTTTAAATCCGCCTTTGCCGATGCCGGCAAATCACGCTTTGGAAGCGGATGGGCCTGGTTGTATGTCGACAACAATAAGATACTCAGGATCGGGTCTTCTCCCAACCAGGACAATCCTTTAATGGATGTCAGCGAGATTAAGGGCTTTCCCCTGCTGGCACTGGATGTTTGGGAACACGCTTATTATTTGAAGTACCAGAATAAAAGGGCCGATTATATTGATAACTGGTGGAACGTGGTGAACTGGGATCATGTGCAGCAGCGACTGGATAAAATGAAAATATAAAACGCTAAAAACAGTTCGGAAAATGAAAAAATATACCATGTGGTTATTTCTCATCGGTTCCCTGGCAATGATGGTGATCATGTCGAAAAGCGGGGGTGTTTTATCAAAGGTAACGCGTTGGGGCATCCTTGACCTTGAATTTGCATACAGCAAAGCAAAAGCAGATGCGGTACTCAACGCCTGGACCGCCGCCGGCCCCGATGATACCATCGCCGCCGCAAAACTCAATACCGGGCTTGATTTTATTTTTCTTTTCTGTTATTCCATTTTTTTATTCCTCGCCGCTTCAAGGATATCCCGCATATTTGGCGGCGGATTTGGAAAGGCCGGAAAATTCATCGCCAGGGGTGCCCTGGCGGCGGGTGTACTGGATGTTCTTGAAAATGGCGGGATGCTGCTCTCCCTTTCGGGCCATGGCTCCAATATCATTGCGTTTTGTACCAGCTTTTGTTCGGTAATAAAATGGGCATTGGCCCTGCTCGCCGTGCTCTATATCTTAACGGGCGCCGTGGGCTGGCTCCGGTCGAGGCTTTTGAAATAACAGGCCTTA
Organism: Bacteroidota bacterium; assembly: GCA_043781975.1. GTDB lineage: Bacteria > Bacteroidota > Bacteroidia > Chitinophagales > Chitinophagaceae > Ferruginibacter. Next base: position 9,119 of record JAYWAZ010000358.1, read on the forward strand.
TAAAATGGACTCAGCCTTTGCATAGAGATACCGATTTGCCGGCATAACTAAAACAAAGGCTGATAAATTGACAAACAATCTGGTGCAAATTTAAAGGCATTGAAGATTCTTAACCAAAACATTTTTATAAATTTTTGTAAAAGTTTTTAATGCCCTCCCATTTGACAAATACATGACAAAATCGATTATATTCGTTGCCCGTTGGATGGAACGCATGTCTTCATGATCGATCCGCTTTATCATGATGACCTGCGTACCAGATATCCCTTAGACAATCAAAAAATCAATCACCATGCAAGTTTGGAAAGATTACCAGGAAAAAAACAAAGACCGCTTCTTAAACGAATTACTGGAACTGCTGCGCATACCCAGTATCAGCGCCAAAACTGAGAACAAGGCGGATATGATCCGTTGTGCCGAAGCCGTAAAGCAGCGTTTAACGGAAGCCGGTGCGGATAAGGTGGAGATCTATCCAACCGAAGGCCACCCCGTGGTATACGCCGAAAAGATCATTGATCCTTCCAGGCCAACCGTGCTGGTATACGGGCACTATGACGTGCAGCCCGCCGAACCACTTGAACTCTGGAAGAGCGGCCCCTTTGAACCCGTGATCATTGACGGCAAAATTTTCGCACGCGGCAGTTGTGATGACAAGGGCCAGTTCTACATGCACGTGAAAACACTGGAAATGCTGGTTCAGACCCATACGCTGGAAAACAATATCAAATTCTGTATCGAAGGGGAAGAAGAAGTAGGTTCTCCCAACCTCGGGAAATTCGTGGCTTCGCACAAGGAATTATTGAAAGCGGATTGTGTTTTGATCAGCGACAGCGCCATGATCAGTCTGGAAACGCCCAGCATCGACATTGGTGTTCGCGGCCTCAGTTATATTGAAGTGGAAGTGACCGGCCCCAACCGCGATCTGCACAGCGGCGTGTATGGCGGGGCGGTAGCCAACCCCGTGACCATACTGGCGAAGATGATCGCCAGCTGCCATGATGAGAATAACCATATCACCATCCCGGGATTTTATGATGACGTGGTGGCATCAACCGAAGCAGAAAGAAAACTGATGTCGCTTGCGCCCTATGATGAAAAGGAATTCAAAGAAGACCTGGGCGTTGCTGAATTATGGGGCGAAAAAGGATATTCCACGAATGAAAGAACGGGCATACGCCCAACCATAGAACTGAACGGCATCTGGGGTGGTTACCAGGGCGAGGGCGCGAAGACCGTTCTGCCTTCCAAAGCAACGGCGAAAATCTCCGCCAGGCTGGTACCGAACCAGTCTTCGAAAAAGATCACGGCGATGTTATTGGAATATTTTAGTAAGATCGCGCCGCCTTCCGTTACCGTAAATGCGTTTGAACACCATGGCGGAGAACCCTACATGACACCCATTGACAGTACCGCCTATAAAGCCGCTGCCAAAGCCATGGAAACAACTTTTGGAAAAACACCCATCCCTGTACGTGGCGGTGGCAGCATCCCTATCTGCGCTTTATTTGAAAAGGAGCTGGGCATCAAGATCGTGTTCATGGGATTCGGGCTCGACAGCGACAACCTGCACAGTCCCAACGAAAAATTCAACCTCGCCAATTTTTATAAAGGAATAGAAACGATCCCTTATTTCCATAGGTATTTTACGGAGATGAGTCGTTAGTCGGGAGTCAGGGGTCAAAAATCATTGGTCATTGGGTCAATAGGTCAAAGTGAACGCTGATTGGCAATGGCCTAATGACCCAATGACTAATGACCAAATGACTTATAACTTTTGCCTACTGCCCATTCCTCTAAAACTGGAAATAAATAAACGAACTGCCGCTTTCCTGGCTCCAGATCAACAGTAATAAAATGATGGCCCAGATGATCCCGAACAACCACCACGATAGCTTGGGGATCAGGTCCACCACTTTTGTGTTACGCATCATCCAGTGAGCGATCACCATGATCAATATGATAACCAATACCTTGATGATGGCCAGCGTGGTCAGCATGGCTTCACCATTATGTACAAAGCCAAACATCGATCTCAACAGGTCCCATGCTTTTGTGAATGTGGAGGCCCTGAAGAATACCCAGGTAACGTTGATGAGGAAGAATGTGAACAATGCAATGGAGAAATTTCTGAGCGTTTTTGGTTTAAAGGTTTCCGGCAGCGGCCCCAGTACACCCACTTCACTGGCAGGGATAGACGCTATTGGCTTCACTTTATCTTTCCGGAAATCAGCGATCGCTTTTTCCACCCATAAATAAAAACCATGCAGGCCGCCCCATACCACAAATGTCCAGTTGGCACCATGCCAGAGGCCACCTAGCAACATCGTTATCATCAGGTTCATATAGGTTCTGATGGGGCCCTTCCGGTTACCGCCCAGCGGGATGTAGAGGTAATCGCGGAGCCATGCCGACAGGGTGATATGCCATCTTCGCCAGAAATCCGAGAACCCGATAGCGGCATAAGGATATAAAAAGTTTTGCGGCAACACGAATCCTAAACAGGCCGCCACGCCAATGGCGCAGGTAGAATATCCCGCAAAGTCAAAAAATATCTGTCCTGAAAATGCGAGCACGCCGGTCCATGCGTCTAATGCCGGCAGGGCGCCGTTTGAATTGAATACATTATTGGCCGTGCCCGACAACATACTGTCTGCCAGCACCACTTTCATGAACAATCCCAGCGATAAAAGAAATAATCCCTGCAGCATTTGCTGCCGGTTGGCAATGCGGGGCGTTTCAAACTGTGGTACCAGCTGCGGCGGGCGCACAATGGGCCCTGCAACCAGGTGAGGAAAGAAAGTTACAAACAAGGAAAAGTCGAGCATGGATTTCACCGGTTTGCTTTTCCGCTTATACATATCAATGGTATAGCACAAGGTGGTGAACGTATAAAAAGAAATTCCAGCAGGCAAAATGATATTGGGTTTGGCCGGGTGGAAATCAACCCCCATCAAATTCACGAGGTGCGTGAAGTTCTCGAGCAGGAAGCCGCCGTATTTAAAAAAGCAGAGCATGCCCAGGTTACCGATCAAGCTGATCACCAGCAATAATTTTCGCTTGTGTTTGTTCTCCTGGTTGTACAAGGCCCTGCCCACAAAAAAATCAACTACGGTCGATAGCCATAGTAACAGGATGAAGGGCGGGTTCCAGGCCGCATAAAAAATATAGCTTGCCAGTAAGAGATTCACCTTTTTTACTTTCCACGGAAAGGGAAGATTATGCAGGATGAGCATAATGATAAAGAAGGCGATAAAGGTATAGGAGTTGAAAACCATGTTGCAGTTGAGTTGTTGGTTGAATAATTATTTTACGGGTGCGTGCAGTTTGGGAAAATCCCATCCTTTTTCCTCATTCAGTATCCTGATAAAGTTATTGGTGAATATGATCGCATCGGGCTGACTCAAATGTGAAAATTCAGGACATTCAAAATGATCAATGGCCGGGTAATCGGCAAAATGGATGCCCGGTCGTCCGGTAATGGCCAGCAACCTGTCCCAATATTTTTCTCTGGGATAGCCCATTTTTTCTCCCATAAGGAAGCCTCCGCTCGACGGTGTTCGAACAAACAGTACCTGGCCTCCCCTTGCCTGTATCTTATCGACCGCCGTTTTTACAACCGTAAATATAGAATCCAGTTTAGCCCCCGATGCCGGAGGATCCTTGCTCATTTTCCTGAAAAATTCCCAGATGCCCTTTACCTGGTTACGCATATTGGTATCGGCAACAAACCTTTCGGTCATATATTCCTGCCGGTTGAATTTCACCCTTCCGAAATCGGGGGGAAAGATCGGTTTCTCGAATACACCCTTACGATCGGGTATGTGCAGGTTATTTAACTGGGCATCCAATGAAAGCCTGTCCTTGTCCAGGAAAACCAGTTGGGATTCCAGGAGGTGATTGAGATAAAAGCTGGCCCGCTGTGCCGGTGTACGGTCTTTATAATACTTCATGTTTTTCGTTGGGGTCGACAAATTGGGCGGGGCGGTGGAAAAGAATAAGACCTCCGTTACATCCACCACCAGTTTACCCTTAAAATTTTTATCATCGGCCAGGTTTTCCAGCACTGGTATGGGATTGCTTCCCACGCAGGCTAACTGTATGGCATGATCGCCGGTCGTATTTTCCCAGGTGGGGATATCCAGGTCGAATTTGATCCGGGACGAACCGATGAAAACCGTTGCCCCGGAAGCAGGCTCATAAACCATATCCCGTTTGTCGGCCCATAGTGCGGGATCATCATCATAAGAAGCTTCAAAACCTTTACTCCGGACAAAACATTCCCAGCTGATCACGGTTGCTGAAACCAGTATAAAGGTGAGGATAGCGGCTTTTGTAAAAGAAGGTGTATTCATTTATAAAAATTTAACTGCACAAAAAATAAAACTGGAAGATACGGCTATGCAGACCTCATATGATGCAGGTAACGGTAATGCAACAGTTAAAAAGTTTCTGCCGGTTTAAAGATAACTGCCCCAAATGATATTACATAACAAATAAATGAAAATACACAGATTGCTTTTCCACATCCGGCGTTAATAAGTGTAATGCCATTTATGCTGCATACTGCTCATATCCTTTTCACTTCGAAGCCACACTCGTGATCATGAACACATAACGCTTTTGTATCATAAAGTAGGGTGCGGCGCTGTTGAAGCACTAATTCCCCGGCTCATTAACCATTGCACAACAATTATCATGGAAACCAACAAAAAAGTTTAGCTAAGTTTGTGGCCGGTATAACCATTTTAAAATACGCATTCATGAAATTAAGCAGGTTTATTTTTACCCTTCTTGCAGGACTGATCTTCTTCTCCTGCAGTAAGAATCAATCATCAGGCGGTAATGGGAACAACACGAATAACCCGCTGCCAACAACGCTTTCCATGTCGCCTGTTGCGGCAACGGCGGGAGATCCCGGCTTTACCCTTACCATTACGGGTGCCGATTTCATCAATGGCTCAACCATCCGTTGGAATGGTGTAGCCCTGCCAACCAGTTTTATCAGTGCCACGCAATTATCCGCTGTTGTTCCGGCTGCAAATATCTCTACCGCAGGCACAGCGGTCATTTCTGTGTTCACCCCTTCACCCGGCGGAGGAAGCAGCGGTTCGCTTACATTCACCATCAGCAGTACCGTAGTGAATAACCCGGTACCGGTCTTAATATCCATCAGTCCGAATACGGCGATAGCAGGAAGTGCCGCATTTACCTTAACCGTAACAGGAACAGATTTTATCAATGGGTCCGTGGTCAAATGGGATGGTGTCATACTAACCACTACGTTTATCAACCCCACACAATTAACAGCAGTGGTGCCTGCTGCAAATCTTATATCTGCAGGTTCGCCTGCGATCACTGTTTTTACCCCCTTGCCGGGTGGTGGAACCAGTGCTGCACTAACGTTTACCATTACATCCAATAACCCGGTCCCTGTACTTACCGGTTTGTCGCCAAATAGTGCAACAGCAGGTGGCAGCGCATTTACCCTCACCGCCAACGGAACAAATTTTATTAATGGTTCCGTCATCAAATGGAATGGTACGGCGCTCACCACTACGTACATCAGCGCTACTCAATTAACTGCGGCTGTTCCCGCATCCAATATCACGACTGTTGGTACTGCCGCGGTCACTGTTTTTACTCCATTACCCGGTGGTGGAACCAGTACTGCACTAACGTTTACCATTAACAGCAGTAACCCCCTGCCCACCCTGATCAGCCTGTTGCCAAACAGTGCAACAGCGGGCGGCGGTTCTTTTACGATGACGGCCAGCGGAACAAACTTTGTGAATGGCTCCACCATCAAATGGAATGGTACGGCACTCACCACCACCTATATCAGCGCCACACAACTGACCGCGTTTGTTCCCGCGGCTAATATTGCTACCGCTTCCACTGCTTCTGTTACCGTATTTTCGCCCTTACCCGGGGGAGGTACCAGTAACGCCCTTTCATTTACGATCAATCCACCCTCAAGCGTAAAGAAATTTTTGTTTGATGCTACTCATGCTGAAACGGCGGGTAATGCCGACTGGGTGATTGATGAAGACGGAAGTGTACCACAGCGGATTCCTACGCCCAATCAATCAACCGTAACTTCATCAACGCCTGAAACCTACTGGACGGGCGCCATATCCAGTTGGGGTATTGCACTTGCACAACAGGGGTATACGGTGGAAACACTGCCGGTAGGAACATCCATAACTTATGGCAATAGCGGAAATGCGCAGGATCTTTCCCAATATGACGTTTTTGTTGTGGATGAACCCAACAAGGTTTTTACGGCCGCGGAAAAAACAGCGATACTTAATTTTGTAAGCAATGGTGGCGGATTATTCATGGTATCTGATCATACCGGGTCCGACAGGGATGGTGACGGATGGGATTCACCGGCTATCTGGAACGACCTGATGAGTAACAATACGGTGCAAACAAATCCTTTTGGATTCACCATCGACCTGGCCAATTTTTCCGATATCACTTCCAATGTGTTGACCAATAGCAGCAGCACACCCATACTAACCGGATCGCAGGGTAATGTTACACAGATGCAATTCAACAATGGCACCACCGCCACCGTCAATACTTCAGTGAATCCCAATGTAAAGGGATTGATCTGGAAAACAGGCGTAACGCAGAACAGCAATAATATCATGAGTCTTTCTTCGACCTTTGGAACGGGCAGGATGTTTTTTGTTGGCGACAGTTCTCCATTGGATGATGGAACAGGCGCACCCGGTAATAATTTATTTGTAAGCTGGCCGCTTTACAGCCATAAACAACTGTTCATGAATGCGTCCTTATGGCTGGCCAAATTGCAGTAAAAGATTTTGATCTTTGCCAAAGTTCAGAACTTTGACGAAGATGCTCCACCGCTAAACCCGGGATCATTCTTCCACTTGTCACCCTGGATATTTTTTCTTAGTGTGCTTTATGGAATTTTTCACCATTTTGGCCAGTATACCGGTGTCAATGTCTTCCAGTTTTTGAATATACAGACAACCTTTACCCGACTTATACTTTCCGAATTTTGAAAGCAATTCTTCTCTTTTATCGAAGTTTGAACCCAGGTAAAAAGTGATGGCATTGGCCCTGGATGCCATTCCTGCAAGCGGAGCCTCCCCTTCACGCCCGCTTTCATATTTGTAATGATACATTCCAAAACCCACGATACTCGTTCCCCACATTTTTGGTTCAAGCCGTGTATGTTCTGTGATCAGGTCAATGATCGCCGCAAAGTCTTTACGCCTTTTTTCATCTTTTATGGTTGTTAAAAACCCGGCAACACTATTCTGGGTTTCGACCGTTTTATTTTTTGCCATAACATTGGTTTATCATTTCTTTTTGAATAGGCAAAGAAAAATTGTCGGTCTGCCCCTGGTTTCAAATGCTTCCGGGTAACTGTCGCCCAATAAGTTGTAGCAAACGGTCAACTGTTCGTTCCCGTACTTATAAATGGCCGTAAAATGCTTTCCTGCATTTACACCATATTTACCGTAAATGTCCATTTTATTACCATTGTACTTTACCACACCCTTGTCAACACTCTCGGCACTAAATGTATAGAGGCTGTCATTGATAATAAGCTGCTGTCTTTGAAATGCCCCCGGAGGCAGCGATACTTTTCCTATTTCTTCTTTGATAGGCACCCAGGTACCGTTTAATTGGCCCGAATTCGTGGCGGCATTTTTTGTGCTGGTACAACCAAGGCCAAGGATCAGCAGGGAAATGAATGTTATTGATCGCATATTTTTTATTTTAAAAGTGTATGATATAAAATGATTTCAGGCCAGGGTTATGGCTTTAGTGTGCACAGGTGGCTATCTGTCCGCCGTGTTGAATAGCCGCATCATTGATGATGTAAGTTAAAAAACGTATTGCTAAAAGCAAACAAAATTTCTTCCAGAGATCCGCAACTTCAGCGTAGGGTTACCAGGTTAGGATTGGCCCAGAAGTCAGGCCTCACTGCGCCAAGCAAGGTGGAGGGAGATTGTCTGTCAACTAAAAAAAAGCTGAATCGCAGGATCCGTATTTGTTTCTTGGTATACATTTTAATAAAAAAGAATTTGGAATTGTATCGGGAATAGGAGAATTATCTAACCAAATTGTACAGGATTTTATCCGGTTTCCAAATATATTTTAAGAAGTTCGTGCATAAATATGATATTATGATAATTAGCGTATAAGTAGAATGCTCCCCTTTTTCATCACATTCCCGCATAATGTTGTTGCACTTAAAAAATAAATGTAATTGCCAGGATCTGCCGGTTGCTCCTTATAGTATCCATCCCAGCAGTCAGCAGCATTTTTTGTTTCAAATACCCTTTCTCCAAAACGGTTATAAATTATAAAGGTTAAGTTTTGTACATTCCTGTAATACCTGATTCCAAAACAATCATTTATTCCATCTCCATTTGGTGTAAAGCTATTTGGTAATAAAATATTGCCAACCGAAAAATCTGCTGCAACTGTAATGCTGTCAGTAGCATAACAAATATTATCATTTGTACCGGTTACGAAATAAGTGGTGCTTACAGGAGGATTTGCAATAGGGTTAGCAACAGAACTGCTGGTAAGGGTAGAAGCGGGGCTCCAAAAATACTGCAATGCTCCGGTAGCTTTTAATTTTGCATAAGGCAGATAACAGTTTATATCATTTGATTTTGAAATACTCAATACAGGTATTGCATTTATAATTATTCTCACAGAATCTTTAACCCGGCAATTGTTATTTGTAATGGATAAATAAAACGTAGTTGTTGAAGTAACAGTAGCGATAGGATACTGTTGTGTGCTATCATTAAGGTATGATGCAGGTGTCCACGCATAAACACCGATACCAGAACCATTGAGCATTACTGAAACAGGAGTATTTGAACAAAAGGATCTGTTTGCCCCCGCGTCAACATATGGAATCGTTGGATTCACAATTGTAGATGTGCTGTCTTTACATCCATTTATATCTGTTGCAATTAATTTTACAGTATAAGTGTTTTCGGTGGGATATATATGGCTGGTATTTTGAGTGAAGGCCAGGCTGCCATCTCCAAAATTCCAATACCATGATGCTATAGGATAAGTGTTGGTGAACCCCTCTCCAATAAATCCAATACTGTTACAGGTTATTAAACTATCCTTAATTCTAATGGAATCAATATTAGGTTTGAACAATACCGTATCAAATGGCAATACAAGGTTGAAAAAACTTAAACCCCCGGTTCCACTTGTAGCTCCCCAGGGATTTGCGGAATCCAATGCGATAACGCCATGGGAACCACCATTGTTTATTACCGCTACTTTGGCGGGCAGTGAACTGCCGTTCATAAAAAATACTCCGCCTCCACCACCCCCGCCCGGGCCAACCCTCCCGCCGGGTGATACAGGGGCGATCACATTGCCTCCATCACCTCCCGGAGTTTGAATAGTAAGCGTATCAATTATTGTATTAACCATTAGTAAAACAGATCCGCCGCCCCCTCCGCCACCCATACCATCATTACAATCCACCTGGGAATAACAGTATTGCCCCGAGGCGCCGGTTGATAAGATCTGGCGTGTGTTCATTGATAAAGTATCTGTAATGATAAAGATTATTCCACCACCTGCTCCGCCACCGGGAGTTCCCGGATAAAGACCAGTATTATCACCATGGCCTGCACCACCACCACTTCCCATGAATATCTTATTTGCAGCAGCGCTATATAAAAGATTTTTCCCTCCAAGCCCCCTATTATCAAAAGGCGCACTTCCACAGGTATCTGTCTGGTATCCGCCATATCCGCCTGCACCACCATTAGCGCCTCCACCGCCACCGCTATTATGACTTAAGCCTGCGCCGCCCCCAGCCGCCGGGCTGCCTTTACCTTTAACTATGTTTTGCGATAAACGGACAATACTCTCTCCTTTAAAACCTGCAAGCTGACTTGCAGATGGGTAGTTGTAATTGTTTTCAAAACAATTGGGGGAGGGCAAAACAGAATTGTATCCTTCACCGCTCCTAAATCCCGTGCCATTTACGTCAATATTATCCAGGCAGTTTAAGCCATTGGTTGCGATAACAGCTAAAACGCCACCTTTGATCCCATCCCAGGGCTTACAGGTAAGACCGCTGACAAAAAAAGCATTTGTAAAATATGGTACCCGCACTAATTGTACAATGCCACCAGGAATATCATACCCCTTTGTAAGTTTATTTTTAAAAGTTAACTGGTTACCTGATTTCCGACTGATGTAATTGAATTCATAGTTACCCGCATTTTTATAATCAAGGATATTTCCGAATGAAGCCGTATTGCTGGTATCTATTATAGCGCCTTTCATTTGTATTATCATTACAGTATCCCCGGGATTAAAAAAAGTTGCAGTGTCTACTGAGAATGTATTTGTGCAAATGTCATATGACAAAACTGCCGCATAATCATTTATAACTATTGGGGGATCATGCTTAGGCCTGGCTACCTGCCCAAAAGTATAATTGGCGATCAACAATATAAGTAATAATATTTTCCCCATAAATCAATATTGTAATCAGGGGCAGCAAGTACCGGTATGAAAGTTAACTAATAGGTGAATGTTATCCCGGCACCTAATCCCATGTCACTATCATAATGCGTTGATAAAGCTAAATATTTTGAAACAATATACCTGAACCCTGCCATATATTCTTTATCGGTGTTTATCAACATATTAAAACGCAGGCGGCTTGTGATTGGGATATCTTCCCGGCTAAATTGAAAACGAAATTTACCATCTCCGTCTATCCTGGCGTCCGCAATAAATAGCATAGGTAATGTATATGCAATACCTGCTGCAATTGTTTTACGGTTGTTTTTGTTACTCGTTTGACCAAACCAATTTTTTGCTTCACTACCAAATATATTTTTCGGGCCGCCTTCAATTTTATAATGATAATCGAATCCCACATATGGGTATAACCACTGCATACGGCCCAGGTACCGTCCAACCATGGTCTCACTTTCATATCCATGCATATCGTGGTAGCCTAAATGCCAGAGTGTACTTATCTTCCAACGGGTTTGTGCAAACATAGCTTCTCCGTCACTACCATTGTATTCTATACCAACCTTTGCCATGAAATGAGCCATCCTGTCGTCACTGAATAATTTACGTTGTGCCAATTTCGGATCAGGTATTTCAGGATTAACAGGTGAATTTTCATAGCTGAATATTCTTCCCATACCACTCATCATGTGATATAAAATATGACAGTGAAAAAACCAATCTCCACTTTCTGTAGCTGCAAATTCAATAGTATCCCTTTCCATCGGCATGATGTCAATTATATTTTTTAATGGTGCATATTCGCCCTGACCATTCAATAATCTAAAATCATGACCGTGCAGGTGCATCGGGTGGCGCATCATAGAATTATTGAAAAGTATGATCCTGACATTTTCACCTTTTTTAATTAAAATCTTATCTGATTCTGAAACTACTTTATTATCCAGGCTCCATACATAGCGGTTCATATTTCCTGTCAGATCAAACTTTAATTCTTTTATAGGGGCATCTTTGGGAAGTGAAGTTTTTGTCGGAGATCTTAACATTGTATAATTCAATGTGATAATGTCAGGTGTTTCATTTCCCATATTCATATCCTGCATTGTATCTTTTTTATTCTCATCTTTAGTCTTTTCCTCTCCGGTTACTTCCGGATACATCACTGTGTTCATATCCATTATTTGATTGCTCATATTCATACCCATTGACATTAAATCGCCGTTCATCGCCATCATGCTGTTCATCATTTTCATGCCGTCGAAATATTTTAGCTTAGGCAACTTTGTGGCCGGAACTTTATCACCGCTGCCTAACCATAATGAAGCTGATCTGGTACGGTCTTCGGGTGTAACTAAGAATTCATAGCTTTTATTTTCCGGAATGGTTACAATAACATCATAGGTTTCGGATACGGCAATAATTAACCTGTCAACTTCCACGGGTTCTACATCATTGCCATCAGTAGCTACCACTGTTATCTTGCCACCGGAATAAGTAAGCCAGAAATAGGAAGACGCACCGGCATTTGCTATACGTAATCTTACGGCCCCCCTGCCCCCCGAAAGGGGGTTCCAGGAGCTTGCTGATTTGCCGTTTATTAAGAATTTATCATAAGCTACATCACTCACATCCATTGCATTCATCCGCTTCCACTCATTGGTTAGTTTCGTTTTTAAATACCCGCTATTTATGGCTTCGGCATAACTTTGAGTAGTCCCCTTTTTTATGGCGAACCAATCGGTGGCATTGTGAAGGCTGCGA
>JAYWAZ010000359.1:0-7989 GCA_043781975.1 Bacteroidota bacterium
ATCAGATCGTAATTGATCACTTCTTCCGTTACGCAATGTTCCACCTGGATACGTGTATTCATTTCCATGAAATAAAAATTGCGGTGCTTGTCTACCAAAAATTCTACCGTACCCACGCTTTCATAATTGATTGCCGATGCCGCCTTGATGGCCGCATTTCCCATTTTCTCCCTCAGTTCTTTGGTCATGAAAGGAGAAGGTGATTCTTCCACCAGTTTCTGATGCCGGCGTTGGATGGAACAATCTCTTTCACTCAGGTGACAGACATTGCCATATTGGTCGCCCGCGATCTGTATCTCAATATGACGTGGCTCTTCCACGAATTTTTCCATGTAAATGCCGTCGTTCTTAAAAGATGCCGCTGCTTCTGTTTTCGCGTTATCGAAAGCTTTTTCGATCTCATTTTCTTCCCATACCACCCGCATTCCCTTACCGCCGCCGCCCGCAGTGGCCTTAAGTATGATGGGATAGCCGATCTCACTGGCCGCTTTTTTTGCATGGCTCACACTTTCCAGTAATCCTTCCACACCAGGCACCACCGGCACTCCCGCAATGATCATGGTTTGCTTGGCAGTGATCTTATCGCCCATGGAATTGATCATGTCGGGCGTGGGTCCTATGAATTTTATCCCATGATCGGCGCAGATCTTTGCAAACTTACTGTTCTCGGCCAAAAAACCATAACCCGGGTGTATGGCATCCGCATTGGTGATCTCGGCGGCCGCCATGATATGCGCCATGTTCAGGTAGCTGTCGATACTGGCCGGCTTACCGATACAAACCGCCTCGTCGGCGAACCTTACGTGCAAACTGTCTTTATCAGCTGTAGAATAAACGGCTACTGTTTTTATGCCCATTTCCCTGCAGGTACGTAGCACCCGTAGTGCGATCTCTCCCCTGTTGGCAATCAAAATTTTTTTGAACACGATGAATCAGTTAAGAGTTAATAGTTAGGAGTTAAAAATTCAGGAAAAGGCCGAAGTGGACCTTGGTTTTGAATTTTTACTTTTTACTTATGAAGGGTCTACCAGGAACAAAGGCTGATCATATTCAACCGGGCTGGCGTCTTCCACCAATACCTTTACGATCTTTCCCTTGATCTCGCTTTCTATTTCGTTGAAAAGTTTCATGGCTTCAATGATGCAGACCACTTTGCCGGGAGTTACCTCATCGCCTACGCTTGCAAAGATTGGTTTGCCGGGACCTGACTGGCGGTAAAAAGTACCGATCATCGGGCTCTTGATCGTAACCAGTTTATCTTCCTTGGGTTCGGGCGCTTCTTTTTTTGAAGGGGGATTGGATACCGGGGTGGCAGGCTGAACCGGCTGGGCCGAATAGGCCTGGGCCGTATTGCCCCCGGTGATGATATTTTGTACTGGGTCTTTTTTCTGTTTCACAGTTATTTTAACACCCTCTTCTTCAATGGTGATCTCACCAATATTGGTTTTGTTGATGAGCTTCACTAACTCCTGGATTTGCTTGATGTCCATGTCAATTGGTTAAGTGGTTAATTTTGATACTGAAACGGGGAGCTAAGATAGTGAATGATTAACCAAATCAGCAAGTATTAAAAATAAAAAAAGAATCAAAAATGACCATTTTTTGATAAAAAATGAAGAAAATATGGGTAAAAAAGGGAATTTTAGGCCAAAAATGATAAAAAATAAAAATGGGTAATTGCAGTGACAATTACCCATTTTCTATACATTTTCCCCGCAGATCCCGCGGATATTTATAACTACTTCACCCTTTCAACATATTCCCCGGTCTTACTGTTTACCCGGATCAGTTCGCCCTCATTTACGAACAGGGGCACATTCACTGTAGCCCCTGTTTCCACGGTAGCGGGTTTCAGGGTGCGGGTGGCGGTGTCTCCCTTCATTCCGGGCTCACTGTAAGTGACCAGTAAAACGATCTTGTCCGGAAGTTCAACACCCATGGGCTGGTCGGTCTCCCCGTTGATCAGCACGGAAACCTCCTGACCATCCTTCAGAAACCTGTGCGCATCAACCATGGCTTCCGGAACCGTGATCTGTTCAAAGGTTTCGGTATCCATGAAGCTATAACCCGTATCATCTTTGTAGAGGTATTGATAGGCTTTTTTCTCAACCCTAACGGGGTAGATGGTCTCACCACTGTTCCAGGTTACCTCAATGGTGCGGTTATTATCGACTCCTTTTAATTTCGCCCATACTTTAGCCGCCGCACGGGCCGTCTTGTTCTGCCCGAAGTCAATAACTGTGTAAAGGCTGCCATCAACTTTGATGATCAATCCCGAACGCATATCTGCTGTTGTTGCCATGATCGCTTTAATTTTTAAATTGGCTGCAAAAGTACCAATCCTAGCGCTAAATCCGAAATCAAGTATTGCAATGACCTGTTTTGACTTAACAATCCGTTATCAAACAAAAAATATAGCTTTATAAAAATTCTAAGATTGAAAAAGCATTTTTTTTTATTGTTACTCCTGGCCGGCAGCAGGATCGGGTTTGCGCAGGCAGATACCTCCCTGCTCTACCTCCGTTTTCCAACCGTTCCCCCCTTCAGTATCATCAACGTAGCTGACAGCAGTAAGTTCTCGATCCAGGACCTCGCCAAAAAAAAGCCGGTCATCATTATCGTGTTCAGTCCGGATTGCGAACATTGCCAGCACGAGACCCGGGAACTCATTGCGCATAAAGAACTTTTTAAGAAGGCACAGATCATCATGTCATCCCCGCTGGACTATAGTTATATCAAAAAATTCTATGAGGATTACGGGGTCGCCGCCTGCACCAATATCACCATGGGCAGGGACCCCGGTTATTTTTTAGGCACTTTCTATAAGGTAAGGTCCCTGCCTGCCATATTTGTGTATGATAAAAAAGGGAATTTTGTAAAAGCATTCGATGGCAGCGTTCCCGTTGAAAGAATCGCTGAAGCCCTGTAATTTTTATGAAAAGGATCCTATTATTTCTCCCCGCGCTATTCACCTGTATGGCCGTTTTTTGCCAGTATGATACCACCCCTCCCTATCTTAAGACCAGGATACTGCCCGCTTTCAGTTTACTGACCATCGATTCCATTGAATTCAATCAGAGCGTGCTGGAAAAAGATAAGTATATCATCATCATGCTTTTCAATCCCGAATGCGAACATTGCCAGAAGCAACTGGAATTATTATTATCTATTCCAAAAGTCACCCGGTCGGCGCAATTGATCCTATCCTCCATCGAAACAAATGGCAAGAACAGGCTTTTTTATAATAAGAACCACCTGGAACGATTTTCCTTTGTCCACCTGGGCAAGGATCATAAATATTTTTTTGGCGGATATTTCAAGCCACAGACCATACCGGTGCTGGTTTTCTACGATAAAAAAGGAAACTTTACCCTCATCAGCCAGGGGAATACCAGTAAGCGGATGATACTGGACGCTTTAAAGGACTGACCCCCTGCCCTGTTCAAAATTTATTCCCTTTCGGGAATTCACACAATTCACTAATCAATTACCTTTGCAGCGCAATTGATTTTTTTATTTAAAATAAAATGATTTCCCATGAAAATAACTGTTGTTGGAACCGGTGCTGTTGGCGCTACCTGTGCTGATAATATTGCCCGTAAAGAATTATGTACCGAGTTGGTATTGCTGGATATAAAAGAAGGTGTCGCCGAGGGAAAGGCAATGGATATGATGCAGACGGCCACCCTGCTTGGCTTCGACACGAAGATCACCGGCAGCACCAATGATTATTCCAAGACCGCCGGCACATCTGTTGCCGTGATCACTTCGGGTATTCCCCGTAAACCGGGAATGACAAGGGAAGAACTGATCGGCATCAATGCCGGCATCGTAAAAACGGTGACAAAGAGTATCCTTCAATATTCTCCCGATGCCATCATTGTTGTGATCAGCAACCCGATGGATACGATGACCTACCTGGCGTTGAAATCAAGTGGCATTCCCAAGAACCGTATCATCGGTATGGGCGGTATCCTTGACAGCAGCCGTTTTAAATTTTACCTGTCCAATGCCATTGGCTGCACCGCTACCGACCTGCAGGGCGTAGTGATCGGGGGCCATGGCGATACCACGATGATACCATTATCCAGGCTGGCCACCTACCAGGGAGCACCGGTTGCTAATTATTTAGACGCCGAGGCCCTGAAGAAAGTAGTAGCCGATACCATGGTGGGAGGAGCCACGCTCACGGGCCTGCTGGGCACTTCGGCCTGGTACGCACCCGGGGCTGCTGGTGCCGCGCTGGTGGAAGCCATCGTGAGGGACGAGAAAAAATTATTCCCCTGCTGCGTTTACCTCGAAGGTGAATATGGCCAAAACGATATTTGCATAGGCGTTCCCGTTATCATCGGAAAGAACGGCTGGGAAAAGATCATTGATTATAAATTAACGGAAGAAGAACAGGCGGCTTTCAATAAAAGCGCTACCGCGGTGCGGAGCATGAATGATGTGCTGGCTACGTTAAATGTTTAATTTTTTACCCGGAGACCTGGCGGCGCTGAAGTGAATTTTCCGCGTCTCTGCGGTTATTTGTCAACAATCATCTCTTTATTAATCTTCATCACCAGTCCCTGCAATACCTTACCCGGCCCCACTTCGGTAAAATGTGTGGCCCCGTCACGGATCATCGCTTCCACGCTCTGCGTCCACCTCACGGCGCCAGTCAGCTGATCGATCAGATTCTTTTTTATCTCCATGGCGTCCGTTACGGCTTTTGCGGTCACATTTTGATAAACCGGGCAGGAAGGAACATGGAAACGCGTGGCTTCAATGGCAGCGGCCAGTTCTTCCTTTGCGGGCAACATCAGGGGAGAATGAAAGGCACCTCCTACCGGCAGCACCAGCGCACGTTTTGCTCCTGCCGCTTTCATTCTTTCACAGGCTATTTCAATGCCTTTTATGGAACCGCTGATCACCAGTTGTCCCGGACAATTATAATTGGCCGGTACCACCACTTCACCGGTATCTGAATAAACTGCCGCACATACTTCTTCAACCTTTTCATCGGCCAGGGCCAGCACGGCCGCCATGGTGGAGGGTTTCAGTTCACATGCTTTTTGCATGGCCTTCGCACGCACGGAAACCAGTTTCAACGCGTCCTCAAAGCTGAGCGTATTATTGGCCACCAGCGCGGAAAACTCACCCAGTGAATGCCCGGCCACCATATCCGGCCTTGCCTGGGGCAAGGTTTTAAACGCGACCACCGAATGTAAAAAAACGGCGGGCTGTGTAACATTGGTTTGCTTCAGGTCTTCATCGCTTCCCGAAAACATGATGTCGGCGATCTTGAAACCCAGGATCTCATTCGCTTCAAAAAATAATTTCTTCGTGGTTGGATTGCTGTCGAAAAGTTCTTTTCCCATCCCCGGGAACTGCGATCCCTGCCCGGGAAAAATATAAGCGTGGGCCATAGTGTTCATTTTAGAATACAAATAAAACAAAAAATCCCTCAACAGAGGGATATGAGTTTCCATCCTGGGATCATCTAATGCAGTTTTGAACTGATCAGCTTTACAAATTCGCTGCGGGTCTCATTCTTTTCAAACTCGCCCCAGAAAGCCGAAGTGGTGGTGACCGAATTCTGTTTCTGCACACCACGCATCATCATGCACAGATGGGAAGCCTCAATAACCACGGCAACACCAAGGGGATTCAAAGTTTCCTTAATGGCATTCAATATCTGCGTGGTGAGCCGTTCCTGTACCTGCAGGCGCCGGCTGTAAATATCCACCACCCTCGCGATCTTGCTCAGTCCGGTGATATACCCGTTGGGAATATACGCTACATGCGCCTTGCCGTAAAAAGGCAATATATGGTGTTCGCACATGCTATAGAGTTCAATATCCTTCACGATGATCATTTCACTCACGTCTTCCCGGAACTTGGCCGAGTTCAGCACTGCTTGCGCGTCGAGCTGGTAACCCTGCATAAGGAACTGCATGGCCTTGGCAACGCGTTCCGGGGTCTTTTGCAAACCTTCCCGTGCAGGGTCCTCTCCCAGTTGCGAGAGGATATCGCTGTAATTCTTCATCAGCCCGGAAGTAATCTTCTCTTCAAAATGCTCGGATTTCTTATAAGCCATGGTATGATTTTTTGGTGTGATGTTCAAACTGTGGTCATCAACTGACCGGGTAATCCACAAAATTCCTTTCGGTTTCGTATAAGCGTACCTGTAAGTCTAATGCCGCGTCGATCCCGGGCCTCAGAATATCGTAGATCACAATGGCGATGTTCTCGGCGGTTGGATTCAGGTCCTTAAATTCAATCGTATCCTCATTCAGGTTCTTATGGTCGAACCTTTCGACCACCAGTTCCCGTACCAGCTCGCTCAGGCGTCCCAGGTCATAAACGTACCCGGTGGCAGGATCGGGTACACCGGTGATCCTGACGACCAACTCATAATTATGCCCGTGGTAATGGGGGTTATTGCATTTGCCAAAATAGGCCTGGTTGGCGGCTTCGTCCCATGCCGGGTTATTAAGCCGGTGGGCGGCGTTGAAATGTTCTTTACGGTAAACGGCTACTCGGTTGCTCATACTTAAAAGCTATAACATACAAACATGAATTTTGTTCTTAAAAACCGCGTGAAACTGATCTGAACAATAATCGCCCATGGTTAAAACAGAAGTCTGCTGATCAAACCATCCGGCTTTTGAAAGTGAACGATGCTTAAAGTTAGTATTTGTTTGACCCAAACCGAAATTAATTCCCGTAGTATTCCACAAAGATCCTGGGAGTTTCGTAGAGCTTCAGGCAATGAAGCTGAACGCCTTCGGGTAAATGCGGACAAAGTTCATTCCAGATACCGATGACCAGGTTTTCGATGGAGCAAAGTTTACCTTTCATGAAATCAACGTCCACGTTCAGGTTCTTGTGGTCAATTTTTTCAATGACCTGTTCTTTTACCAGAAGGCTGAGTTTTTTTACATCGAATACGAAGCCGGTGTCGGCATCGGGTACACCCTTTATGGTCACGTAAAGTTCAAAATTATGCCCGTGCCAGTTCTCATTGGCGCATTTGCCAAACACTTCGTCATTCTTTTCGGGTGTCCAGTTGGGGTTGTACAACTTATGGGCGGCGTTAAAATGTTCTATACGGGTGATGTAAAGCATGGGGCCCAAAAATTTTTGCAAAGGTAGGTTCTAAATACGGAAATATGGCGTGTAAACACGAATTTTGCGCTATGCAAATCCTGCTCATTGCCGCCACCGGCGCCGAAATCAGTTCCCTTAACGATACCGGCCAGGGGATCGATACGCTCATCACCGGGGTAGGATGCCCGGCTACGATCTATCATTTGCAAAAAAGATTGCAGCAGATCAATTACGACCTGGTGATACAGGCGGGCATCGCGGGTTCTTTTAAGACAGCTAACGCTCCAGGGCAAACCGTTTTGGTGAGCCATGACCGTTTTGGCGATATCGGTACGGAGGAGAAGGAA
Source organism: Bacteroidota bacterium (assembly GCA_043781975.1). Taxonomy (GTDB): domain Bacteria; phylum Bacteroidota; class Bacteroidia; order Chitinophagales; family Chitinophagaceae; genus Ferruginibacter. Next base: position 7,443 of record JAYWAZ010000359.1, read on the forward strand.
AATTTTCGTTCCGTTTTTGAATCAGGGCTGGCCGATGAAAATGAATTTCCTTATGAACAGGGCTGGCTGGTGAATAAAAACATGCAACCTTTTCATTCATCATTGCCTGTGGTAAAAGCGGTAACTGTAAACAAGGTCAGCGACAGCCTTTTGCAAAAAGAACAGCTGTCGCGACAATTCGATCCCGCCATTGAATCGATGGAAGGCGCAGCCCTGCATTATGTGTGTTTGCAGGAGCAAATATCTTTTCTGCAGGTGAGGGCCATCTCCAACAGGGTTGGTGAAAGGGATAAAACAAAATGGGTGATGAAGGAAGCCATCGATAACCTGTATCATGAACTTCGATCACTCATCAACCAATTAACTCGCTGACCGTGAAATTAACCCTCGGCTTTTCTCCCTGTCCCAACGACACTTTCATTTTTGATGCCCTGGTCAGCCAGAAGATCGATACCGGCGGACTGGAATTCGATGCCGTTTTAGAAGACGTTGAAACCCTTAACCAATGGGCCCTGCAGGGCAGGCTGGATATCACCAAGATCAGTTA
>JAYWAZ010000360.1:0-2875 GCA_043781975.1 Bacteroidota bacterium
GGCGGAAAAATAAAACTGAAAGTAAAACCCGAAACACAGAACGGCACTAAAACAAGATTGGCGCGCAAAGGTTTCCCGGTATATAAAAAAGAAGGGCAGTCTGGCGACCTGTACATTACCTATGCCGTTAAACTGCCGACCAGCCTTTCAGAAAAACAAAAAGAATTGTTCCGGGAATTATCCCGGTCATAATTTTAAAAATCATTGCGATGAAAAGAAGTTCACTGATTCCTGCCGATACATTTTGCACGCACCACCACATTGAATTTTCCTTTATCCGGTCGCTTCAGCAATATGGTTTGATCGAAGTGATCATGGAAGACGATACCGCCTTTATCCCTGGAGGAAAAATAAATGAGCTTGAAAAATTCGCCAGGTGGTACCACGAACTGGATATCAACCTGGCGGGCATTGATGCCATCACCCATTTATTGGAGCGGGTTCAAAACATGCAGGCGGAGATCACCGGACTGCGAAACAGGCTGAGCCTTTATGAACCGGGAGATTAAAAGTATGTTGAAACGGATTTGATTTAAGATTTGTGGTTTGTGGTTTGTAGTTTGTAGTTTGTAGTTTGTAGTTTGTGGCCAGGTCCTCGATTCATCTCTCCCTGCTTTTATAAAAAATCATGAAATTTAGCGTGCTTAAACACCAAAATATAAACTACAAATCCCCCTGTGCATAATTTCTTTGCCCTGATCACTTGTATTTTCCCATTCTTATTTGTAGATTGATTGTTTGAAAAATTGGTCGTACATTATTTTTTAAACATAAACAATTGAAACATGGAAAAAGATCAGTTAACCCCCTCTCCCCGCCGGAAGTTCCTGGGAACCCTGGCAGCGGGTGCCGCCGCACTCGGGCTCTCCTCGTTTAAATCACCTTTAGCTGTAAATGAAGCCACTTTGGCCAACTTATCCAACAGTCATACCGATCCCTCCGGTCCCGATGCATGGTTCAACAAGGTAAAAGGCAAACACCGCATCGTATATGATGTTACCGCTCCCAAGGAAGGGCATGAATTGATCATGCCCTTCGCATGGTCAAAGGTTTTTTTATTAACGAACGCGGCCACGGGCAGTCCTGAAAAAGACTGCGGCGTGGTAATGGTATTGCGGCATAACGGTATTCCTTTCGCGATGGAAGACCGGCTTTGGGCTAAATATAATTTCGGCGAGGTATTCAATATCAAAGATCCCGGAACAGGCAAGGCTTCTGTCCGCAATATGATGTGGAAGCCCAACCCGTCTTTCAGCATTCCCGGCGTGGGGCCGGTACCGATTGGTATCGATGACCTGCAGGGCAGCGGCGTTATGTTCTGTGTATGCAATATGGCGCTTACAGTTTTCAGCGCTGTTGTTGCGGATAAAATGAAGATGAATAAAGACGATGTTTATAAGGATTGGGTGTCGGGCATCTTACCCGGCGTACAGATAGTGCCATCGGGTGTTTGGGCCGTGGGCCGTGCACAGGAACATAAATGTGCATATTGTTTTGCGGGATAACCCAGCCGTATGATCTTTAAAAAGCAGGTACCGGGTTACCTGCTTTTTTCTTTCGCCTTTTTAATAATGTCAAATGGCCCGTATTTGTGTTGTAGCACGGGAAAACTGTCGGCATAAGGCCCAAAGGGATAATCAAAGGGTTTCTTAGCCAGGTTGGGCCAGTCTTCCTTAAAGTATTTTTCTGGTCGCTGTTGTGAACTTACAAAGGCTGCAACATCCCAGGCTTCTTCATCCGTGAGCTGTGGTTCCCGGGGGCTGATGGTGAAAGGCATATTGTATTTAATGAAACCGGCGGTACGTGATATGCGGAAAAGCCCGGCGCTCACATTATAACTGTGCGGACCCCATAGCGGCGGATAGACATACCCGGTAGAATCCGCATTGAACAATCCCTGCCCATTGGCACCATGGCAGGATACACACCTGCTCTTGAATACCTGCTCACCATTTGGAATAGACGCAGCACGGGACAGCAGGGCCAGATCAGGTATCCCCATCCCTTTTAAGACAGCGCCCTTCGGGACTTCTTTGCCGAGCCATAGTATATAGGCCACCATGGCCCGCATTTCCCGGCTGAAGCTGTCAAGCTTTTTGCCATTCAAACTTCTTTCCATGCAATCATTGATGCGGAATTCCACCGATTCGATCCTGTTACTGCGTTCCCTGTATTTGGGATAAGTAGAGGCAACCAGGGCAAAACAATTGCCATTAAGCCTCGTGCCCGCTTCCAGGTGGCAGTTCTGGCAATTCATGCCATTGCTGAGGTGTGCAACCGAGCCATTGGGGCCCAGGTATTTTGCCGTATTGACGATCAGTTCTTTCCCATATCTTACCAGGTCGGCTGCTGGTGTGGAAGGCAGTGAATTGATATAAGGGATATCCCATTCATTGGCAGCAAGCGTCTTACCCTTGTATTCCCCCAGCCCGGGCAGCAAACGGTAAAGCACCACCGCGCCGGATATGGTCAGCAGCAAACCAATAATGATAAATTTTTTTAAACCCCGGTTGCTCATGATGAGCGTTAATTTACTATATTTTTTATTAACCCTACAGATTGGCTGAATATTTGATAACTCAACCCCGATCAAAGCAGGATAAATAATAACTTATACCGCATTCGAAAAACGGACCACCCGTTATTGATTATATTTGCGGGCAAATAAAACGACCATTGAAAAAAAGAAGGACCTGGAGCAGACAGATACTGGCGGTTATAGCCATTTATTTTACTTTACATGGCCAGGCCCTTGCATTGAATAAGAACAGCGTAGCAGAGGACCCTGTTGTAACTTCTACGCAGCACGAAGCCATCGCGTTCATCGATAATATCGCTGAACTCGCCCCGAGTACGCATTGGCCCAATATCAAAC
>JAYWAZ010000361.1:0-2875 GCA_043781975.1 Bacteroidota bacterium
GTCCTTTGGATTTAAGGTTATCATAATCATTGGCAAGCCTTACCGACCAGTCGAATAATTTTCTTTTCATCCCGGTTAGTTCCGCCCCCTTTGCCATGATCTTTTCATAGGTCTTTTCCAGCAGCCGGGGAACGGTGCAGAACATGGTGGGTTGCACTTCCTTTAAATTTTGGGGTATTGTATCCAGGCTTTCGGCGTAATAAATAGAAATACCGCTGGTGATATAGATCAGCGATACCATCCTTTCAAATATATGATTGAGTGGCAGAAAACTCAGCGCACGTGAACTGATGCTGTCCTCAAAAGGGAAGCTCGCCTTTGCATTGATGACGTTGGTAACGATGTTGTGATGGCTGAGCATCACTCCTTTTGGCGTTCCGGTGGTTCCAGAGGTATAAATAATGGTAGCGCAATGCTCCTGGGCGATGGAATATTTTACGTTTTCCAGTTTGACCAGGTCGGCCGCTTCTACGGGTTCAAGGATTTTTTTCCAATGATCAACACCGGGCATTTCATCGAAACTGTACACGTTGATAAGACTGGGTACCCTATCGCGGATAATGATTACTTTATCCAGGATCTCTTGTCCGCTGATGAATACATACTTAACAGAAGCGTCGTTAAAGATAAATTCCAGTTCATTGATATTGGTAGTGGGATAAATGGGGCAGAGGGCCGCACCGATCTGCTGGCAGGCCATATCGAGCATCAGCCATTCGGGGCGGTTCTTTGAAACCAGCGCGATCTTATCCTGGTGCTCAACGGTCATGTCATTACCGCTGACGCCTAAACGCAATAAGCCGGCGCTCAACTGGTTTACGACAGACTGCACTTCGGCGGTGGAATAGGGTTTCCAGGCGCCGTTTTCCTTGCCGCAAAGCATATCCGCCTTTGGAAATTTTTTCAACTGAAAATCGATACAGTCGAATATCCTTGAATTCGCATTCATAAGCAATCGTTCAGGTATGGATGGTTTATTGATTCCTGTTCTTCAGTCGCTCATATTCCTTTTCAGCGAGGGTATCTTTATCTGTTCGGTACGCCCGCATGAACTTCAGGAACAGGGCAAGTCCCATAAAGAAAGTAGGCCAAATGGGCCAGGGCATTTCCGTATTTACTCCCCTGCGTCCCGCGGTAAAATACCAGATACCCCACAGGATGATGGTAATGACAAAATATCCTAATAGGCTGTCCTGGAAATCGGCCCGGCGTTTGGCGATCCGCCATAATTTTTCATCACGTTGTTCTTCCATATAGATCGTTTAGGCTAACAAGGTAATAAAAAAATTGATTAATTCTTATGCGGATCAGTGGTAGTATTGTCCGGCGGGTATTTTAAAGATCCTCCCTTTTTGAAAGCGCATCAATTCACTGTATTCGTAGTTGTGTGAGGATATCCAGTTTTCATAAACAGGCAAATTTTGAGTGGCGGAAAATAACCATTGGTTGTAGGCATCAAACATCCCTTCCTGCAGTAACTGCTGCTGCTGATCAAACAGCCTGAAAGGAAATTTGGCCGCATACATGGACTTCCAGTCCAGGATGAACCGGGTCCTGATCATGGTGAGTGATTCGGCATTGATACCAAAAGAAGCGATGGCGCTTTGTTTATTCATGGTCTGCAAAAAGGCGATCACGAAATCGCTTTTATCTTTATTGTTTTTTTCAAGGTCGGTATCCGCGAATAATTTCTTATAGCTTTCGAGCAGGATATTTTTCATTTCAGGAGCGAGGGCGCTCAGGGGTTCTATGTTGAGAAATATCTCGCCATATAAAATGCTCCACACTTTATCCGTAGTGAAATAATAGAAGCGGGCGGCATTGCAGTAATTCTTGGAAAACCCCGGATCCATTTCGATGCCTTTTTCCCATTGCTTGATGGCAGAAATATCTTTTTGTCCCCAAAGCAATTCACCCAGTTCATTGTACAGGGCGCCGCTTTCGGGAAATTTCTTAATGCCTTTTTTATAAGCTTTTTCACAATCTTTCGGCAGATCCAGGGCCAGGTAAATATCTCCTGCCACCTGGAAACACTGGTCATCGGCATCCTCACGGTCAAGTATGGGTTTGTATATGTCGAGGGCTTTATTGTACTCCTTGGCGAAATAATAATTCAGCCCAAGGTCCTTGGCTATTTCAATATCATTGGGCGATAGTTTAATGGCACGGTTAAGCACCAGTATCGCATTTGAAAAATCACCCTGCAGCATAAAGGCCCGGGCGGTTTCGTGCAGTTGCGCAGCATCCTGTGCCATACTGATACCTGTGCTGAGCATAAGGCAGCAGCTTAAAAATAGTGTTCTGATTTTTCCCATCCCGGTGAAATTACGATGAAAATCATTATGATGAATTCGTTGAACGGATACTGGGTTCTAACGGTCTGTTAAATGTGTCAGCAGGCCGTCTCTTAATTTGGGTTCGAACCAGGTGCTTTTTGGCGGCATTACATTACCGCTGTCGGCGATATCAAACAGTTGCTGGATACTTACCGGGTGCAGACTGAAAGCCACTGCCATCTCACCGCTATTCACCCTTTTCTCCAGTTCACCCAAACCACGGATGCCGCCAATAAAATCGATACGGGTATCTGTACGCTGGTCTTTGATATTCAATACGGGGCCTAATAAATTATTTTGAAGAATAGTGATATCCAATATACCGATGGGATCTGTGGTATAACTGTTATCCATACATGCCAACTGGTACCATTGGCCATTAAGGTACATGCCAAACTGGTGCTGCTGCCCCGGTGAAAAGGCCTTGGCAACTTTTTCAAGTAAGAAATGCTTACTTATTTTTTCCAGGAATTCTTCAGTGCTCAAACCGTTCAGGTCTTTTACCACACGGTTATAATCCATTATCTGCAACTGGTTGG
>JAYWAZ010000362.1:0-7945 GCA_043781975.1 Bacteroidota bacterium
TTCTGGGCGGTGTTCACTTTTCAGGCTGACGGTTGTGTTCAGGCTTAATCATAGCTATAAACCGATCATACAATGATCAATCATCTTAATTGCAATTAAGCCCAATGCAGAGCGGACAGTAAAGTGAAACAAAAATGATTAAGAGATCCGGGGAGGGTTCCAAACCAGGTTGCTGTAATTTGAACTAATGAAAAGGTTATCGTAATTCTGAAAATCTGCTTTGTCTATCACAAGAGGGGGCAGAGCAATTCCTTCAGGCCTGTTTAAAATGAAAGTTGAAAAACCATACGCGACGAAGCTATCATGAGATTTGTATGGTAATTGAGCATCACGGTCATTGTCTTTGTTATTCCCGTCATCCGTGATATAATGCATCACAAGAAAATCAAAAAAGGAAATGTCAGGGTTATTCAGCCTTGTTTCGTAAAAGTGATCGACCAATACATTTATTTTAAGTAACTCATAAAGCTGAGTCGCCGAAAACAAATAGATTGAAAGTAAAAATATTGCCGTAATTTTTTTCACCATATAAAGATATCGATATTTTTTGTCGCCAGATTGCCCTGCAGGGTAATTTTAGGGGAACTTTAGGTTTTTTCTGCCAATTAAATGTGAAATAAATTACCTTATTGGCCGCAAATGCTATCCCTCACCCTGACCATGCTTTCCCAATAGGTGAAGGTTGAAAGTTGAAGGTTGGTAGACGCTCCATGCTCAAAATCTGCCGTTTGCAGGGGCATGAAAGTTCGATTTCTTTCGTGGGCATTAAGAAAAGCTTCGCTGGTTGTGGGGACCTTTTTACTTAGAATATTTACAAACAACTACGAAGGAATATCACATATAGGAAGTTGGCTGTAAGTATTGCGGACACACCCTAAAAATTTAACCAGTCTGTTTGTCTTGTACTGATATGGCTTTACACTCGGTATCGTACGGGTATACCCAACTGGCGCAGATATGCAGCCATGCTAAAGCAACGTGGCCTACCTGCGCCAGTCGTTAACAAAAAGTATTGCAATATTAAAATATAAAATCCTTTTTTCTACAATACCCCTTCGTCATATGCTTTTTCGCCGTGCTGGGAATCATCCAATCCCTTGTCTTCTGCCAACTGGGTGACCTTTACCGGGGTGATCACATTTATAAGTTTTAACATCCCGTAAGTAAAAACAAATGCATAGGCACATGCGCCCACCACGGCAATGCATTCCTTTAAAAAGAACCCGGAGCCCCCTGCCAAAAATCCATCAGCTCCTGAAGCATTCACCGCTTTAGTTGCAAACACGCCCAGCAGGATCACACCGAGGCAACCGCCAATGCCATGAACACCCCATACATCCAGGGCATCGTCCCATCCCATTTTATTTTTCAAATGAACGGCCACATAACATACGATGCCGGCGGCTATTCCGATCAGGCATGCGGAAGGAAGTGACACATATCCCGCCGCGGGCGTGATCGTGGCCAGTCCTGCCACAGCGCCGGTAAGCAAGCCCACGAATTTGGGTTTCTTTACCAGGTACCATTCTATCACCAGCCAGGTGATCGCTGCAAAAGAGGCGGCCACATCCGTATTTAAAAATGCCAGTCCAGTTACGGCATTCACATCCAGGGCACTGCCCGCATTAAACCCGTACCAGCCAAACCACAGTAATCCCGTTCCGATCGCGATCAGGGGAACGCTGTTCGGAGGTGATGCCTTATCCCTTCTTTTTCCGACATAGATCACGGAAGCCAGTGCAGCGAAACCCGCTGTTGCGTGCACCACAATTCCACCAGCGAAATCCAGCACACCCCATTTGGCAAGAAAGCCGCCGCCCCAAACCATGTGCGCAAAAGGATAATACACCAGCAACTGCCACAGCACTAAGAATACCAGGTAGGATTTAAAGGTTACACGGTTTACAAAGGCCCCGGTGATCAAAGCAGGAGTAATGATGGCAAACATCATCTGGTAGGCTATAAAAACAAACTCAGGCAATTTTGTATTGCCCGGAAAAGGAGAATTCAGGTCTACGCCATGCATGAACATTTTGTCGAGGTTGCCGATAAAGCCACCCATGGCATCGCCGCTGAAACACAATGAATAGCCGCAAATGAACCACATGATGGTGGTGATGCCCATCGAAACAAAACTCTGGATCATGATCCCAAGTATATTTCTTTTTCCGGCAAGGCCTCCATAAAAGAAAGCCAGTCCGGGTGTCATCAGCATGACCAGGCTTGTTGCCAAAAGCATAAAGCCAGTTATTCCGGTATCAAACATAGTTTTAGGTTTTAGTTGAAAGTAATCAGTTAACAGGCCTGTTCATTATTCCATTTGTCTTAAAATGATATCCCGATATTACACAAAATTTCCATCCTGTGGGATGTGTTTTTTCCATTCCAATAAAAGATCTTCTCTTTCTTATTCATTTGCAATTGCCGCCCTTCCATCCTGATATAGGTATTGGCGGTGGGTTTGTATTCCGCACCAAGGGTAAGGCCCCACAATTTATACCCGGTATATTTATTTTCATTGTCGAGGATAACCGTCGACATGAATCCTTGTGGATCATAAAAAAATTCTCCCCTCGCGGCAACAGCGAATTTTTCTTTCAGCTGGTATTTGATTCCAAGGATCCCGCTTTGCATGGAGGCGCCAACTTTTTTATATACGATATCGGCATGCTGCTGCAGGCAATAATCAATGCCAGCCTGGATCTTTAATTTTTTTATCGCGGCATTAAAAAATAAATTCTGGTGCAGGCGCAAATGCCGCAATGAATCAGTATCGGGGGCATCATCGCCAAGGTAATTACTGTAACCCGCATTCCATTTATCCCCGGCATTGTAAGTTACAAGTATTCCCAATGATTTTTTTTTATTATTGTCTTCAAATATATTGTACCCGTTAAGTGCGTAAAGGGTCACTGACCAGTTATCATTGGGAACATAATTGAGGCGGGCGCCTGCCTCAAAATAAGGTTCATAAAAAGTATTGACGGAAACGGAACTTAAAAAATTCTCTTTCGGCAAAAGTCCTTCCGTTCCAAAATGGGTTCTGAAGAACCCCGCATCGAGCCATAGTTTTTTGCAAAGGCGTATCCCCGCATGCGCTTCCATGATATTGTTATAGGCAGAAGACCAGGTGCTTTTTGCGATGTCGCCAAAATGCAGGGTAACGATGCCCCTCACTTTTTCTGCGTTGTATTCAAAACTGACCTGGGCTGTATTAAGTCCGAACTGGCGGCTCCTTGGAGCAATGGATGGAAATTTCTGGTAATTGCCGGTGCCCACCGAATCGGTGTAATAGCCATAATACGCATCAACATAGCCGCTGATCCTGAATTTTGCAGTTGAATCAACGGTTTGAGCATTGCTGCTTAATGCCGAAAAAATAAATAATGGCCATGACAATATGTATTTTCTTCTCATATTTTTAGCAATAGTTATAACAAACTTAAACAGAATAATTCAAACCAGTTAGCCGGTAAGTTGATGTCTTACGGTAGGACATTTTAAAACTGTAGTGCGTATGGTGAAAACGCCGCTGGGAAAAGAAGTGGCCCCAACCACGGCGCAATCAATAGATTAGCGTTTGAACTTATTAGCTTCCCGGGTACATAAATTAAAAAGAAAACAAGGCGGGGTATTTCGCCAAAACATCCCTGGTAAAATATTTTTTCACCATCGCCTTAAACTCTTCCAGCACTCTGATACTGGTAAGGTTCTTATCAGATTCCCAGTAAGACAGGTCGGTCATGCGTTTGTTCAGCGCCATATCCAGGTATTTGAGGGCCTGGTCGAATTGTTTACCCACACAATAAGCGGCGCCTGTATTGTAATAGCCCCAGGGATCATTGGGTAATAATGTAAGCTGGTTGTTGAACATGGCGATGGCTTCCGGTATTTTTTTCTGGTTGAGCAGGCTGAAGCCGTATCTTTCAATGATCTCCTTATCCTTTTTATTGATCTGCCAGGCCTTGTTATAGTAAAATGCGCTGCTGTCGAAACGGGTCAGCTGCGCATAATACATATCGCCGGTGTTTTTGTAACCCATCCATTCATTGGGCAACAGGGTATTATACCTTTTAAAGGCCGCGATGGCATCCCGGCTCTTCTTTTGTCCGGCATAGATGACCCCCAGGTTGAAATATACGTTGGCATTATCGGGTTGCAGGGCGGCCACTTTTTTAAAATCGGCGATCGCCCCTTCCACATCATTGATGATGAACTTTGTATTACCGCGGTTCAGGTATGCGGTCGCCTGTGAGGGGTCCAGTTCAATGGCCTTATTGAGGTCTGTTATGGTGCCCGCATGGTCTTTCAACATGCTTTTTGCGGAAGCCCGCCCCATATATCCATCAGCGCCGGCCGGTTGCAGTTCTATACATTTTGAATAATCTTTGATCGCCGCTTCATAATTTTTTGTTCCGTATTCCATGACCGCACGGTTCTTATAAGCTGTAAAATAAGCGGGGTCTACCTCAATGGCCTTATTGTAATCTTGCAGGGCACCGTTAAAATTATTCAGCCGGTAATATACCAGGCCGCGGTCGTTATAAGCATTGGAATAAACAGGATTTATTTCAATGGCTTTTGAATGATCGCTGATGGCTCCCGGATTATCTTTCATCGCATATTTTACCAGGCCGCGGTTATGCCAGGCCTTTGCGTTCTTAGCATCCAGTTCAATGGCTTTGTTGAGATCCTGCAGGGCCCCCGGAAAATCCTTCGCCTTGTACTTGACCAGTCCCTGGTTATTGAATTCCGTAGAACTTTGTGCCAATAAGGATATTGTATAAAAGACACAAAGGAGCAGCAAGATCATCTTATTCTTCATATTATTTTTTTAAGCCGGAGGCCGGCAATATTTTTTTAGTGTCATATCAGCTGCATTTCCAGCGGAAATGGTCGCTTGAATGCAAATTTAATGGATTGCCATATTCAATAGTACATTGGATCGACTACATTATCATTCATCCCGAATCAGTTCAATGTCATACGTGAGGACGCTGCCGGATCCGGCAAGGCAGAAATGTTGTAAGTTTGAATGCATCAATACACCTGCATATGAAGATTTATTTTGTTATCCCTTTTCTCTTCTTGTCGAGCTTTCCCGAAAGCCTTTCAAAAAAGGAAAGCGGTAACCCCGACAATAAAAGTACCGGCAGGTCTTTAGAAAAAGTTTCCTTAATTGTTTTGGGAACCGTGCAGGATGCAGGCTCCCCCCAGGCTGGATGCAATAAGAAATGTTGCAGGAAATTATTCCTTCACCCCGACCAAAACAGGAAAGTGGTTTCCTTAGGGGTCATTGATGCGGAAAACAAACAACGTTTTCTTTTTGAAGCCACACCCGATCTTCCCAGCCAGGTAAAATACCTGAAAGATCATGCTTCCTTTAATGAAAAGGAGATACCCGATGGCATTTTCCTCACCCATGCGCATATCGGGCACTATACAGGGCTGATGTACCTGGGCAGGGAAGCCATGAATGCCGACAAAGTTCCGGTATACGCCATGCCCCGCATGAAACAGTTCCTGGAAACCAACGGGCCCTGGAGCCAACTGGTCAGACTCAATAATATCGTGATTCAGCCATTGACCGATAATGAGCAGGTGGTTCTAAACTCCCAAATTAAAGTCAAGCCATTCATCGTACCTCACCGTGACGAATACTCGGAGACCGTTGGTTATATTATTGAAGGCCCTGCAAAGAAGGCGCTGTTCATTCCTGATATTGACAAATGGGCTAAATGGCCGGCTAAGATCATTGATGTCATTGCCGGAGTTGATTACGCCTTCATCGATGGCACTTTTTACGATGCGGGAGAATTAAACAACCGAAACATGGCCGAGATACCCCACCCGTTCATTACAGAAAGCATGGATCTGTTCAAAAACCTTTCCCCGAAGGAAAAGAATAAGATCTGGTTCATTCACTTCAACCACACCAACCCGGTGCTCGATATTAACAGCAAACCCTCAAAAAACATCTTAGCAAAGGGTTTTCATATCGCCCGGATGAAAACGACCGTTGAATTATAAATGGCCGAAGGCAGGATCATCTAACCTTTGCCGGACAGCGGATGGCCGTTTTTCATACATAAAAAGGAGGCTGCATGAACAGCCTCCTTATATTTATCATACCATGAAAGCGTTAATTCAGCTTCACCAGTTTCAGGGTCTGCACATGATCACCCTGTTTCACCTGAGCGATATATACACCGCCACGGAGATCGCCATCGATTGATATCACCGCATTTTTTGAAACGGGTGAAGTAATCGTGCGTATATTCTTCCCTGTGGCATCGATCAACCGGATGGTAACGGGTTCTGAGCTGTTACTGTTCACCTGTATCCTGAATTCACCGACCGAAGGGTTGGGAAATACCTTCACGCTGAATTCCAGGTTCGGGTTATTCACTCCCGTCGTTAACAGGTCTGGTGCCGGTATGGCATAACCGCAGTTCCAGGTCACATTTTTATTGCTGGTGATATTCTCGGAAATAATGGTTCCCGTCATGGTGCATGGCCCGTTATTGGTGATATCGAGCTTGCCTTTTGGCAGATAGATCCCTGCTTTTACGCGGGTATCTGTTCCGTTCACATTGAACTGTTCGGCCGTTTGTGACAGATCACCCAAATAGAAGGTCACCCTTTTTGAACTGCTCTCATTTATACGGTTCCTTGCGCCCAGGTCTACCTTATTCTTGATCCGTACGCTGGCATCATTGGCGAAAAGGATGGTGGTATATTTCAACGGGGCAGCCCTGCCGTCATTCGAAGTCAGCTGATCAATATTGATATCGCCGGCGGTAAATGTTACGGTGGCCGCCTCCCTGATGGTAATGGTGCCATAGATGGTTCCGTTTATAGTCACGACGGCATTTTTACCAATGGTAAGGGTATTATAATTGGTATTGATCGTTGCGATCCCGTTATCAGGAACGGAGAAGTTACCTCCCGGCACTACGGCGGTATTCAGGAGCATCGGTGGAAGTATCACGCCGGCCGGTGAATAAAACAGGCCACCTGTAACGGTAACGGGTGGGTGAAGTATGATCACGCTGGCCCTTATTAATCCGTTAACCGTTGAATGCCTGTCAATATCCACTTTCTTACCTGCTGTGTTATTACCAATGTCGCCATTAACCGTATTGCTTTCACCCAGGTTCACGTCTTTCAGTCCCAGGATCATATATCCTGTACAGGTACCCCCCGTAACCGTGATGGTTGCGGAACCGTCCGTGAATGCCGATGAACGGGTACAGTTGACGTCACTTACTGATACCAAGCTATAAGTAGTGGTTGATGTAACCGGGTTCGTGAACACATTGAAGGCCACGCCGCTCATCACACCCAAGGCCGTACAGTTGGCTGTACCGTCATTATATACCACGGTAAAGGGATCCGTTCCTGCTGTAGCCGTCCAGGTGAGCATACCGGTACCTGATCCCACAAATGGACCGTTCGCGGATAAGCTACCCTGTGGTAATGGATTTACGGTAACCAGTTTTGACGCGTTGGCCGGGCCGTTGCAACCATTGACCGTATAGGTTATCGTTGCAGTTCCCGGACCTGCTGCGGTTACCAGCCCGGTTGAGGAATTTACTGTTGCCACACCCGGCGCGCTGCTACTCCAGGATCCGCCGGGGTTACCATTGCTGGTATAGGTAGTTGCAGCACCTACACATAATGGTGAGGTACCGCTTACCGAACCCGCATTTACATTGGGGTTCACGGTAAGGGTCTTCGATGCATTAACAGGTGCATTACAACCCGAAGAGACAGTATAGGTTATAATGGCTGTTCCCGCACTGACTGCAGTTACAAGACCAGTTCCCGGATCCACGGTGGCTATGCCCGGTAAATTACTGCTCCAGGTTCCACCGGCATCCCCATTACTGGTATAAGTATCCATGGCACCTATACATAAGGGTGAGGTACCACTGACAATCCC
>JAYWAZ010000363.1:0-2869 GCA_043781975.1 Bacteroidota bacterium
AAATCTACCAGCAGTTTGTCATATTCCTGCCTGATCCCATTCAAAAAACCGGGCTTTTGTTCCTTGCTGAGTAAACTACCGGCAACGGTTACACTTCTGCTGGCGTCCAAAACATGGATAACACCTTCATCATATTGCGGGGCGATCTTTACTGCGGTATGCATCCGGGAAGTAGTGGCGCCGCCGATCATCAGGGGGAGTTTCATGCCGCGCCGTTTCATTTCATGCGCCACGTGCACCATCTCATCAAGCGAGGGCGTAATGAGACCGCTTAGCCCGATGATATCGACATTTTCCTTTTGCGCTGTTTCTAAGATCTTATCACTGGAAACCATTACCCCCAGGTCAATGATATCATATCCATTGCAACCCAATACCACGCCAACAATATTCTTCCCGATATCATGCACATCGCCTTTTACGGTGGCCAATAAAATTTTTGCCGCGCCGGCTGCCTCTTCATTGGTGGTACCCGCGTTCAGGTGGGCTTGTTTGCGCGCTTCTTTTTCCTGTTCGATATAGGGTGTTAAGACAGCTACCGCCTTCTTCATTACCCTGGCACTTTTCACCACCTGCGGCAGAAACATTTTTCCTGCTCCAAACAGGTCGCCTACAATATTCATACCGTCCATCAACGGCCCTTCGATCACATCCAAAGGTTTGGGATATTTCTGTCTGGCTTCTTCTGTATCGGCATCGATATAATCCGTGATGCCGTTAATGAGAGCGTGCGACAGTCTTTTTTCCACTTCATCATTTCTCCATTTTTCATCCTTGATTTCCACCTTGCCCTTTGCTTTTACGGTCTCAGCATGAATGATCAGCCTTTCCGTGGCTTCGTTGTTGTCGTTGTTCCTGTTGAGGATAACGTCTTCGCACATTTCCCTTAAACCCGGCTCGATCTCATCGTACACCACCAGTTGTCCCGCGTTTACGATACCCATGTCCATACCGGCCCTGATGGCATGGTACAGAAAAACGCTGTGAATGGCCTCCCTTACATGATCGTTGCCCCTGAACGAAAAAGACACATTGCTTACGCCGCCGCTGACCCTGGTAAGCGGCATCCGTTTTTTTATTTCACGGGTGGCTTCAATGAAATCAACCGCGTAGTTGTTGTGTTCTTCAATGCCGGTGGCTATGGCGAAGATGTTGGGGTCAAAAATGATATCCTGCGGGTCGTAGCCAACCTGCCCGGTAAGTATATTATAGGCCCTTTGGCAGATCTCGACCTTGCGTTTTTTTGTATCCGCCTGGCCCTGCTCATCAAAAGCCATCACGATGACCGAGGCACCATAGCTTTTACAGGTGAAGGCCTGCTCAATGAATTTTTCCTCACCTTCTTTCATGGATATGGAATTCACGATACATTTTCCCTGCACGCATTTCAACCCGGCTTCTATGATCTCGAATTTCGAAGAATCGATCATGATCGGTATCCGGGCAATATCGGGTTCAGACTGCACCAGGTTTAAAAACGTTCTCATGGCCGTAACGCCGTCGAGCAATGCATCATCCATATTCACATCAATGACCTGTGCACCGTTTTCCACCTGCTGACGGGCAACGCTCAACGCTTCCTCATATTTGTCGTCACGGATCAGCCGTGCAAATTTTTTAGAACCGGTAACATTGGCACGTTCCCCGATATTCACAAAATTCGTTTCGGGGCGAACGACCAGGGGTTCTAACCCAGCGAGGCGTAAATAAGGTTTGATATGTATCGATTCACTCATAATTGCTGTTATAGTTCAACCAATTCGGCTTCCGTTTCCACTATGGGTAATTGTCTTGGTTTAAAATTCCTGACCTGGTCGGCGATATGCCTGATATGATCGGGGGTGGTACCACAGCACCCACCCACAATATTTACAAATCCTTCTTTCGCCCAAGCTTCAATGATATGCGCTGTTTCATGCGGCTGCTCATCGTACTCGCCAAATGCATTGGGGAGGCCGGCGTTTGGATATGCGGATGTATAGCAACCCGCAATTTGCGACAACTCCTCGATATGCGGACGCATCTGCGTAGCGCCAAGCGCGCAGTTCAGTCCAACGCTCAAAGGCCTGGCATGCATGATGGAAACATAGAACGCCTCCAGTGTTTGTCCGCTTAAAGTGCGCCCACTGGCGTCCGTTATGGTTCCGGAGATCATGATGGGAAGTTCGGGGCACTTGCTGTCGCGGAAATATTTTTTTATCGCATAGATGGCCGCCTTTGCATTCAGGGTGTCGAAAATGGTTTCGATCAGTAAGATGTCCACGTCGCCATCCACCAGGCCCTTTACCTGTTCGGTATAGGCTGCGGCCACTTCATCAAATGTAACGGCGCGGTAGCCGGGGTTGTTTACATCGGGCGACAGGCTCAACGTTTTATTCAAGGGCCCGATGGCCCCGGCAACGAATCTTGGCTTGCCGGGATCTTTCGCCGTGTATTCATCCGCTGCTTTCCTGGCGCATTTTGCCGAAGCCACATTCAATTCATAGGCCAGCGACTGCATATCATAGTCGGCCTGCGCTATGGAAGTGCTGCTGAATGTATTGGTTTCAATGATATCCGCACCGGCTTCCAGGTATTGCCTGTGAATATCCTCAATGATATCCGGCCGGGTGATGCTCAACAGGTCGTTATTGCCTTTAACGTCAGTATGCCAGTCTTTGAACCGTTCACCACGGTAATCTTTCTCCCCCAGTTTTTGCTGCTGGATCATGGTGCCCATGGCGCCGTCAATGATCAGTATTCTTTCCTTTAAACATTGCTGAATAGATTTCATACGCTTCAATGAAAATTTAATACTAAATGAATACTGAATGGAGCGATTCCGCCCGGGCGGAACAACCACTGCATTCGGTTAATACGTATAAACTAA
>JAYWAZ010000364.1:0-2855 GCA_043781975.1 Bacteroidota bacterium
TCCTGAACAGAAAAAAATTCTTTCTTTTTAAAAAAGGGAAATAGGCCCATTAAAATTTTATTTCTTTTGATCTGTCTGTGCCTTCATCGGCGGTAAAACCTTCCTTCGCTTTAAATCCAAAAATTCCGGCCACCAATTTTGTAGGAAAACTTCGCACGGAACTGTTGTAATCTGCGATGGCGGCATTGAAATCCGTCCTTGCCACTTTTATCCGCCGTTCCGTTCCTTCCAGTTGGGTTTGTAAACCCGCAAATGCGGAAGTACCCTGGAGTGTCGGGTATCTTTCGATCGTGATCACCAGGTTATTGGCCGCCGTTGCCAGTTCGTCCTGCAATTTGGTTTGCTGCTGGTATTCCGCCGCCGAAGGGGAATTGGGGTTAACGACGAATGAATGTGCTTTGGCCCTGGCTTCCACCACTTTCTGTAAGGTGGTCTGCTCAAAATCCGCAGCCCCCTTCACCGTGTTCACCAGGTTGGGAATGAGGTCCAGCCTGCGCTGGTAGGCATTCTGCACCTCATTCCACTGGAGTTTGACCTTCTCTTCTTTTTTAACCAGTGAATTAAAGGTGACGACCCCGAAGATCCCCAATACCACCAATACACCACCGATGATGAAACCGGAATATCTTTTTTTGTTCATTATTGCATGCGAAGGTTTACACTTACTTTTTCTTCATATCGTCAAAATTCACATCCACTTTCTTTTCAGCACCCACATCCGCTTTAAACCCTTCTTTTGAATGGAAGCCGAACATGCCGCCGAGGATGTTCATCGGAAAAGAACGGACCTTGGTATTGTATACGTTGATCTCGTCGTTGAACATTTTCCTGGAATTTTTGATCTTGTTCTCGATCTCTTCCAGCTGGGTCTGCAGCTTGCTGAAATTCTCCGTCGCTTTAAGTGTGGGATAAGCCTCAACGGTAGCGAGTAAACGACTCAGTGAACCGCTTAGCTGCCCTTGTGCTGCCTGGAATTCCGCGATCTTCTCCGGGGTAAGGTTATCGGCATTGATATTCACACTGGTGGCCTTGGCCCTTGCTTCAACAACGGCAGTCAAAGTATTCTGCTCGAAATTGGCGGCACCTTTCACCGTGTTAACGAGGTTGCCCACAAGGTCGGAACGGTTCTGGTATTCCGCCTGAACATTATTCCACGCTTTTTTTACATTTTCATCCTGTTTTACCAAACCATTATATCCGCTGCATCCCCAAAAAACAAGGATGACAAGGATTCCCAATACAACAAATAAGCCTGTACGTTTCATAATTATGATTTTATATTGTTAAGAAGTTAAAATTAATACTCTTTTTGTTTACAGAGGGTTAAATCTGGCCACATCCTAAATCCTTCTCTTGAAGGAGAAGGACTTTAAACAGTAAGCTAATCGTTGATCGCTGCTATACCTGGCAGCACTTTTCCTTCACCTCATCCTAAATCCTTCTCCTGAAGGAGAAGGACTTTAAACAGCAAGCTTATCGTTGATCGCTGCTATACCTGGCAGCACTTTTCCTTCAAAGTATTCCAACATGGCGCCACCGCCGGTGCTTACATAACTGACCTTATCCGCCAGGTGAAACTGGTTCACCGCGGCCACGCTGTCGCCGCCGCCAACCAGGCTGAAGGCTCCATTCGCGGTTGCGGCTGCTACGGCCTCTGCGATGGCTTTTGTTCCTTTCTGGAATTTTTCCATTTCGAAAACACCCATGGGGCCATTCCATAAAATGGTTTTGCTGTTCATGATCACTTCGCTGAATTCGGTGATCGCTTTGGTCCCGATATCAAGTCCCATCCAACCGGGTTCAATATGGTCATTATCCAGTTCCCTGGTATTGGCATCGGCAGCAAATTTATCGGCAACGGTACTGTCGGCCGGCAAAAATATCTTCACATTTTTTTCTTTGGCCCTGGCCAGGATCTCATTGGCAAGGTCCAGTTTATCCAGTTCACAAAGGCTGCTTCCCACTTCTTTTCCCTGCGCTTTCAAAAAAGTATAGGCCATGCCGCCGCCGATGATGATATTATTTGCACGGTCGAGTAAATTTTCAATGATCAGTATTTTGTCAGACACTTTTGCCCCGCCGATGATCGCGGTAAAAGGTCTTTCCGCATTGTGTAAAACCCTTTCCGCACTCAGCACTTCCGCTTCCATCAGCAATCCGAACATTTTTTTTTCGGCGGGGAAGAACTTCGCGATAACGGCGGTGGATGCATGCGCACGGTGTGCGGTACCGAATGCGTCATTCACATACACGTCTCCGAGCTTGCTTAATTTTTCCGCAAAGGCTTCGTCGCCTTTTTCCTCTTCTTTATGAAAACGGAGATTTTCGAGTAACAATACTTCGCCGGCACGTAACATGGATGCGGTCATGAAGGCCTGTTCGCCGATGCAGTCGTTGGCGAAGAATACTTTTGTGCCCCCATCCCCTGAAGGGGGGTTAGCATGTTCACTATTGAGTAGTTGATACAAATGTTTGACCAGGTGGTTCAAAGAGAATTTATCCTCCGGACCTTCCTTGGGCCTTCCGAGATGGCTCATTAAAATAACGGAGCCACCATCTTCCAAAACCTTTTTTATTGTAGGGATGGTCGCCGTCATGCGGGTATCATCGGTGATGTTAAAGTTGGCATCCAGTGGTACGTTGAAGTCCACGCGGATGAGGGCTTTCTCGCCTTTGAAATTATGATCGCTGAATTTTGACATATTATTAATTAACGTGTTGTGCTATTAAATATTCTAAGAGAAACTGTTAAACAGTAACTTATTTTCAATGATTTTGTTTTTTCTTTTTTGCTTGTCCAAAAAAGAAACAAAAAAAGACACCCAGGAAAGATTACACCCCTTTCCTGGGTTGGT
>JAYWAZ010000365.1:0-21138 GCA_043781975.1 Bacteroidota bacterium
ACGTGGCCTTTTTTATATAAAATTTGCAAGTATGAAAAAAATACTCTTCACGATTCCCGCATTATTCTTAGCGGTTGTTTTGATGGCTCAGCCGCCAAAGGGCCCGGCTAAAACGGGAATGACATTTGGCGTTAAAATCTCTGCTGAGGGCGCAGTAAATGCAGATGAATTACCGGCTTTACTGGCAACTAAGGAAAGCGCTGATGTAAAAGTGAAAGGAAAAGTAGTCGAGGTTTGTAAGATGCAAGGTTGCTGGGTTCGTATCGAAACTATCAATGGCCCGATATTGGTGAAAATGAAGGATGAAAATTTTTTTGTTCCCCTGGCCCTGAATGGTAAAACCATTGTGGCCCAAGGAAAAGCTATATTGAAAGTAACTTCGGTAGAACAATTGCGCCATTATGCGGAGGATGCAGGTAAAACAAAGGATGAAATAGCGGCAATTAAAGATCCAAAAAAGGAGATATCAGTTCAGGCGAATGGTATCCTGGTACTATAAAAAGGCGTTTGCCTTATAAATCATTGATCCCGGGTTTTTCCGGGATTTTTTTTACTGGAAAGAGGAATTTATTAAATCATTTCACTACCTTTGCACTCCCAAAAAAGTTCTTTAGCAGAATAATATTGACTTGGGAGTTTCGGTAAATATCGGAACGCTATCACCAAAAAATGTAAAAAATGGCAAAAGAGATCACCGGCTATGTCAAACTCCAATGTAAAGGAGGACAGGCCAATCCTGCACCACCAATAGGCCCTGCACTGGGTTCTAAAGGTATCAACATCATGGAATTCTGTAAGCAATTCAATGCCAGGACCCAGGACAGACCAGGTAAAGTACTTCCCGTATTAATCACTGTTTACGCTGATAAGTCATTCGACTTCATCATCAAAACGCCCCCCGCTGCGGTCCAGTTACTGGATGCCGCCAAGATCACCAGTGGCAGTAAGGAACCCAACCGCGTAAAAGTGGGTAAGGTTACCTGGGCACAGGTAGAAGAGATCGCCAAAGATAAAATGGCCGATCTTAACGCATTCACCGTTAACAGCGCCATGAGCATGATCGCAGGCACCGCCCGCAGCATGGGATTGACCGTTGAAGGCAAAGCCCCATGGGAAAATTAATTATCAACCTAAAATTTGTAAGAAATGATTACGAAAAAAAGAAAAGTAGCAAATACTAAGGTTGATATTAATAAAGCCTATTCCCTGAAAGAGGCTTCAACCCTGGTAAAAGAAGTAAATACAACAAAATTCGATAGTTCAGTTGACCTGCACATACGTTTAGGCGTGGATCCCAAGAAAGCAGACCAGGCGGTGCGTGGTACTGTTTCCCTGCCACACGGAACGGGCAAGACCAAGCGGGTGCTGGTATTGTGTACTCCCGACAAGGAAGCCGAAGCCAAAGCAGCCGGGGCCGACTTTGCAGGACTCGATGAATTCATCACAAAGATCGAAGGCGGCTGGACGGATATTGACGTGATCGTTGCAACACCTTCTGTAATGCCCAAGATCGGTAAGTTGGGTAAGGTGCTTGGCCCACGTAACCTGATGCCAAACCCTAAAACAGGAACTGTTACTAATGACGTGGCAGGGGCCATCAATGACCTGAAAGGGGGTAAGATTGCCTTTAAGGTGGATAAGGTCGGTATCATCCATGCATCCATTGGGCGCGTGAGTTTTGCGTCTGAAAAGATCGAAGAAAACAGCCAGGAACTGATCAATGCCATCATCAAATTAAAGCCTTCTTCTTCCAAGGGTACTTACCTTAAGGGAGTAAGCATGGCCAGTACCATGAGTCCGGGTATCGCGATTGACACTAAATCAGTTCACAGTTAAATCTGAATTGCTCCCGCAATCAGGTGGGAGACTAAAAAACATTTGTTATGACAAAGCAGGAAAAAAATGAAGTAATAGAATTGCTGAAAGGCAAATTCTCACAGTATAATAACTTTTACATTACGGATACAGAAAGCTTAACAGTGGCCCAGATCGGTAAGTTACGCAACCATTGTTTTACCAAGCAGGTAGAAATGAAGGTGGCGAAGAATACGCTGATAAAAAAAGCACTAGAAAGCCTGGATACGGAAAAATATGCCGGTGTTTACGACTCCCTTCATAAGGTAACCGCGTTGCTTTTCAGTGAAAATCCGAAAGAACCTGCCATGATCATCAGCAGCTTCCGTAAAGAAAATAATAACGAAAAGCCCATTCTGAAAGCGGCTTTCATAAACGGGGATGTATTTGTAGGTAATGACCAGCTGAAAGCGCTGACACAGATCAAAACCAAAAATGAACTGATCGGCGAGATCATCGGTTTATTGCAATCACCGATACAACGTGTATTGGGTGCCTTGCAAAATAAAGATGCTGCTAAAGCGGTGGAAGAAGTTACTGCTCCCGTTAATGCAGTTGCAGAAACAGTGGTAGCCGAAGCACCAGTTGCCGAAACACCGGTAGTTGAAACACCGGTAGTTGAAATACCGGTAGCAGAAGCGGCACCGGAAACGCCTGTAGTTGAAGAAACAAAAACCGAAGAAACAAAAACTGAAGATGAAAAACCCGAGGCTTAGTTTTAACTAAAGCTGTAACGATTCGAATTTTGCAGTCCCGATAGCTATCGGGATGCACATTAATAAACAACAATTTTTTTAAACTCCCGCCGGAGTAAAAAACGATGAAGGCGGAAAAAATTTAAACATTATGTCAGACGTAAAAGCATTAGCTGAAAACCTGGTAGGTTTAACAGTAAAAGAAGTTCAGGAATTGGCTGAATTCTTAAAATCAGAGTATGGTATCGAACCGGCTGCTGCAGCAGTTGTGGTAAGTTCAGGTGGCGGCGATGGTGCTGCTGCTGTTGAAGAAAAAACGGCTTTCAATGTGATCCTGAAATCAGCCGGCGCCAACAAACTGGCTGTTGTTAAGATCGTCAAGGAATTAACCGGATTGGGTCTGAAAGAAGCGAAAGACCTGGTAGACGGAGCTCCAAAACCCGTTAAAGAAGGTATTGATAAAGCCGGTGCCGAAGAAATAAAAGCAAAATTAACCGAAGCAGGTGCTGACGTTGAGGTAGTTTAAATGATTTAGCCTCCCTTAGAGGTTAAGACCGCCCTATGCCGGGGCGGTTTTTTATTCACAAAAAATGATACTGGTGGGGGAGAAACCGTCCCAAAAAGTATAAAAAATCATAATCCTTGTCATTTTCCCCAAAAACGCGGTGAATTCCCCAAAAAATCGTATAGCGTAAACGGGAAATCGGAATTTATTCCCTACCTTTGCCCTCCTTTAATTTAGGCTTAGTGGCACCCGTTGCAAACCAGCCTCATACTAAAGGGTCTTCTGCACACTTAAACGTCTTATTTACAATATGTCTGCAACAAAAACGAATGCCGCCAAGCGAATCAATTTCGGAAAAGTTGAACTCCTTGCGGAAACACCCGATTTGCTCGGAATCCAGATCCAGTCATTTAAAGATTTTTTCCAGCTAGAAACCACGCCCGACAAAAGGAACGTGGAAGGGCTGTTTCGCGTGTTCAAGGAAAATTTTCCTATCACTGATACGCGTAACATTTTCGTACTGGAATTCCTGGATTACTTTGTGGATCCCCCGCGCTACACGATCGAAGAATGTATCGAACGCGGGCTGACCTATGCCGTTCCCTTAAAAGCGAAACTGCGTTTAAGCTGTAACGATGAGGAGCACGTCGATTTCCAGACGATCGTTCAGGACGTGTTCCTGGGCAACATCCCCTACATGACACCCCGCGGCACCTTTGTCATCAATGGCGCCGAAAGGGTGGTGGTAAGCCAACTGCACCGTTCACCCGGTGTGTTCTTCGGCCAATCGGTGCATCCAAACGGAACCAAGATTTATTCCGCCAGGGTGATCCCATTCAAAGGAGCCTGGATGGAATTCGCCACAGACATCAACAATGTGATGTTCGCTTATATCGATCGGAAGAAGAAATTCCCGGTCACCACCTTATTGCGTTCCATCGGTTTCGAAACCGATAAGGATATCCTGGAATTATTCGGGATGGCCAACGAAGTAAAGGCCGATAAAAAAACACTGGCCCATTGCATCGGAAAGCGTCTAGCCGCCCGCGTACTACGCACCTGGGTGGAAGATTTTGTGGATGAGGATACCGGTGAAGTGGTTTCCATTGAAAGAAACGAGATCGTATTGGAGAGAGACAGCGTTCTGGATGAAGCCAATATCGCCCAGATCCTTGAGATGGATGTGAAAAGCATTTTCATCCAGAAAGAAGAAGTGAGCGGCGACTATGCCATCATCTACAACACCTTGAACAAAGACACTTCCAACAGCGAACTGGAAGCGGTACAGCATATTTACAAGCAACTCCGCGGCGCCGACGCTCCTGATGATGAAACGGCCAGGGGTATCATTGACAAATTATTTTTCAGCGATAAGCGTTACGACCTCGGCGAAGTGGGCCGTTATAAGATCAACCGCCGCCTGGGATTGAATTTCCCGATCGAAAAGAAAGTATTGACAAAAGACGATATCATCGCCATCATCAAGACCCTGGTTTTACTCACCAACGGTAAAAGTGAAGTGGACGATATCGATCACCTGAGCAATCGTCGTGTACGTACCGTAGGCGAGCAGTTGTATGCCCAGTTCGGCGTAGGTCTGGCACGTATGGCGCGTACCATCCGTGAAAGGATGAATGTTCGGGATAATGAAGTATTCACTCCCGTTGACCTGATCAATGCCAGAACATTGTCCTCTGTGATCAATTCCTTCTTTGGAACATCACAGTTGTCGCAGTTCCTGGATCAGACCAACCCTTTAAGTGAGATCACACACAAGCGTCGTATCTCCGCACTCGGGCCCGGTGGTTTGAGCAGGGAAAGGGCCGGGTTCGAGGTACGTGACGTTCACTACTCGCATTACGGCCGCCTCTGTACCATTGAAACACCGGAAGGACCGAACATCGGTTTGATCTCCACCTTGTGCGTTCACGCCAAGATCAATGATATGGGCTTTATTGAAACTCCTTATCACAAGGTAACGGATGGTAAGGCCGATATGAAGAAGATCACTTTCCTGAGCGCGGAAGAAGAAGATACTGCAAAGATCGCCCAGGCGAATATAGAAATGGATGCGAAAGGAAATTTTGTGGAAGACAAAATCAAGAGTCGCCAGACCGGTGACTTCCCGATCCTGGATAAGAATGAAGTGGAATACATGGATGTGGCGCCCAACCAGATCGTTGGTTTAAGCGCTTCACTGATCCCCTTCCTGGAGCATGATGATGCCAACCGTGCATTGATGGGATCGAACATGCAACGTCAGGCGGTGCCATTGATCAAACCCGAAGTGCCCATCGTAGGTACCGGTTTGGAAGGAAAGGCGGCAAGGGATGCGAGGATCCAGATCCATGCAGACGGAGATGGCGTGGTGGAATTTGTAGATGCCAATGAAATTCATGTTCGTTATAAAAGAAACGATGTTCAGCAACTCGTAAGTTTCGATGAGGACCTGATCATCTATAAACTCACGAAGTTCGTTCGTACCAACCAGGAAACCTGTATCAACCTTCGCCCTGCCGTAGTGAAGGGGCAGAAAGTAAGTGAAGGCGATTTCCTGACCGAAGGTTACGCCACCAAGGGTGGTGAACTGGCCCTGGGCCGGAACATGAAAGTGGCCTTCATGCCCTGGAAAGGATACAATTTCGAGGATGCGATCGTGATCAGCGAAAGAGTGGTAAAAGAAGACTTATTTACGTCTATACATATCAGTGAGTTTGAGATAGAGGTGAGGGATACCAAACTGGGGGAAGAGGAATTAACACCCGATATCCCCAACGTAAGTGAAGAAGCGACGAAAGATCTTGACCAGAACGGTATCATCCGTATTGGCGCCCACATCAAGGAAGGCGATATCATTATCGGAAAAATAACGCCGAAAGGTGAAAGTGATCCTACTCCCGAAGAAAAACTGTTGCGTGCCATCTTTGGCGATAAGGCCGGCGACGCAAAAGACGCTTCCTTAAAAGCGCCGAGTGGTACCGAGGGTGTGATCATTGATAAAAAATTGTTCCAGCGCGCCAAGAAAGACAAGAACGCCAAGGTTAGGGAAAAGGCGCAACTGGAGAAGATCGAGAAAACACACGAAAAGAATGAGATCGACCTGAAAGACTTACTCATCAACAAATTGCAAACCCTGTTGAAGGATAAGACCAGTGCGGGCGTGAGCAATAATTTTGGTGAAGTATTGATCGGCAAAGGAGCGAAATTCAATGCGAAGAACCTGGCCAATATCGATTACCAGAACGTGAATCCGCTGGGATGGTGCGGCGATGCGAAAACAGATGAGCTCATCAACGTGTTGTTGCACAATTATAATATCAAGTTCAACGAGGAATTGGGAAGATACAAGCGCGAGAAATTCAATATTTCGATCGGTGATGAATTACCGGCAGGTGTATTGAAACTGGCTAAAGTGTATATGGCCGTCAAGCGCAAACTGAAAGTGGGAGATAAGATGGCGGGACGTCACGGAAACAAAGGCATTGTTGCCAAGATCGTTCGCCAGGAAGACATGCCTTTCCTGGAAGACGGAACACCGGTAGATATCGTGTTGAACCCGTTGGGCGTACCAAGCCGTATGAACCTGGGGCAGATCTATGAAACCGTTCTCGGCTGGGCCGGAGAAAAACTGGGCGTAAGATTTGCCACGCCGATCTTCGACGGAGCTTCTGTTGCGGAGATCGCAGATCATATTGAAAAAGCAGGATTACCGACTTTTGGACATACTTATTTATATGATGGTGAAACCGGCGAACGCTTCGACCAGAAAGCAACGGTGGGCATCATTTACATTATCAAGCTGCACCACATGGTGGATGATAAGATGCACGCCCGTTCTATCGGACCATACAGTCTGATCACACAACAGCCGTTGGGTGGTAAAGCGCAGTTTGGCGGACAGCGTTTTGGTGAAATGGAAGTTTGGGCACTGGAAGCTTATGGTGCATCCAATATCTTACAGGAATTGCTGACGCTTAAATCGGATGATATCATCGGAAGGGCGAAGACCTATGAAGCCATTGTAAAGGGTGATAATATTCCAAGAGCGGGTATCCCAGAATCATTCAATGTATTGGTGCATGAGCTGAGGGGATTGGGACTGGATCTGAGGTTTGATTAGGGGAGGCAAAAGTAAAAAGTCAAAACCCAAAAGTCATTCACTTCGAAGCGGTTCGCGTTTTTTGGTTTTCACTTTTGACTTTTAACTTAATAAGAATTTATCAATAAATAAATTATCAACTACAATATGGCATTCAAAAAAGAAAACCGTCCAAGGCCTACATTTTCTCAGATCACCATTGGTTTGGCTTCGCCTGACAGCATTCTGGAAAAAAGCTATGGTGAAGTTTTAAAACCGGAAACCATTAACTACCGCACCTACAAACCTGAAAGGGATGGCCTGTTCTGCGAAAGGATCTTCGGCCCGGTGAAGGATTATGAATGTGCCTGCGGTAAGTACAAGCGTATCCGTTATAAGGGTATCGTGTGCGACCGTTGCGGCGTGGAAGTGACCGAGAAGAAAGTGCGGAGGGAAAGAATGGGACACATCAAGCTGGTGGTTCCCGTGGTGCATATCTGGTATTTCAAATCATTGCCTAACAAGATCGGCTACCTGCTTGGAATGAGTTCCAAGAAACTGGAGAGCATCGTGTACTACGAGCGTTTCGTCGTGATTCAATCCGGTATCCGTGCGGATAAGGGTCAGAACTATTCCGACCTGCTGACCGAAGAAGAATACCTCGACATCCTGGATACGTTGCCAAAAGACAATCAGCATCTGCCGGACGAGGACCCCAACAAGTTCATCGCCAAGATGGGGGCTGAGGCCATACATGACATGTTGCAGCGGATCAATCTCGATCAGCTGAGTTTTGACCTGCGTAACGCGGCGGCCAATGAAACCTCACAGCAACGCAAGGCCGACGCTTTAAAGCGTTTAAGCGTAGTAGAAAGTTTCCGCGACGCCAACACCCGGATCAATAACCGCCCCGAGTGGATGGTGATGCAATATATTCCCGTCATCCCGCCTGAATTGCGCCCCCTGGTTCCTTTGGACGGTGGCCGCTTCGCGTCGTCTGACCTGAACGACCTGTATCGCCGGGTGATCATCCGTAATAACCGTTTGAAAAGATTACTGGAGATCAAGGCGCCTGAAGTAATCCTGCGTAACGAAAAGCGTATGCTGCAGGAAGCCATTGATTCATTGTTTGACAACAGCCGTAAATCCAATGCCGTAAAAGCGGAAGGTGGCCGTGCGTTGAAATCATTGAGCGATGTACTGAAGGGTAAACAGGGTCGTTTCCGCCAGAACCTGCTGGGTAAGCGTGTTGATTATTCCGGTCGTTCTGTAATTGTGGTAGGACCAGAATTGAAAATGCATGAATGTGGTTTGCCCAAGGATATGGCCGCCGAATTATTCAAGCCGTTCATCATCCGTAAACTCATTGAAAGAGGTATCGTAAAAACAGTAAAGAGCGCCCGTAAGCTGGTAGATAAAAAAGAAGCCATCATCTGGGACATTCTTGAAAATATATTGAAAGGGCATCCGGTGTTGCTGAACAGGGCACCTACGCTTCACCGTTTGTCGATCCAGGCCTTCCAGCCTAAACTCATTGAAGGAAAAGCGATTCAGTTGCACCCGCTGGTAACCACGGCGTTCAACGCGGATTTTGACGGTGACCAGATGGCGGTACACGTGCCCCTGAGCAATGCGGCGGTATTGGAAGCACAGTTGCTGATGCTTTCCTCGCATAACATTTTGAACCCGCAGAATGGTACACCCATCACCCTTCCTTCACAGGACATGGTATTGGGATTGTACTACATCACCAAGGGCAAGAAATCAACGGATGCGGAGAAAGTAAAAGGAGAGGGTAAATCATTCTACTCTTCGGAAGAGGTGATCATCGCTTATAATGAAAAGCAGATCGACTTACATGCCAACATAAAAGTGAAAGCAGATTTCCGTAACCCGGATGGTACGCTCACCAATAAACTGATCGAAACGACCGTAGGTCGCGTGATCTTTAACCAGCACGTACCCAAGACCGTTGGTTTCATCAATACTTTATTGACGAAAAAAGCACTAAGGGAGATCATTGGTGACATCATTAAATGGACCAGTGTTCCCATCACGGCTAAATTCCTCGACGATATTAAAACCCTGGGATACCGCATGGCATTCCGCGGTGGTTTGTCCTTTAACATCAATGACCTCATCATCCCTGCAGTAAAGCAGGAAATGATAGACAATGCCCAGTTGGAAGTGGATGAAGTATGGGAGAACTATAACATGGGGCTGATCACCAACAACGAGCGGTACAACCAGATCATCGACATCTGGAGCCGTGTGGATACCAAAGTAACTGAAACCCTTATCCGCGAATTGGCAGCCGACAAGCAGGGCTTCAACTCGGTATACATGATGCTCGACAGCGGCGCCAGGGGCAGTAAGCAGCAGATCAAGCAGCTGGCCGGCCTCCGGGGTCTGATGGCCAAGCCACGTAAATCCGGTTCATCGGGCAGTGAGATCATCGAGAACCCGATCCTTGCCAACTTTAAAGACGGATTAAGCGTACTGGAATACTTCATCTCTACGCACGGTGCCCGCAAAGGCCTTGCGGATACTGCACTTAAAACGGCGGATGCCGGTTACCTGACCCGTCGTTTGGTTGATGTTAGCCAGGACGTGGTGATCAATGAAGAAGACTGCGGAACCTTAAGGGGAATCGCTACTTCGGCATTGAAGGATAATGAAGATGTGATCGAACCGTTGAGCGACAGGATCGAAGGAAGAACTTCTTTACACAATGTATATAACCCGTTGAACGATGAATTGCTGATCGAAGCCGGTGCGGAGATCAGCGCGGAAATGGCGAAGAAGATCGACGAGAGCGGCATTGAATCTGTGGAAATTCGTTCAGTACTCACCTGCGAAAGCAAACGTGGCGTATGCGTGAAATGCTATGGCAAGAACCTTGCTTCCGGCATGCTGGCGCAGCGTGGTGACGCAGTGGGTATCATCGCGGCACAAAGTATCGGTGAGCCGGGTACGCAGTTAACACTTCGGACCTTCCACGTGGGTGGTGTGGCTGGTTCTGCGTCTGTGGAATCTACCCTGCCTGCCAAGTTCGACGGTACCATCCAGTTTGACGGATTGCGTACTGTTCATACTGAGAATCATGAAGGGAAGAAAATAAATGTGGTCATTGGACGTACCGGCGAGGTAAGGAACGTGGATATTAAATCCGATCGTTTGCTCAATACCATGCATATCCCTTATGGCGCTATCCTGAATGTAAAAGACGGGCAGAAGGTGAATAAAGGAGATATCATTTGTACCTGGGATCCGTTCAATAATGTAATTGTTGCGGAAGTACACGGTATTGTTAAATTTGAAAGCTTAATTGAAGGTATCACTTACCGTGATGAAGCTGATGAACAAACAGGGCACAGGGAAAAAGTAGTTATTGAAACAAAAGATAAGACCAAATTACCGGTTATTATTATCGAAGGAAAAGACAAGAAGGCCTACAATTTACCGGTTGGATCCCATATCGTGGTTGAAGAAGGTGATGATGTAAGGAGCGGACAGGTATTGGTAAAGATCCCGAGGGTACTCAGTAAGCTGAAAGATATCACCGGTGGTCTGCCACGTGTTACTGAATTGTTTGAAGCAAGAAATCCAAGTAACCCCGCCGTGGTTTGTGAGATCGATGGTGTGGTGGCATTTGGCGCCATCAAACGCGGTAACAGGGAGATCATCGTGGAAGCGAAAGACAGCGTGGTGAAAAAATACCTCGTCCCGTTGAGCCGCCAGATTCTTGTTCAGGATGGCGACTTCGTGAAAGCAGGCGCAGCGCTGAGTGACGGGCAGACCGCTCCCGCAGACATACTCTCTATCAAAGGACCTTATGCCGTACAGGAATACGTGGTGAACGAGATCCAGGAAGTGTACCGTTTGCAGGGTGTTAAGATCAATGACAAACATATTGAAGTGATCGTTCGCCAGATGATGCGTAAAGTAACCATCGAAGACGCAGGCGATACCAAATTCCTGGAAGGGGATACTGAAGACCGCTTCGACTTCAATGTTGAAAACGATTATATCTATGACAAGAAAGTGGTGACCGAAGCAGGCGAAAGCACCAAGCTGAAACCAGGGCAGATCGTTACCTTACGTGATATCAGGGAAGAAAACTCGGTGTTGAGAAGGACCGATAAGAAGTTAGCTGAATTCAGGGATGCACACCCGGCCACTTCTTCACCGTTGCTGCTGGGTATCACCAAGGCCTCACTGGGTACGCATAGCTGGATATCCGCGGCCTCGTTCCAGGAAACCACCAAGGTGTTGAGTTCCGCCGCCATCCAGGGCAAGACGGACGAAATGCTTGGCCTGAAGGAGAACGTGATCACCGGGCATCATATTCCTGCAGGTACAGGTTTGCGTGAGTTTGAAAACATGATCGTTGGAAGCAAGGAAGAATATGAACTGCTGATGACGACGAAGGAAGCAATGAGTTTTGATGAGGAAGAGTAATTACTGATTGAATGATTCAATTTATTTCACAGATAGTAAGGAGTAAGATTCAGTTCTTGCTCCTTTTTTATGGAGACCACTGCAGATTCAGGTCCTTATGCCATTTCAGTGTGCATCTCCATTATAAGGAGTCCTCATGGGATTTGATATCATCACCGGTAACGGGCTTGGAAAATGCGGCGCCAATGCTTTGCATTAAACTGGATATCGGTCCTTCCATTTTATTGGTCGTATCATCAAGGGTATTATCATGCAACAACTCACCCAGTTTTAGATCCCCGGGTAGGTACAACAAGATATTATTCTTTTGATTGCTGAAATAAAGTTTCACTTCTTTAATACCGGCATCAGCAGGCAAATGCTCTTTTACGAGTTTGGTAGCTTCATTGGCGATAGCGTTCAGTTTTACTGCAATGCTTTCGCCAAGTTGACCGGCATAGGCTGCGATCGTTTGCAGAACCGTGTTCTTATGATCATTGAAAATTACCCCCACCCAATTTTTGGTTAGGTCAGCTTTCAGGAATGCTTCAGCACCAATATCGGATTGCACAAAATTGAACAATCCGGTCAAAACGGCCGGGATCGCGGCCTGGCTAAATTTATCTCCTATGGACTTTTTTTCATCTGGCAGTACATTCTGTGTGTTGGGATCTATTTTTTGTAAGGCAGGGTAACCTAAGTTATTTTGTACTGATTCTAAAAGATTAAAGGACATGTGATAAGTTTTATTGCATTATAAATTAGTTCTTAGGCTATAAGTATATAAAACCATGCCAACTAATGATTAAAGAGATCTTAGGACTTTGGCCCCTCTACCCCCTTTCACCGTTAACCCTTTCCTAAAAATTTTATTAAAACATTGTGTAATCTCCGTTTGTGAGTATATTGCCACCAAATTCTGTCAGCATGATGAAAAATTTATCCTTGGTATTGAATTTGGTGTTACTGGCAGCGGTGGGGTATCTCTATTATTATAGTTTTTCAGGGAAAAAAAGCGGTAACCCCGCAGTTTTCAGAAATAATCCTTCGCAATGGAAGGATAGCAACTGCAACCGCCCGCCCATTGCCTATGTAGAGTTGGATTCGCTGAATGAGAACATCACCTATATCAAGGATAAGCGCAAGGAACTGGAAGTAGAGCAAAAGGCCATAGAAAGCGAATGGGAAAGCGGGTATAAAGGGATGGAAGCGCAAAAGAATAATTTTCTGAAAAAAGGAGCCGCTATCACCCAGGAGGAAGCGCAGAACTTCCAGGCCCAATTGTTGCAGCAGCAGCAGCAGATCGATGGAAAGAAACAATCGCGTAGCCAGGATCTTAGTCAAAAGAGTTTTAATTTCATGGATGATATCCAGAAAAAACTGAAAGAGTTTCTGAATGCGTATAACAAAGAAAAAAAATACATGTATATCCTCACTACCGGTACGGGTATGGATTATATGGTGTACAAGGATTCCACACTCAACATCACCAATGATGTCATCAGGGGGATGAATGAAAAAATGAAATCCGTTCCGAAACAATAAATCCACACAAATTATTTATCTTGTCCCGGTATAAACCGGGATAATTATGCCAGAACAAACGCCTTCCTTTAAACCCACCCTGGGTTTATTTGACTCCACCATGATCGTAGCCGGCTCCATGATCGGTTCCGGTATCTTTATTGTCAGCGCCGATATTACCCGCAACGTGGGAAGCGCGGGCTGGCTCATCGCCGTGTGGCTGATCACGGGGTTCATGACCCTTACTGCAGCGCTGAGCTATGGTGAATTAAGCGCCATGTTTCCGAAAGCGGGCGGCCAGTATGTTTATCTCAAAGAAGCCTTCAATCCACTTGCGGGCTTTTTATATGGCTGGAGTTTTTTTACCGTAATACAAACAGCAACGATTGCCGCAGTGGGTGTTGCCTTCAGCAAATTTGCCGGGTATTTTATACCGGCGCTCGAACTGAAAGACGCGAATATCCTGTTGCAGATAGGCGGCTTTAAAATTTATACGGCACAACTGGTTTCCATCGCATTGATCATATTCCTTACTTACATCAATACAAAGGGAGTGAAGGGCGGTAAAATGGTGCAGACCAGTTTTACCGTGGTGAAACTGCTTTCCCTTTTCGGCCTGATATTGTTTGGATTTTTACTGGCAGCCAAAGGAAGCATCTGGCATGCTAACTGGAGTGATGCCTGGCAGATGACCACCCGGAATGCAGACGGCGCCATTATCAGCGGTGTTACGGGTTCCGCCATCCTGGGCGCCATCGCCGCATCAATGGTGGGATCTATTTTCAGCAGTGATGCCTGGAACAACGTGACCTTTATCGCTGGGGAAATAAAGAACCCGAAACGGAATATTGGGCTGGCCTTATTCCTGGGAACACTGATCGTGACCATCATTTATGTTTCGGCTAACCTGATGTATGTGAGCGTCTTGCCCCTGAATGAGATCGCATCCGCGCCACAGGATAGGGTAGCCGTTGCCGCTAGTAAAGCTATATTCGGGGATATCGGCACCTATGTGATCGCCGTAATGATCATGATATCGACCTTTGGTTGCAATAACGGGCTGATACTGGCCGGTGCAAGGGTATATAATGCCATGGCAGCTGACAGGTTATTCTTCAAAAAAGCGGCGGTGCTCAATAAATACGCGGTGCCGGAATATGCGTTGTGGGCGCAGTGCGTGATGGCTTCCGTGCTTTGCCTGAGCGGTAAATATGGCGACCTGCTGGATATGATCTCCTTTGTGGTCGTGCTGTTTTATGCGGTCACCATTATCGGAATATTCAGGCTGCGTAGCACGAGGCCTGAAATGGAAAGGCCCTATAAGGCCTTTGGTTATCCCGTGTTGCCGATCATATATATCGTATTGGCCGTAGTATTTTGTGTGTTCTTGATCATCATGAAACCTTTGTACGCGGGGATTGGCCTTGGTATCGTATTGCTGGGCATACCCGTTTATTTTATGGCCATCGCTAACCAGGAAAAAGTATAATGAAGATGCCGGATACCGATTTTGATACATTATTTCACCAGCTTTCCGGGATCAAAGTGGGCGTTATCGGCGACCTGATGCTGGATACCTACTGGTGGGGGAAGGTTGACCGTGTTTCACCCGAAGCGCCGGTGCCAATAGTGGCTGTTTCCAAAAAAGAATATCGTATAGGCGGCGCCGGTAATGTAGCGCTGAATGCTCAATCATTGGGAGCGAACGTTTGCATGCTCAGTGTTTTGGGACAAGATGATGATGGCGGACAATTGACCGCTTTACTGCAGCAAAATCATATCAATACAAAGTACCTGGTGCAGAGTACGAATCGAATTACTACCAACAAGATCAGGATCATTGGCCGCAACCAGCAAATGATGCGACTGGATGCCGAAATTACCAACGACCTGGTAGCGGAAGATGCTGATAAACTGCTTTTTGCTTTTGAGGATTTCATCGCCGCCGAAAATCCCGCGATCATCATCCTGGAAGATTATAACAAGGGCGTTTTAACGGAAAAGGTCATTTCAAAGATCATCGGCCTGTGTGAGAAACAGCACATTTTGATAGCGGTGGATCCCAAACGAAAAAATTTCTTTGCCTACAGCGGTGTGGACATTTTCAAACCCAACCTGAAAGAGGTGAAAGAAGGGCTGAATATCCTGGCCGACGAAGTGAACCTCAGCGTGCTGAAAGATATGCACCTGCTGTTACAGGAAAAACTACAGCATAAGATATCACTCATCACTTTATCGGAAAAAGGGGTCTTTTACCAGCAGGATGACCGCGCTGCGATCATTCCAACTCATGTGCGCAATATGGCGGATGTGAGCGGCGCCGGGGATACGGTAATTGCCACCGCGGCATTGGTCTACGCGGCTACGCGGGATGCAGCCCTGATGGCCGAAATAGCCAATATTGCGGGTGGCCTGGTCTGCGAGGAAGTGGGAACAGCCGCGATCGATAAGGTAAAACTGCTTGCCGAATGTAAACACCTGTTGTAAAAAAACATTTCCGGCCTCTTTCAATTCCCGTCAATGAACATTCAATATACTTGGTGATCATCTAAGTATATTTTTTTAAACTTCGAAACTTTGTGAGGGTTTAATGGATATTTTTGTTCCTATAAAGGATTAATGGTTATGCAACAATTTTCAATCGTCATTCACGGAGGGGCCGGTACCATTTTAAAGGAAGAAATGACCCCCGAACTGGAAAAAGCTTATTTACAGGGCCTGCAGGATGCCGTTAACGCGGGATATGCCGTTCTGGAAGAGGGTGGTGCCGCTACCAATGCGGTAAAGGCTGCCCTTGTTATTCTTGAGGATAATATGTTGTTCAATGCAGGACGGGGTTCGGTATTCACGAAAAAGGGAGTGCAGGAAATGGATGCTGCAATCATGGATGGCAGGGACTTGTCGGCAGGGGCGGTTGCAGGCATCCGGAGTGTTCGCAACCCCATTGAACTGGCCGCTGAAGTGATGCATAACAGCAACCATGTTTTTTTAAGCGGGAAGGGCGCCAATGATTTTGCTATCAAGCAGGGGATAAAGCTCGAGCCGGATGAATATTTCTTTTCGCAATTCAGGTACGATCAGTGGAAAGCGATCCGCGACAGCGATAATTATTCCCTTGATCATACCCACCAGGGGCTGGAAGAATTACTAAAGGATAAAAAATTCGGTACCGTGGGCGCTGTAGCCTGCGATGTCAATGGAAATATCGCGGCGGCTACCAGTACGGGTGGCATGACCAATAAAAAATATGGCAGGATCGGGGACAGCCCCCTGATCGGTTGTGGTACTTATGCCAACAACAAGACCTGCGCCATCAGTTGCACGGGACATGGAGAGCCCTTCATACGTGCGGTGGCGGCACATGACGTAAGTTGCCTGATGGAATACAAGGGCATGAACTTACGTGAAGCGATGAACGAAGTGGTGAATGTAAAATTGTTGAAGATGGATGGCGAAGGGGGTATGATCGGCGTGAATGCCGCTGGAGATACCGCGATGGTGTTTAACAGTGCCGGGATGTACAGGGGGATGCGAAACAGCGACGGAATAAATTATATAGGGATTTATAATGATTAATATAGAAAAGGTGTCTGGCTGCTGGTAGCTGTCTTGACACCTTCAGATACCATGAAAAAATTTGCGGTCATAGTCGCTGGCGGTACAGGTAGCAGGATGAATACCGGCATTCCCAAACAGTTCTTACTATTGAAGGGAAAGCCGGTCTTGTATTATACGATCCGTACTTTTTTAAAAGCGTATGACGATTTGAAGATCATCCTTGTTTTACCCGAAGAACATGTTGCGGCAGGGCAGGAGATCATCGACGCCTTCTTTGACTATGACCGGATACAGATCACCATCGGTGGCCGCACCAGGTTTCATTCCGTTCAAAACGGGCTGCAACTGGTTACGGAAGAAAGTATCGTTTTTGTACATGATGCGGTGCGTTGCCTGGTGAGTTCAGACCTGATCCAACGCTGTTATGAAGCGGCGGTTGAATATGGTTCCGCCATCCCCGTCATTGATAGCAAGGACAGCATTCGACTATTAAAAGATGAGGGAAACGAAGCGCTGGAACGCAGGCAGATCAAACGGGTACAGACGCCACAAACCTTCCACAGTAAAATATTGCTTCCGGCATTCAAAATTGACTACAAGGATAAATTTACAGATGAGGCAACGGTGATCGAAGCCTTTGGCCTGAAAGTGCACCTCGTGGAAGGAGAGGACAACAATATTAAGATCACCAGGCCGGTTGACCTGATCCTGGCTGAACAAATAGCAGGACCAGGTTCATGAAAAAAAATACCGTAAATCTTATCAGCCTGGCGGGCAACTTGTTTTCGTTGAAGGCATTGATGCATGCCACGGGGAAAGCTAATATTTGCCTGTTCTATCATTCAGTGAATGATACGGCCCCGGCCCACCTGAAACAACTTTACCGCCCCAGGACCAGCAAAGAATTTATCAGCGACCTGGATTATTTAAGCCGGCATTTTGATTTCATTTCAACAGCGGAAATTTCCGGTAAGGGAGGATCAACAGAAAAACCCACCCTGCACCTGTCTTTTGATGATGGGTTAAAAGCCTGTTATGAACTTATCTATCCCCTGCTGATGCAAAAGGGGATACCCGCCACTTTTTTTGTAAACCCTTCTTTTGTCGATAATCATAACATGTTTCATTGCCATAAGGCCAGCCTGTTGAAAGCAGCATTCCTGGAACACCGGGTGGCACTCCAAAATGAAAACGGGGAGGCCATAGCCGAAAGCTCATTTTTAAAACACATCACTGGTATAAAAGGATTTTCGAACAACCATTACCAGCAACTGGCCGAACAATTGGGCGTGAATTTTGAAACTTATCTCCGGGCGCATCAACCCTATCTGAACCTTGAACAGATCAAAAAAATGAAAAGCGATGGATTCGAATTTGGCGGACACACCCTGACCCACCCGCTTTTAAAGGGGTTGCCGGAAGCCGATCAATTGGCGGAGATATCCGGCAGCATGCAATGGCTAAAAGAAAATAATATCGGCAACGACGGATATTTTGCTTTCCCGTTCAATGACACTGGCATCAGCCAACAGCTGTTTTTTAAAATGAAAGCATTGGGAATCACACAGAGTTTTGGAACTTCGGGTATGAAAGCAGACGTATTTGATACGCATCATCATCGGATCTGTTTTGAAAATTCCGGGAAACAGGCAGCGCGTTTATTAAAACAACAATTGTTCAAATACCGTGTACTGAAATTGATGGGAAAAAATAAGATAGCAAGGCATTGATGGAAATAAGAAGACTTACCATAGCAGGTTTAGATCAGTTGATGCATTCGGATGAGATTGCACATTGGAGCAGTTTGCCCATCAGCCCGCTGCGCTTGTCGTCTCAAATGAAAAATCCACATCTCGAAAAAGCGGATATTGTTATGATCATTGCTGTGAAGAACAATGAACTGGCCGGGTATATCGGCGCTTTGCCAGACCAGATGAAGATTAAAGATTTGCAGCACCATGTTGCCTGGGCAAGCTGCATCTGGACAGATCCAGCATGCAGGGGAAAGGGCCTTGCAAAAAAACTTACGGTAGCAATGGCTGAAGCCTGGAGCGGTAAACTTTTTTTGACGGAATTTACAGCAGGAGCAAAAGCGGTATACAACAGCCTGGGTTTATTTGAAACCTTTTGCATCAAAAAAGGATACCGGTATTTTTATAAGGCGATATTTTATACTGCGGCCCGGAACAGGTATGGCCCCAATGCATTCGGGACAGGTATGGCATGGCTGGCGGATAAAATCATCAACGTTTTTTTACGCCTAAGAATGAGCCTGAAGTTATTCACTGAAAAAAAAATTACTTATTCTTGTATAGAATCCGGTATAGAAGATCTGACAGAAGATACCTTCCCGGAATCCCCGTTCGTACACAATGCCGAAAAAAATAAATGGGTATTTCTGAATCCCTGGCTAAGCAGTGAAAAGACAAATGCCTGCGATCGTTATTATTTTCAGACCATCGTCAACTGTTTCCAGTTCAGGTCTGTTTCTTTTTGTGGTACTGATCATTTACCCCTGGCCCGTCTTGTTTTCAGCAGGGTCAATAATGACTGCAAGGTCCTTTCCTTTTCAATAAAAACCAATACCACTCAGAATTATGTGAGATTAAAAAGGGATATAGAACGTTTTTTTGTTTCGGAAGGTGTAAACGCTGTTTTATCTTATGATGAGGAATATAATAAACTGATGGAGCAAAAGGGGCGTTTATTTTTTCTCCGTAAGTCGAGGAAGCGGGAATATTTGACAGTGAAGGTTTTTTTTGGGCAATTGCCCGCATTGAAATATACCGCCCGTGAACTGGACGGGGATATTGTATTCACTTAGGCAGGAGCCACCTTAACAGGAAATTGATTTTGTTGATATAAAGCCTTTGATAATGCCCGGCGGTTGCGCCAAAGCCATTATAGAATTGGGCAATTCCAGGTATATCTGATCCTTCAAAATCCAGGATAAGGTCGCGGCCGGCATGGTCGCGGATGATGGCATCGACGATCTTATGCGAAGCGCCGGTTTTTTTTGCTTCGGGCGAATTGGAAGCCAGCAGGTAATAGATCCTATTGTGCGAGAACATGATGCTGGCGGCGGCTTCCAGATTACCCTGCTTATCCATGTATCCGTAGTTCCTGCAGCAGTTGATGGCCGGGCATTGGTCATTAAGAACGGAATATTTATCCAACGCCGCCAATACATTTTTTGGGAAGGAGGTAAATTGTTCCTTTACCAGTTGTATGACCTCTTTCGTTTCCACAGGCTTCATCATTCCCTCATCCCTGTTCTTTGCAATATTGCGCGTGGTGTTTGTGTTGAATCTTTTTTTCAGTTCTTCATAAGATTCCTGCAGGGAAAGGGTATAGTTCACCGCTGTGATAACCCTGTATCCCTTGTTTGAAACTATTGCCTGGTTATTCATCGGGTAGTCGACTAATTTATATTCCCCAGGGATGGTGTTGATGAAAGCTGCCAGCAGTTCCGGGGTGATCGGATCTCCCATTAGTCCCAGTTGGGGAACCAAAGGGGGATGATAAATATAAGGGATACCCATCTTTTTTTTGAAAGGAACCGCCATCACCAGATGGTATTCCTCAAATACCAGTCCGAACCAGTTCTCCGCGAAATGATCAAGATACCAGGTATAGGCATAGAGCAGTCCGTTATGGGCATTGCCGATACAGTTGTTCCACCTGGAATCATCGATCTCATTCCTTTTCAACAGCTGTATTTTATCGGGTATGCCCATCTGTTATAATTGGGGAAGGATTGGTTTGAAAGGCGTAAGCAGGTTCTTTAAATCGATGCTGAATACGATGCTCTTCAGGAACTTATTACCGATGATCGTAGATTTGAAATAATCACTGTACACCTTGCTGTACAGAACCGGAACATAGACATTGACGACGTTTCTGAACAGCGAAAGCTGTAATCCCGCATCATAAATAAAGCGGCCGGTAGAAGCATTTTTTTTCCATGCTTCCGCATAAGTGCCTATATCCAGGAACATCCTTACCGGAAATTTGAAGGGCAGCAGGGCAAGGGGGTTGATCTCGCGGGGGATGTCTGAAGTGAAATTCAAAGCGGCCAGCCAGTCATCGGTCTTGCCGATCTTGTCGCTTAGTTGGTCTGTCCGCACTTTAAAACCTCCATCCCGGATCATGATCTGCTGTGAAGAGAAACGGTCAAATTCATTGCGGCCGATAAAATAATCACTGTAAGTATAATCCTCATATCCTTTGGGCCCCGTCATGTTCAGGTGATAGACATCGGTACTGAATTGTTTGGTAAATGTTTTGTCGCCGGTATAGAAAAATTTTCCGGCGAAGAACCTTACATTCATACCACCGCCTTTTGCATAATTAAAAAAATAATTGCCGGTGAAATCAGTCCTTACGAATCCTTCTCCCTGCTCAACTTTCAACACGCCGCTATAAGGATACAGCACACGGTTGTTTTCGAACACGAACTGCAGTTGGTTCAGATATCTTGACCT
>JAYWAZ010000366.1:0-2832 GCA_043781975.1 Bacteroidota bacterium
CATTTGAATGACGGGTCCTTTGATTGAGAAAGATATTTTATTAAAAAGGCTGATACGATCATTGTATCAGCCTTTTTTAATTTTATTTATTGACAACGATCATTTAATGTCGGAAGAAAGCAGCAACGTTGAGGTATTGTTGTTTTGCACAAAGCCCGAGTAATTAAGGCTGAGAATATTGGTGCTTTCGATCATTCCATATTTCCGTGCGTAATAATTGTTGATATCGGTGACCAGGCCCGTGGGCGGTACCAGGCTGCTGGTAATGGCGGTTTTAACATGGATCACATCCGTGTAGGCGATAGCGTTCACCGTGCGGCTGATACCGGTCTCCACAATCGTATAGGTAATGTTTATGGGAACCGCTATGGGCACGCCCGGAACGGTGAGGCTTAGGGTCTGGCTCCAGGTTTGTCCTACAGAAAGATTATCCTTCAAATATAAACTTTCGAAAGTAGCGTTCCCAAGGGCTAGGCCAAGCGTCC
This sequence comes from Bacteroidota bacterium, assembly GCA_043781975.1. Taxonomy (GTDB): domain Bacteria; phylum Bacteroidota; class Bacteroidia; order Chitinophagales; family Chitinophagaceae; genus Ferruginibacter. Next base: position 486 of record JAYWAZ010000366.1, read on the forward strand.
TGAAAGTGTAATAATCATTACCAGAGATCAGGTAATATTCAGAATTTCCGGCCGTAGAATTGATAAAGACATGGTAGGATTTGCCATTGATGGATGAATCCCGGTTTGTGGAGGTCAGCGAATAATTGGTGATGGATGAGGTGATGTTATTGACGGTCCTGTATTGCCAGGAGCTTGCCGCAGTCAGACTCATGTATTTGGCCGCTTCAACAACGACACCGGAACTACTCTTTTTGCAGCCGTTTGCGAGGGCTGAAAGGGCCAAAAGGGCGAAATATATCTTCTTCATGTGGAAAAATGGGGTTTTTGTTGGTAAATATCGTTGTTTTTTTCTTATAATTGAATTAATCCTCCTATCTTTGCGCTCCCAAAATTATGGCTAAACAGGCACTCATTAAACAAGACGGAACGATTATAGAAGCGCTGAGTAATGCTATGTTTAAGGTAAAATTAGAGAATGGGCACGAAATATTGGCAACGATCTCCGGAAAAATGAGGATGCATTATATCCGTATTTTGCCAGGGGATAAAGTGGGGGTTGAAATGAGTCCTTATGACCTGACGAGGGGAAGGATCATTTTCAGGTATAAATAACAGCAAATACTAATAAAAGTAAAATCAAACAAGATGAAGGTAAGAGCTTCCATAAAAAAACGCAGCGCCGATTGCAAGATCGTTAGAAGGAAGGGCAGGCTGTATGTGATCAACAAAAAGAACCCGCGCTTTAAGCAGAAGCAAGGATAAACCAATAGGCAATTAGCAATGTGCAATTTGGCTTTTGTCAATTGGCTATTGCCGATTTGAATTTAGAAATTGAAAAAAATAAACAGATAATATGGCTCGTATTGCCGGTATAGATATACCAAATAATAAAAGGGGCGAAGTTGGCCTCACTTACATTTACGGGATCGGTCGTTCCACCGCCCAGTACATTTTAACCAAAGCGGGTATCGACTTTAATAAAAAAGTGAACCAGTGGAATGACGATGAGCAAACCGCCATTCGTAATGTGATCAACAACGAATTCAAGACCGAAGGCGCGCTGCGCAGTGAGACCCAGATGAACATCAAGCGTTTGCTGGATATCGCCTGCTACCGCGGCCTGCGTCACCGTAAGGGTTTGCCCGTACGCGGACAGCGTACCCGTACCAACAGCCGTACCCGGAAAGGTAAGCGCAAAACGGTTGCCGGTAAGAAGAAAGTAGCCAAGAAATAATTCTTGATAAGACTTCATTTTTTGGATCAGCACCAGATCGCCACGAAGTCGGCAGGAGGGTTGATCCGATCCCGGCGAATACCGGGAATAAATTTTAAAAGATTACCTATCTAAATTCATTATGGCAAAAGCAACAAGCACAAAAGCAGCCGCTAAGAAAAGAGTAGTAAAGGTTGACAGTTACGGAGACGCTCACGTTACAGCAAGTTTCAACAACATCATCATCAGTTTAACCAACAAGCAGGGCCAGGTCATCAGCTGGAGCAGTGCCGGTAAGATGGGCTTTAAGGGTTCCAAGAAGAACACCCCTTATGCCGCCCAGATGGCTGCCGCTGACGCCGCTAAAGTTGCACTGGACGCGGGTTTAAAAAGGGTGGATGTATATGTTAAGGGCCCGGGTTCAGGACGCGAAGGCGCCATCCGTTCCTTATCACAGAACGGCATCGAGATCGCAATGATCAAAGATGTTACGCCGCTGCCGCACAATGGCTGCAGGCCACCGAAGAAGAGAAGAGTATAATACAAATAAGCAATAGGCAACGGGCAATTTGCCAATTGTCAATTGCTTATTGCAATTATAAAAGGGTGCATTATTCATTTTAAAAGGTCTTTATAATGATGCATCGTCACTAAAAGACCTGTAATTCACAATTATGGCACGTTACACTGGCCCAAAAACAAAAATCTCCAGGATCTTCGGAGAGCCCATTACCGGTAATGGTAAATGGTTAACGAAAAACAGCAATCCCCCCGGTCAGCATGGCGCCACCCGCAAAAGGAAAACCCTCGGCGAGTATGCATTGCAGTTAAGGGAAAAGCAAAAAGCGAAGTACACATACGGCTTGCTGGAAAAACAATTCCGTAAAACATTTGATGAAGCCGCCCGCCGGAAAGGGGTAACGGGTGAAAACCTGATCAAATTACTGGAAGCGCGCCTCGACAATACGGTCTTCCGTATGGGCATTGCACCCAGCCGCCAGTCGGCACGCCAGCTGGTCTCACACAAACACATTACAGTTAACGGAGAGGTATTGAACGTGCCTTCCTACAGTTGCAAACCCGGCGATGTGATCGGACTTAAGAACAAAAGCGCGGCCAATGTCGCCATTACGGGCAACCTGCGCGGCAAGA
>JAYWAZ010000367.1:0-2831 GCA_043781975.1 Bacteroidota bacterium
AAAAAAGGTATCCAGGAATGCCGCGACACACATATCCTTGTCCAGCTCATTTAATCTTTCCATTAGCGCCCCGGCATGTTCAATAAAATCTTTTCGCAATTTGATCTCATTATTTTTCAATTCCCAAAGATTCCCCTGGGTCTCATAATAAGATATGCCTGCCTTCTCCAGCAATTTCATCGTCAACGGCAAATTGCCATGAATGAATTCCGCGCCACCTTCGATAGGCCTGGAAAAGCCTGGCGGCATCAGTGTATGGATGCGCCCACCGATCCTGTCCCTTGCCTCCAGAACACAAACACGTTGTTGTGCTTCGCTTAGCATTTTTGCGGCCATCATGCCTGCGGCGCCGGCGCCGATAATGATCACATCAAATTTTTCCATTGTCGTTATAACTGCATTTACTTTGCCAATCATTTTCTCTTACCTTCATAAACTTACAAACTTCGTTAATGAAAAAATATTTTTTTACTCTCAGCATTCTTGTCGTTCTGCAGAATACCAAATCTTTTTGCCAGACCATTGATCCATCTTTTTTCAATTTCATGAAATGGAGAATGATAGGGCCGCACCGCGGAGGGAGAACAGTAGGAGCAGCGGGTGTGCCCCAACAGCCCAATGTATTCTATATCGGCGTAAACAATGGCGGCGTTTGGAAAACCACTGATTATGGCAGAACCTGGTTCCCGGTATTTGATGATCAGTCCACCGGGTCGGTGGGAGATGTGGCTGTATCGCCCTCCAATCCAAATGTAATCTATGTGGGCAGCGGGGAAGGATTGCAACGCCCGGATCTTTCAGTAGGAAACGGAATGTACAAATCTACCGACGCCGGCAAAACATGGACACACCTGGGTTTGGAAAAGGTTCAGCAGGTTGGCGGACTTGCCATAGATCCTAAAAATGAGAACAGGGTTTTTATTGCCGCTTTAGGACATCCGTACGGACCCAATCCTGAGCGGGGTGTTTACAGAACTACCAATGGTGGCAAAACCTGGGAAAAGGTTTTGTATATAGATGAAAATACGGGCGCCATCCAGGTAACGATAGACCCAAAAGATCCTGACAACATTTACACTGATATGTGGGCCGGCAGGCAAGGCCCATGGGAAAACGGAGCCTGGAATGGAAAGGAAAGCGGCTTATTTAAATCAACTGATGGCGGTAACACATGGAAAAAATTAACCAAAGGACTTCCTACTACTGAGCAGGGTTTGGGAAGGATCGGCTTTGGTATATCACCTTCTGATCCTAAGAGATTATATGCAACGGTTGATGCGGGAAAATATGGAGGTATATACCGCAGCAATGATGCAGGTGAATCGTGGCAATTGATGACGAAAGACGAAAGGTACTGGGGCAGGGGCAGTGATTTTGCGGAGATAAAAGTGGATCCTCTTAATCCGGATATTGTTTACAGCGCCGACGTGGTGGTGTGGAGGTCTGCTGATGGTGGTAAAACCTGGAATGCATTCAGGGGCGCACCGGGCGGTGATGATTATCATCGTTTGTGGATCAACCCGGTGGATCCCGGTATAATTTTAATTGCCAGCGATCAAGGGGCGATCATTACGGTGAATGGGGGACAAACATTTTCATCATGGTATAACCAGCCAACGGCACAGCTTTACCATGTGAGTACAGATAATGCTTTTCCATATAATGTGTATGGCGGGCAGCAGGAGAGTGGCTCTGTGGGCATTGCTTCACGCAGCAATGATGGCCAGGTTACATTTCACGACTGGCACCCGGTGGGCGCACAGGAATATGGATATGTAGCTGCTGACCCCATGGATCCCAATATTATTTATGGAGGTAAGTTGTCAAGGTATGATAAGAGAACAGGTCAAACCCAGGATATTGAACCCGAAGCAGTGAAAAGTGGTAAGTACCGGTTTTTGAGAACTGCACCGGTTCTATTCTCTCCTGCCGATCACAAAACATTGTTCTATGCAGGAAACGTTTTATTCAAAACTACCGATGGGGGAAGGAACTGGCAAGTGATCAGTCCTGACCTCTCACGTGACCATTGGGAAATTCCGCAAAGTGTGGGGGTTTACACGAATGACGACATGAAAAAAATGCCGCGACGCGGCGTCATTTATACTGTTGCTCCATCGCCCATAAACATTCAAACCATCTGGTGCGGTACCGATGACGGGTTAATTCATCTTACCAAAGACGGGGGTAAAACATGGAAGAACGTAACACCGGCAGCAATTACATCCTGGAGCAAAGTATCGTTAATGGATGCGGGTCATTTTGATGTGAACACGGCCTATGCTGCCGTAAACCGTATCCGGCTGGATGACATGCATCCACACATTTATAAAACCAAAGATGGGGGCATAACTTGGAATGAGATAGTGAATGGCTTGCCTGATGACCCCATCAACGTGGTGAGGGAAGATCCGTTGCGCAAAGGTTTGCTGTATGCCGGAAGCGAGAAGGCGGTATTTGTTTCCTTTGACGATGGCGAGCATTGGCAATCGCTGCGTTTGAACATGCCTGCAACTTCAGTTCGGGATCTTGTTGTTAAAGATGATGACCTTGTGATCGGTACCCATGGAAGAAGTTTTTGGATCCTGGATGATATCGCTGCACTGCGGCAAATCAGTTTGCAGCAACAATCTCAGCCGATGATTTTGTATAAGCCTGCGAGCGCATACCGGGTGCGATGGAATACCTGGACGGATACACCGCTTCCACAGGAAGAACCTGCAGGCGATAACCCCCCGGATGGAGCGATCATTGATTATTATTTGGGCGCAAATGTACCAGCGGTAACCCTTGAGATTTTGGATACGAAGGGAAATCTCGTCCGTAAATAT
>JAYWAZ010000368.1:0-7832 GCA_043781975.1 Bacteroidota bacterium
GTTGTGCTATTAAATATTCTAAGAGATACTATTAAACAGTAACTTATTTCCAATGATTTTGTTTTTTCTTTTTTGCTTGTCCAAAAAAGAAACAAAAAAGGACACCCAGGAAAGATTACACCCCTTTCCTGGGTTGGATCCCTGATTTAACTTTTGTACTACTGTGAACTCAAATTCAGTTCCCTGATCTTTGGACGCTGGCATTTTGTTAGAGCGTTTAATGGCACAACGCGTTAAAAATTTTATCAGAAACTAGTAGAACCATTGCCCTGGTAAGTGTACCTGAACCGGTAGATCAGTCTGACCGGCGCGGGACCTGCAAAGGGTTCGTAATCCACCGCCAGCAATTCCATCTTCACATAATAATTATCCGCGGTGCGGAAGATAAAGGTTTGCCCGGCCTTTGGTGCAAAAGCATGCGTGGTGATATTGTAATTGTACCAGCTGCCGTCCTTGATGGCTTTTTGGGCAGCAGCGGTGTCATACGCGTAACCGTTATCGGGTGCCGCCGTTACACTGCTGTAAATATTGTTTTGCAGGATGGCGCCCGCATTACCCGGCCCATAGGTATGGCTGTTCAGGATAAAAGTGGTAAAACGCAGTCCGAAATCCCATTTGGTGGTGGCGCTGTCCGAATTGGCCACAATGGCGTCGTTCTTAAAACTGAAAAAAGTATAAGGGCTGCTGCTGCTGAAATTTACTTTAACAGAATCTGTTTTTTCAAAGGCGGGGATAACGGTGGTAGTGTCATCCTTTGAGCAGGAGCTTAAAAAGAACAGGGCACTGATCGCGATCGCGGCGCTGTTGTAGATCATCTTTTTCATTGTTGTGTTGTTTTATTTTTGTTAGAAATTTTTATCAGGTCGATATTGCAGTTCACAAAATAAGTGCGGCCGCTGAGGTTGGGCAACAGGTCCTTATCCAGATGGTTCAGCATGTTTTCACTGCCGGCCCGGAACCCGATCCCATTGCGGAAACTGATGCCGATGCTGCTGTTGAGTGATACATATCCTTTCACATATTCACGGTCGTCGTCTAAAATATTATCGCCATTAATATCACTGTAACCAAAGCGGCCGCGGTAAACGGCCCTGATGCTGCCGTTGAGCCAGTGGTGCTTGTTGGAATAAAATAACTGCAGGTTGGCCGTATGCCTGCTGCGGTTGAAGAGTCCGCCATAGTCGGAGCTCTTTACATAATCACTTTGGAATGTTACCGGGTCTCTTTTTACGATCTTGTTTTGCTTGATCTGCTCAATGACGTCCTTATCCTTTGCATCCAGGTACTGGTAACCGGCATTAATGGTGAACTGGTCCATGAACCTGCGGCTGATGCTGAACTCGATCCCCCGCGTAAACACCCTGTTCACGTTCACATAACTGTAAATGGACTGGTTATTCGTTTTGGTAAAGGGAAGGTTATAGCGGTCGATCAGGTGGCTGATATCATTCCTGAAAACGCCGGCGCTGATCTCTGTTTTACTATCGGGATGGTAGCGGAAACCGATATTGGTGCCGACAGACCTTTCCGGGACCAGGGTATGGTCGGTGAGGTAGGGCGTGATATCCACGGAAGCGTCTATCTGTCCCTGTTGTTTTAGCTGGATCAAACCGTTGTTCAGTTCATTGGCGCCGAGCAGGGTGTAGCCCACGAGCGAATTGGTGAAGCTCAGGAACTGCTGCCTGAAATCGGGCGCTTTAAAACCGGTTCCCACAGAAGCCAGCAGCGTAAGGTGTTGCACGGGTTTGTAGGCGATGGCGAGTTTGGGATTGAACTGCGCATCATACAAACTATGTTTGTCCATCCTGGCGCCCAATGTAAGGTTCAGGTTTTGCAGCGGCAACCATTCCTTCTGTGCAAAAAAGTAAAAAGCGTTGAATTGTTTTTTTGACGCGTAACGGCTGGCGGCGATCGTTTCATAGTTATAGCCAAGGCCGGTGACCAGGAGCTCATTTGGATTTTTACCGAGTTCCACCTGCAGTTCGGGTTTCAGCAAGTACTGTTGCATGAAGGACCTGTCGAACAGCGTTCCGTCTTTTTGTAAAAAAACGTCGGCGTTGTCGCGGTAGCCGGTGGCATAAAGCCTGGCGATCGCTTTTACGCCCGGGGAAAAGCGATGGTGTAGCTGGTTGCTGAAACTCCAGTCGGTTTCATTGCTGCTGCCATCCACCGTTTCGGGTTGTGAACCGGTATAGACCAGGTAGTTGTTGAATTGTTTTTGTGTGAACAACCTTGCCGCGGATTGCAATTGCGTGTTTGCGTTGATGTCGTACGCGAATTTTACGGCGAAAGAATAATTGCGGTAGGGGTCAACCGTTTTGCCATAGATGGATTTGTCGAGGTCGTAACCACTGCTGCTGAAACGGTTGGCGAATAACTGCAGGGCCGTTTTATTTTTTTTGATCGTGCCGTTAGCGGTGATGCCCCAGGTGTTATTGGTGGCCCGGAATAACTGTACAACGGCATTATCGTTTTTTGGTTTTTCTGTTATAATATTAATGACACCGGCCAGCGCGTCTGAACCATAGAGGCTGGTGGCCGGACCTTTCACGATCTCTACCTGCCGGATATTGCCGACGGCGATCCTGCCCAGGTTCAAAATGCCCGCATTCCTTCCCGTTAGTGGTTCACCGTCCAGTAATATCAGGGTATAGGCGGGGTCGAGGCCCTGGAGCTGAACGCCGCTGCCGAAGGGGTTGGGATATCCCTGCAGGGCTTGTCCCAGCGGGTTATCGGCCAGTACCAGCCCCGTTTGCTGCTGGAGGATATCAATGAGTTTTTGAGAACCGGTCTGCTGTATGAATTTACTGCCGATCACCTGTATGGGAACGGGGATATCACCAATGCTCTTTTCCGTTCTTGTAGCCGTGATCACCACTTCCTTAATGGTAGCAGTATCATTGAATTTCTTTTGTGAAAAGGATTGCGTTTGCAACAACAGTAAAGAGATTGTTGCGAAGAAGCGGATGATATTTTTATGATCTTTTCTCATTTGCCGGTACAAAGTTGTGTCAATGCAAACGAGGAATTATCACAGAATTGTCATCAAAATTATTTTAGGGAATGTTTTACCTAACGGTGACATAAGGACGAATAAGATCATTTAACTAACTGATGAAGGTCATAGTTTTTTTGATCATGTAACGGGTTGATCTATTTTAATGATATGCCGAGAATAATTCTTGCCTCGGCCCTTTCCAGGTTGTCCAGTACTTTTGAATAAGGTGCGTATGCCGTTTTACGGATATTGGCCCATTGTGGCAGGTAATTGGCGATCACAAACCAGTTATTGCCCCGGTAGTTGAAGGTTGGCCCGCCAAAGAGCACCGAATTTTCCCAGCCATTTTTCCTTACGATCGTATTACGGTTACGGATTTCAAAACCCAGCCCGGTTGATAGGGTCAGGTTATACATCCAGGCAAGATTGAATTCAACCGGCGCCTCCCAGTTAACCGCCCGGAGCTTATTGTTTTCCCATTCAAATTCCTTCTCATATTCTACCGCACCATTGAAAGCGAACAAACTTTTCCCAAAGCTCTTGTCCAGAATGATCTTTGTCTCCAGTTCCAGTTCATCTCCGCCCTTAACGCCCCATTCACCATACAGCGCCACTCCGATCTTCTTACGGCCGGGGTCGCTGACCTTATATTTCCATTCATTGCTGAACCCGATTTCATTGGATGTAATGGTGCCATTAGCGGATTCACTGTATCTTTTTTGATAACGGTTGAAATAAAAAGCCGTCTGCCAGTTCTTTCCCAGCCCCAGTTCCAGTTCCATGCGCTGGTCCTGTGCGTGGAAGAACTGATCCCGGTGCCCGAACCTTGACGTGTGCCAGAACTCAATATCTATAGCACCTTTTGGCAATACGGTAGAAGTATAGGTACGGGCAAAATAACGATCCTGTGAAAATGAAGAAACTGCTGTGATACAAAAGATCAGTAAAAATAGTTTTCTCATATATGATTTTTCTGCAAAGAAAGATGTTCACAAAAAAAATCATTTATGCAAAAGGGAAATCTATTTTCGGTATACGGAAAAGATCAAACTCAGCGTAAGAGGAGTTCGCAGGGTTTGATACCCGTATGTTTTTTGAACGCGGTGGAAAAATGCGAGATGGAAGAATATCCGAGCATCAACGACACTTCGGTAACGGTAAGTCCCTTTTCGTATAAAAGATATTTGGCGTGCTCCATGCGCTGGCTCTGGTAAAAATCAAAGATGGTGGTGCCGAAGATCTCTTTGAACCCTTTTTTCAGGTAACATTCGTTGATGGCCACTTTACGGCTCAGCGCCTTGATGGTGATGGGCTCGCCGATATGCTGCACCAGCACTTCCCGGGCCTTGATTATTTTTTCCCGGTCGGCCGCATTGGACAGGAACTTGCAGGTAAAAGCGCCTTCTTTTTCCCCGAGCAGGCAGTCCATCGTGTACAGCAGCAGTATCTGCGTTTGCGCGTTGATGAAGATGTTCTCGAAAGTGTCGGTATAGGTATGGTTCAGAAAGCCTTCAATGGCGGTCCTTGTCTTGGTACAAAGCGGCAATTGCCTGGAAAAAGAAGATTGGTGGTTAAAGGCCAGCACTTCTTCGGTGAGCGTGGTGAACTTGCTGTTCCTGGTGAACTGCGCCAGGTAGGCGGGCGTGAAACTGAAACTCAGTACGTCCACGCTCTCGATCTTTTCAACACAGCTGCCCGAGGTATTGAATTTACAGAAATCGCATTCGGTCTGCTTTTCACGGCAATAAAGATTGCCGCTCACGCAGAACCTCAGTTCAAGGCTATTGACCTCCGGGTTGTTCTTTTCATAATGATACACCAGCACGCCCGTGTCGTCAATATTCCATTGCGGTTGCTTGCGGTATCTTTTGATGGAATAATTAACGGAGCCCGGTATCACACGGTCAACGTGCAATAACAGGTCAAGGTCCTCCTGCATCAGGGGCTGCCTGTGCGCAAAGGTCAATATGTCGGCTTGCTGATACATTGAAAAATTTCGATACAAAGATACGAAGAATGTTTAAATGCTAAATGTTAAGGTATCAATGGATTTCCCGCATTGAAAAATGAGGGGAACGGCGCCTGAAAAATCTTCATTTATTTTGGCTCCGAAACTGTGGAAATCTTTACAAAAACCGAGGCTAAAATAAAGGCATAATAATTGGCTGAAACGCCTGATTTTCCGTACATTTGCCGAATAGTAAAATTTGCTAATTATTAAGTGATTTTGAACGATTTTATGAGTACAGAAACAGTCCTTCCAACAACCCCTGCCAGTACCGGTTATGGGGCCGACAGCATCCAGGTTTTAGAAGGTTTAGAAGCGGTCCGTAAACGCCCCGCCATGTATATCGGCGATATCGGCGTGAAGGGATTACACCACCTTGTGTACGAAGTGGTGGACAATTCGATCGATGAGGCCCTGGTGGGATATTGTAAAAATATCATCGTCACCATCAATGAGGACAATTCCATCACGGTGGAAGATGATGGCCGTGGTATCCCTACCGGTTTGCACACCAAGGAGAACCGGAGCGCCTTGGAAGTGGTGATGACCGTGTTGCATGCGGGAGGTAAATTCGACAAGGATTCCTACAAGGTTTCCGGCGGATTGCACGGCGTGGGCGTAAGCTGCGTGAATGCATTGAGCGCAAAACTGCACGTAACGGTTAACCGCGACGGCAAATCATTTGAACAGGAATACGCCAAAGGGATACCCAAATACCAGGTAAGGGAAACGGGAAAGTCTTCCACCCACGGCACGAAGGTTCAATTCTGGCCCGACCTCAGCATCTTCACTTCGGGTATTTATAACCGTGAGATACTGGAAGGTCGGTTAAGGGAACTGGCTTTTTTGAACCGGAAGATCACCATTGTGATCAACGACCTGCGGGAAAAGGACGACGAAGAGCATTTCTATACCAAAACCTTTTACAGCGAAGGCGGCATCGTGGAGTTCGTGGAAATGCTGGATAAGAACGCCAACCGCCAGCCCTTACTCCCCACCGTTATTTATTGCGACGGCCGCGATGATGCCAGCAACGTAGTGGTGGAAGTGGCCATGATCTATAATACCGGCTACCAGGAACACCTGTTCAGCTATGTGAACAATATCAATACCATTGAGGGCGGCACGCACGTGGCCGGCTTCCGGCGCTCCATCACGCGGGTATTCAAAAGCTACGGTGAAAAAGAAGGCATGTTTGAAAAAGCCAAGGTGGAGATCGAAGGAGACGACTTCCGGGAAGGGCTAAGCGCCATTATCTCCGTGAAGGTTCCCGAGCCCCAGTTCGAAGGCCAGACCAAGACCAAACTGGGCAACAGCGAGGTGATGGGCGTGGTGGACAGCACCCTGAGCCGCGTACTGGTGGCCTATCTCGAAGAAAATCCCAAAGACGCCAAAACGATCATTCAAAAAGTGATACTGGCTGCACAGGCCCGGGCCGCGGCCCGCAAGGCGCGTGAAATGGTGCAGCGTAAAAGCGTACTCACCGGCGGCGGTTTACCGGGTAAGCTGGCCGATTGCAGTGACAAGGATCCCCATCGCTGCGAATTATACCTGGTGGAAGGTGACTCGGCGGGTGGTACCGCCAAGCAGGGCAGGGACAGGAGTTTCCAGGCCATACTTCCATTGCGGGGAAAGATACTGAACGTGGAGAAAGCCATGGAGCATAAGATCTATGACAACGAGGAGATACGCAATATGTTCACCGCGCTGGGCGTGAAGATCGGAACTCCCGAAGACCCCAAGGCGCTGGACCTTTCAAAACTCCGCTATCATAAGCTGATCATCATGACGGATGCCGACGTGGATGGCAGTCATATCGCCACGCTGATACTGACCTTCATCTTCCGTTATATGAAGGAACTGGTGGAGCAGGGATTCGTTTATATCGCCCAGCCACCTTTATACCTGATCAAGAAAGGAAAAGAGCAGGAATATGCCTGGAATGACGCGGAGCGCAAGGCGCTGATCGCGAAATTCGGACAGGGAAAAGACGATACGGTGGGCACCCAGCGCTATAAGGGTTTGGGTGAAATGAATGCCGAACAATTATGGGAGACCACGATGAACCCCGCCACCCGTACCTTGAAACAGGTGAGCATTGAAAGTTCCGCGGAGGCCGACCGGGTGTTCAGCATGCTGATGGGCGACGAGGTTCCGCCACGCAGGGAATTCATTGAAACGCATGCCAAGTACGCGAAGATCGACGTGTAAAAGGGCCGTTTTCAAGCTAAAAATGACTTTTTTTTAATTTTTTTATTAATATATTATACAATGAGATCAGGGGGCGATAAGCCCCTTTTTTAGTGCGGGTATCATTTCACCCGGGTACCGGCCCTAAATTCGAAGAAGCCTTACCTACAAAGGGTTTCAGCTTATAAGCCGGCTTTCATTTAACACCGGCTGCTTTATTGACCCGGTCAGTTCAGTTCCTTAAAATCAGATTACATTAATAAATCATGTGGCCCATTTTCAAGCTGTAACAGGCGCCCCCTTTTTGACAAAACCAATATTTTTAGTAGCTTGTAACCTGAAGCTTACTACTTCAGCCCATATTTACTAACCATAAATTCATCAAAATGTCAAAAATGCTAACAGCTTATTGCATGAAAACGAAAGAAAAGAACGTTCCCATGCAGGATGCAGTGATAACCAAAACCTCCCGCGGAGGCTATATGGCCCAGGGAAATGATGGCAAGGGCAATAAAATGACCACCATGCTTAGCGAAGCGACAGCATTGGAAGCCGTTAAGAACGGAGTGGCCAAGAAAGCCTGGTAATTTTAGCGCTAAAATGTATTGAGGCCATCCCGCAATCGCGGGATGGCCT
>JAYWAZ010000369.1:0-2829 GCA_043781975.1 Bacteroidota bacterium
TAACTAAGGCAGTTAGTTTCAAAGTTACTTTTTTCATGCGTTTTGTTTTGTCTTGGTTAGGTAGACTTACCTCTATAAGCGTTAAGTTTAATGGTTCTAATCAGTTGTAAAAATAATAGTTTTCTTGAAATGAACAACTAAATTATAAAATCTTGTTAAAAAAAACTAAAAAATCTTATTCTTTTCAAAGATAAGGGGTTTTTTATCAGCCGGCAATACCACAAACCGGTAAAAATTGCTTTATTCCCGGGATTTCTGAAAAAATCAGGCTTTCTGAAGAATCCCCCTATTCTAACGGATTTCTCCTGCTATTATTGCTTGCCGGATGGTTGAAAGAACTGTTTTTGGCCAATGTCACTGCGGGTCTGCATTGCTTTTAACCGATACAAAGCGGGCAGGAAAACATCGTTTACCGACTCACGCATACCGTTAGTATTGCGGCACAAAACCCGCCGGGAAACCTGCCGGTACCTGAACAGCGGCTCCAAAATCAGATTTGCCGAAGCTCAAAATACATCAGGTGATCCTGCTCATCCGGCTCAAAGAACTTTTATTACTAGTTATAAAACTGAAGGTCGCGATCAACTACAATAAAAAAGTTCATGCGCATCAGTAAAATAAATACCCCCTTCGAGGTAAACCATACAGACATTCAACATGCTGTATAAGTTGCATCTATATTTAAAAAAATATTATCAACAGGGAAAATCGCTTTTCACTGATCCACGCAAAGGGCATTTGGTACTGCCTGGATCGCTGTTAGAACATGGTTTATCCCGAACAGGTGATGTTATTAAATTTTAAAGCCCTGCAACATGAGCTTAGAGCGATAAGGTGAAGCCAGATTCTTTAACAATAAATTCTGGTTTCGCCCCGCAATATTCCCTTCTGAAAAACGATAGAATTGTAACTTTGTATCAGATGGGGTAAAAACAGCATATTTCAGCATAAAAATTTGCTTTAAATATGCCTATATCGTTTAAAGTATTTATATTCGCAGCCGGTGTAAACCCATATACAATAATTAAGAAAACCTTTCGTTAAACAAACCGATAAACGAATGCACATGCAAAATCAATTTTCTGGTAAAATTCTCCTGGTCCTGGCGGTAGCGGCGATCTCATTCAGTTCCTGTAAAAGAGGTGGTTTATTTGGCAAAAAAAATTCCAAATCTTCTGTTACGGGCTGGAATTATGATGATAAGAACATGGGAAATTTTCATGTCGCTAAAGTCAAATATCCAAAAGCAGGCCCCGGTCTTGTATTCGTTCAGGGCGGCTCCTTTGTGATGGGTGCAAAGGACGAGGATGTCATGGGCGACTGGAATAATGTTCCCCGCCGTATCACCGTTCCTTCTTTTTTTATTGATGAGACCGAAGTGGCCAATGTGCATTACAGGGAATACCTGTACTGGCTTGAGAATACATTTGCAAATGATACCAATATCATACGCAAGGCCTTACCTGATACATTGGTATGGCGCGAGGAACTTGCCTATAACGAACCATATGTTGAATACTATTTCCGTTACCCCTCTTACAATTACTATCCCGTTGTTGGTGTGAACTGGCAACAGGCACATGATTTTTGTATCTGGAGAACGGATAGGGTCAACGAACTGAACCTCAAAAATAAAGGCTACCTCAAAAAAGACGCTATTAAAAGAGAAATGAAAGGCTCTGGAGCAGAAGGATCTTTTAATACTGAAACTTACCTGATGGTTCCTGATATGATACAGGGCCGCACAAAACCAAAAAAATCAGACCTGAAGGATGTAAACGGTAAACCCCGCGGAACCGTACGCATGGATGATGGTATTCTGAATATGGGATACCGCCTGCCTACTGAAGCCGAATGGGAATATGCAGCATACGGCATGTTATCACAGAATCCTTCTCCAAGGTTAAAGGAATCCAAAAGCGGGGAAGAATTATTTTCCAACCAGCAGATCTATTCCTGGAGCAATAACCCCAATGGTCTGCGTGATAACCGCCGGGGAAGCTGGCAGGGTAAATTCCTGGCCAACTTTAAACGCGGAAGCGGTGACAACATGGGTGTTGCCGGTGGCCTGAATGACCGTGCCGCCATACCCGGTAATGTAAAATCTTTTTACCCGAATGCCTTTGGACTATATAATATGAGTGGAAACGTGAGTGAGTGGGTAGGCGACGTTTACCGCCCGATGACACCAACCGACGGACAGGATTTCAACTATTTCCGGGGTAATAAATTCCAGAAATATTATAAGAACCCCGGCGGTGAATACGAGCGTGACAGCATGGGCAGGTTAAAAAAAGTAGACATTTCTGATGATGAAGTAAAGAACCGCATCAACTACCAGAAAAATAACGTGATCAATTATCTTGATGGTGATTCCGCCAGCGGCGTATATTATGGCTATGGCATATCTTCACTGATCAGCGATAAATCAAGGGTCATCAAGGGTGGAAGCTGGAATGACCGTCCTTACTGGTTATCTCCGGGCACACGCCGTTTCATGGAAGAAGACCAGTCGGCCAGCACCGTTGGATTCCGCTGCGCCCAAACCTACCTGGGACCTCCGGAAGGACCCGGATTTAAAGAAGGTAATAATTTTGCCAAACGCAAGCAAAACTCCCGGAAGAAATCCGGTGGTGGTATCGGCGGCCTCTTTAAAAAGAAAAAATAATATCGCTTGAAAATAATTTAAGACTCCCCGCCTGGTAAATCTGGCGGGGATGTTTTTTATGGACTATATTCAATGCTTCTGTCCTAATTTTGAATCATGCAGATACCCGAGTTATACCAATTATATTTATCGCATCCTTCCATACAAACCGATTCCCGAAA
>JAYWAZ010000370.1:0-20830 GCA_043781975.1 Bacteroidota bacterium
ATTGACCCAATGACCTATTGACCTTCTATTTAAACGCCGGATGAAACTGTTGCAGGGTATCCCTCAGGTATTCCCTGTCGAGGTGGGTGTATATTTCAGTGGTGGTAATACTTTCATGCCCCAGCATTTCCTGTACGGCCCGAAGATCGGCCCCGCCTTCCACCAGGTGTGTCGCGAAAGAATGCCGGAAAGTATGGGGAGATATGTTTTTTTTGATGCCGGCCTTTTTCGCCAGGTCTTTTAATATCAGAAATATCATCACACGCGTCAATTGGCTGCCCCTTCGGTTGAGGAATAAAAAATCTTCCTGGCCCGGTTTTATGCTGATATGGATCCTGATATCATTCTTATAAATGTTGATGTATTTGATGGCGTCGCTGCCGATGGGTACCAGCCGTTCCTTATCGCCCTTGCCGATCACGCGGATGAAGCCTACATCAAGGTAAAGGCAGCTTATCCGCAGGTTCACCAGCTCGCTCACCCTGAGGCCGCAGCTGTATAATGTTTCCAGGATGGCTTTATTGCGCCCTCCCTCGGGTTTGCTCAGGTCGATCCCGGCAATGATGTTTTCGATCTCTTCAAAGCTCAGGGTATCTGGCAATATCCTTTTTTGCTTGGGTCCTTCCAGCAATACTGTTGGATCAACTACGGCTATTTGTTCCAGTAAGCAATAGGTATAAAAATTTCGCAGGCCCGATATGATCCTGGATTGTGAGGAGGCCGTCATGCCCAGTTCATTGATCCATTGAATAAAATGCTCCAGGTCATCCAGTACAACTTCCTGCGGAGCCTTCATATTATTTGAAGACTGGAGGTACTGGGTCAGTTTATCAATATCACTTAAATACGCGGAGACCGAATTATCAGCCAGCGACCTTTCGAGCTGCAGCCATGCTTTGAATCCCTTTTTATACACTTCCCACATATTGGTTCGCCCGTTTTAGAAATTAAGATTGATGTTTAGAGCCAATTATACATTATTTTCGCAGATTAAAATTCGTTAATAGTTATCAATATACCATATGCAGGCAGTTAACCTCCATTCCTTTCGTCAAAAAGTAAGGTACCACAAAAAAACGCTGAGAAGTTTACTTTCAAAGATATCCAAAGATCCACCCCGCGGCATCAACCAGTGGGTGGCCACGCTGGAAAAAGAAGTCTGGAAAGAAGTGGATTGCCTGAGCTGCGCCAACTGTTGCAAAACCATGAGCCCCACGTTCACGAAAGCGGATATCAAACGCATTTCCAAACATTTTTCAATGACGCCCCTGGCCTTTTCAAAAAAATGGCTGCGAAAAGACAGGGTGGGTGATATGCTGAATAAGACCGAGCCCTGCCAGTTCCTGAATCTGCAGGACAATAAATGTTCCATCTACGAGATACGTCCGGTGGACTGTTCAGGTTTTCCGCACCTGTCAAAGAATAAGATGGTGGATTATATGCACGTGCACAAACAGAATATTGAATATTGCCCAGCAACCTACAAGCTGGTTGAAAAAATGCAGGAGGCGTTGGACGTTTCTGCTTTGGGGTGAAAAAGCTACAAGCTTCAAGGGGGCAGAATTTGTATTCAGGATGCCTGCCTGTTTAGCAAGATGATTTGCGTTCGAACCCTTCTCCCTTGAAGCCTGGTACTTGCAGCTTCTCACAAATAGACATCTTCAATAAAAAAATACTCCGTCGGTTCATCTTTAAGGATCGTGATGGCGAGGATATCGAACTGGATCCTTTTCCATTGTGGAAACTGGTATAGGAATTCTTCCGCGGCACTGATCAGGTTTTTTATCTTCTTCTTGTCCACGCCGGCTTCGGGATGGCCAAATTTTTTTGTGCGCCTTGTCTTTACTTCAATGAAATGGAGCACGGTTTCTTTCGCAGCGATGATATCCACTTCCAGGTGCGCATGCCGCCAGTTCCTGTGTAAAATCCCGAAGCCTTTTTTCAACAGGTATCCTGCAGCCATCTCTTCCCCCCGGTGGCCGGTTTGATTGTGTGTAGCCATATTTCAAAGTTATGAAAACGGGTTATTAACCTCATGAGGATAAATGCCCGTTTAAAATGATGCCCGAAAAATATTAATGCCTATTTTTGCGTAAAGCAACCTGCATGAACAAGCAAAATACTTCCTTACTGATCATCGCTGTATTACTGATACTGTCGGCGGCATTATCACGACTGGTTCTATACCCGCATAATTTCAGTCCCATTATCGGGATGGCCATTTTTGGCGGCGCCATCATCAAAGATAAAAGGCTGGCTTTTGCGTTACCGCTATTGGCGATGTTCATTTCCGATGTACTGTTCCAGGTTTTTAATATCGCACCCGGATTTTGGGGATGGGGACAATTGCTGCACTATGGCATCTTCGCGCTGATCACGGTGATCGGTTTCAGGCTGAAAAAAATAAACCTGGTGAATGTTGCAGGATTCTCCATCGCGTCATCCCTGATCTTCTTCCTGCTTTCCAATTCCGTTTTCTTTCTCACGGATAACCCCGTTTATCATACCTACCCGCAAAATTTTTCGGGTTATATGGACTGCCTCGCCGGCGGATTGCCCTTCCTTAAAACAGGCCTTATCGCGGACCTTGTTTACTGTACCATTTTGTTTGGCAGTTATTATTTAATGGAGAAAAGGGTTTTCAATAAAGCGGTTGCTTAAATAGAGGCTTCATACCATTCATCTGCAACCAGGTGTTTCCCATCGGCTGCGCTTGTGGCCAGTTCATCGCAACGGTTATTAAATGGATTGTCGGCATGACCCTTTACCCAAACCATTTTTATTTTCATTTTTTGGGAGAGCTGGTAATAATGCCTCCAGAGGTCACTGTTTTTTTTCCCGCCTTTAAAATCGGTGACGATCCATTTTTTGAGCCATCCTTCTTCAATAGCCCTGACCACATACTGGCTGTCGGAATAAATGATCACCGGCAGTTCTTTTTTATTGATCGCTTCCAGCCCGGTGATCACTGCCAGCAGTTCCATCCGGTTATTGGTGGTAAGGCGAAATCCCTTTGAGATCTCTTTGCGGTGCTTGTTCCAGAGCAGGATCACGCCAAAACCGCCCGGGCCCGGGTTCCCGCGGGAGGAGCCATCGGTGTATATTTTTATTTCAGGCAATTGTTGTAATGGTTAGGTTTAAGAAGTTTAAGAGGTTTCAAAAGTTTCAAAGTTTAAAAAGTTTAAGAATCTAAAAAAAATCTCAACCTCTTAAACCTCTTAAACCTTTCTGACTTCTTCATCACACCTGGAACACCCCCGTCTTAAATTCGGGCATATCCGGATTATGATCGGCGGCGGTAATTCCCTCACTGATCAGTTTTCGGGTATCCGCTGGGTTTATGATACCGTCTACCCAAAGCCTTGCAGCCGCATAAAAAGGCGTGGTCTGGGAATTATAGCGCTGTGTCAGTTCCTGCAATAAGCGTTGTTCATCATCCGGAGTGATCAGTTCTCCTTTCTTTTTCAAGGTAGCCACCTGTATCTGCAACATGGTTTTCGCTGCCTGCTCTCCGCCCATCACTGCGATCTTGGCGGTTGGCCAGGCATAGATGAAGCGGGGATCATAGGCCTTGCCGCACATGGCGTAATTGCCCGCACCATAAGAGTTCCCGATGATGATCGTGATCTTGGGCACCACCGAATTGGCTACTGCATTCACCATTTTGGCCCCGTCCTTAATGATGCCGGATTGTTCACTGCGGCTGCCCACCATGAAGCCCGTTACGTCTTGCAAAAAAACCAGGGGTATTTTTTTTTGATTACAGTTCATGATGAATCGGGCGGCCTTATCGGCGCTGTCGTTATAGATGACGCCACCGAGTTGCATCTCACCTTTATTATTTTTTACGATCAGCCGTTGGTTGGCAACAATGCCCACGGCCCATCCGTCGATGCGGCCATAACCACAGATGATCGTTTTGCCATAATCTTCCTTGAAGGGGTCGAAGCTCCCCGCGTCGGTGATGCAATCAATGATATCCAGCATGTCATATGGCTTGCTGTTACCTTCACTCATTATCCCGAATATCTCTCCGTTGTTTTTTCCCGGGGCCTTGGATGCGATGCGATCGAAGCCCGCTTTTTTGTGGTGGCCCAGTTTGTCCATGATCTTTTTAATATGGTCCAGGCATGCTTCTTCCGTTTTGAATTTATAATCGGCAATACCGCTTATTGCATTATGGGTAGTTGCACCGCCCAGGGTCTCACTGTCGGTATCTTCACCGATGGCGGCTTTCACCAGGTAGGGGCCCGCCAGGTAAATGGAGCCGTTGCCTTCCACCATCAGGGTCTCATCACTCATGATGGGCAGGTAGGCACCACCGGCCACACAGGGCCCCATCACCGCGGCGATTTGCGAGATGCCCATGGCGCTCATCTTTGCATTGTTGCGAAAAATGCGGCCAAAATGTTCTTTATCCGGGAAGATCTCATCCTGCATGGGAAGAAATACCCCTGCACTGTCGACCAGGTAAATGACCGGCAATTTATTTTCCATGGCGATCTCCTGCATCCGAAGGTTCTTTTTGCCGGTGATGGGAAACCAGGCGCCCGCTTTCACCGTTTGGTCGTTGGCCACGATCACAGATTGCCGGCCGCTGACATATCCGATACCGCTCACTGTTCCCCCGGCGGGGCATCCGCCCTGTTCCTCATACATATCAAAGCCGGCGAAGGCGCCGATCTCCGTAAAGGGTTTTCCGGCATCGCATAAATAGCTTATCCTTTCCCTGGCGGTCAGCTTATTCTTTTCCTTTTGCATCGCGGCCGCTTTCTTTCCACCGCCCTCGGATATTTTTTCGAGGCGTTGCCTTACCTGGCTCCAGGCCTGTTTCATGGCATCTTCGTTTTTATTGAATTCGAGGTTCATTTTAGATGTTTTACCGCAGCGGCGAATAGGCGCGGAGCTTATAATTTAGACAAATAATCTTTATCCTTATTTTTGTTTATTTTTATATTGTTTTAATACCGCAGCACATGAGCAGTATTCTCTGTGTCTTCGCGTCTCTGCGGTTATTTTACAAAAATATGGCTAATGAAATTAACCGCATACTAAAACTATTTGCCGACCTGCAGCATGGCGATTGCTGGATAGGGGTGAATTTTAAAGAGGTCTTGCACGATGTGCATGCTGCGAATGCCGCCGCGAATATGCCGGGTAGAAGCAATAATATCTGGCAATTGGTGGCACATATCACCTACTGGCGTTCAAGGGTGGTGAACCGTTTGACCGGTAGTGATAATCCTCCTCCATTCCCTGATTTTCTTTTACCCGCCGAACTGAATGAAGAAAACTGGCGGCAGACGCTGCATGATTTTGAAGCTGCCTATCATCTGTTGCGAAATGCCATTCATGGTTTTAAGGAAGATCACCTGGATAAACCCTCCCCAAAAGAAGGGCAAACCTATTACCAGGTCATCATGGGATGTTTGCAACACGACGCCTATCATTTGGGGCAGATGATGCTGCTGAAAAAGTGACCCCGGAGAGACTCGAACTCTCGGCCCGCTGATTAAGAGTCAGCTGCTCTACCAACTGAGCTACGGAGTCGTGTATTCAAAATTATCCTATTATTTGGATTAAAAACGTGCAACTCTTTCCGCTTTACCTGCAGGCAGCAAATATTTTAATTAACATCACCGGAATGATACCCGGTGGTTAATAGCCGGAGGATAAATAATTGGGTCGAAAATTTGACTTTCTCGATAAATGTATTAAGTTTATACTCAACCAAAAAAAATTAATTATGAAAAATTATGTAACTATTATCGGAGGGCTGCTAACTGCTGTTTCTATGTTCCTTCCGTTTGTATCTTTAGGTGGATTGAGTGCAACAGGTATGGACAGTGGCGGTGTAGCCTATTTGTGGATAGGATGTGGCGTTGTTATGATGGTTTGTGGGTTCTTAGGTAAAAAACCGTTGAATTTTCTCAGCCTGATCCTGGGTCTGGCAGTAGCAGGCCTGGCAATAAAATATAAGATGGATGCCGGCGAGGCTACAGGTATGGGAATATGGATGATGTTGGCAGGGGGCGCTTTGGGTATCATTGGTTCTGTAATGGGACTGATGAAAAAGAGTGCTTAAGCCGTATCAAGAATTTATTAATAAGAGAATACCCGTAGCATACGGGTGTTCTCTTATTGTTTGAATGATAATTAGTAAGATGGCCATTAAAGTCAGGGAGTTTTTTGGGCTAAAATCACCGATTATTTGTATATTGTTAACCTAAATCAGCCATTTATGTTTGCATCAAAATCAGCACATACAGTTGACGAAAAAGTAAATCGTTCATCGGCGGATAATAGTTCGGGTTACACTAAACAAATGTCGGCGGTTCCCGCGCTTCAGATGGCCTCCGAAGAAGACCCACTGCAGGGCAAATTTGAGACCATTCAAAAGGCCGGACCCGAAGATGAACTTCCCGTGCAGGGCAAATTTGAGACCATTCAAAAAAAGGCCGGACCGGAAGAGGAAGAGCTGGTACAGGGCAAATTTGAGACCATTCAAAAAGCCGGACCTGAAGAGGAACTTCCCGTGCAGGGAAAATTTGACGTGGTTCAGAAAAAAGCGAATAATACCGGCCTGCCCGATAACCTAAAGTCGGGTGTTGAAAACCTATCCGGGCTTTCCATGGATGATGTGAATGTACATTATAATTCTGCCGCGCCGGCACAACTTAACGCCATGGCCTATGCGCAGGGTACCGATATCCATGTGGGTCCGGGCCAGGAAAAACACCTGCCACATGAAGCCTGGCATGTGGCGCAGCAAAAGCAGGGGAGGGTACAGCCCACCATGCAGATGAAGGAAGGCGTTCCGGTAAATGACGACTCCGGGCTGGAAACGGAGGCCGATGTGATGGGGGCGAAGGCCAATAAACTTTAAGTAAACTGCTGTTTCACTTTAATAATCTCATTATTAAAGCGCCCGGAAACTTACCGGGCTGTTGCATATTGAATTAACGCATTCCTTCCGATGGCAAGATCCCAATACATCAGGCGAATAAAAAAAGAGGAAAACGGCTCCCCGGCAGCCATGGTTGGGGGATTGGGCAAGCAATTGCCGTCGGTTCCCGTAAAACAGTTATGGGCCGGCAAGGATGAACTGCTGACCAAAAGTATTGAAAGACCAGTTACAAAAGCATTTACCCCTTCGGGTAATACGGGTAAAGGATCCGTTACAAAAACACCGGTGATACAAGCTTATTTTGCTGTCAATTCCGGCGCTGGTGGTTACGATCCAGCTGTGGGTACTGTTTTCGAAAGCCAGCAGAAAGTGGACGGTGTTTCCAGGCGAACTGAAAAACAAATCACGGCGCCCAATCAAACGCAAACACAGGAACAGACCCATGGCGGAGGGGCCAATTTTATTCCTCATGGCGGGCCGGTGGTCAATGCAGGCGTACCCAATATCAATGTTTCTGAGCATTCGGAAATAGCCATTGAAAATACTGTTGCAGAACCAAGAAATTATTTTTCAACTCCCGGTGCATTGGCCTTGTCGAATAATACGCTCAACGATGTGAATAGCAGTGTAAGGTTACATCATACCGGGCAAACAATAGATATTCCGACAAACCCAGATCCGGCACATTATGACGCTACACCGAAAACATTGACGAAAACGCAGGTTGATCCCGCCATTGAGCCGGCAGGAGACCTGGCTGCTTTTTTCGGGACCAATGAATGTAACAACTTTGTAAAAAAGATAATCGGAAGTACTGAGCATGTAGCAGTGATCGGAACAGGCATACATGAGCGTGAAGTTGGCGCACCCAGTGAAAATGAACCTTTTAACCCGGTGGCGGATTATGTAAGTTCCACGGCCCAGGGTTTACAGACCCCGCTTGGCCTGGACACTGCCATGACAACCAACGCCCCGGGTGTAAATGCACAGGGCAATTACAATGCGATGAATAAGGCGCAGGTTGACCCATCACTGGGCATCAATACAAATGCAACTGCGAATATAGGTGAGGGTTATGTAATAAAACCGCTCAAGCAGGATATAGACCAGGAACGGATGGACCAGGAAAATCCTGCAAACCAGTTTGCTCAACTGGGTACACTCAATGACGAATATTTACAGGCCCTCACCGACCTGCGCAATACCAACCAGCTCCTCGATGTAAAAGTGCAGGCCATTTCCTTAAAGGCCAAAAGCCTGAAGCACCTGTGGGTGTATCATTATGCGGGTGTGGTGGCCAAAGACGGCGGCGATAATATCACCCTTGAAAACTATAACCGGGGGCAGGAGAAAAAATGGAACATCAACGATGCGTTTGATGATCTTTATATTGCCCAGCAGGCCTTCCGTGATTTCGTTGCGCTGCAAACGCCTACCTTAAAAGCCCAGGATCATATTCAGCAGCGTGCCCTGATCAACCAGGCACAGCAAAGGGGATTACTGGTTAATGGGGCTTTGCAGGGATTTTTGGATCTGGCACAGGCGAAGGTCAATGCCAATATCGGCCCCATCAATGATATGATCCATTTTAAAATGTACGGCAATATGCCCGGGCAGTCGTTTCATGAAAAATGGCAACCTTCTACCGCCAACCAGGTTACTTTAAGGATACGCCAGTCGGTAGAGAAGACCCGTGCAACAAAAGTGAACCAGGCGATCACAGCATGCCTGAGGATGTTCCAGGCTTTAACGAAGAACTGTCCTAACCCCTATGTCGCGGGAAGGTTAATAAACACCAGAACCGATATGCATACGGATATGGGACAGGTTCAGTTGGATATTGCCAATGCAGTAACCATCAATGATATCATGGTGGCTTGCAGGAATATCAATGTGATCAAGAATAATGTTGTGGGAGAAATACAATTTTGCCTGCACCATCTTTTGCCGAATGTTGTGCCGCAGGCACTCCTGCCGGCTTTGATCATTCAGATCAATGGCGAGATCGTCAATAACGCCGTTGGTATGCGGATCAGGAGAAGGGCGGCTGCGCAGGCTCTGGTGAATTCTTTGCAGGCATTGCATGATGCTGCGGTTGAGATCGGTCATGTTCAGAATTTTTAATGTGCGTCCCGACTGACTGCTTTCATGGAGATATCAGGCAGTGCTTTATTTAATTGTCATTAACTGTAGGTTCTTCGCGGCGCTTTTTTTTATCTCCAGACTTTTCTTTTTTTTCTTTTTTTCTTTTTTTCTTTTCCTTTTTTTCCTTCTTTTCTTTCTTCCTTTTTTTCTTTTCTTTTTTTTCCCGCTTCTTAGTCTTCTCTAATTCAGCCTCCTGTCGTTCAATTTCCAACCTACGCTTTTCTTGAAGTCTTTGTAAACATGCTCCGGCCAAATCGCCGATCGAATGGGCTCCTCCGTTCAGCTCACATTGCAAATTACCAACCCGGCTGTGGCCTGCAAATTCGGCAATGACCGCGTCAGCGAGTTCCTTAAGTGCCGCTTTATTGCTTAAATTTCCCGTGCCAGTCCTTTGAAAGTTTATAGAATTCCCAATACAAGCATAATGCCAATGTCCGAAATCATCTCCCGCCTGGGCACCCTGTTTGGCCGCAATGGTGACTAATAGATTTCCATTAACAATATGGATATGCAATTCTTTTAAATTGTAAAATAAACGGATCGCTTCTATCACATTATGTTTGCTTTCCCATTTCTGTATGAAGTGATAGTATCCCCCATTGCCACCTTGCTGCCATATGGCACCGTTTATAGCATCGGGCGTAATGACCTCCTTCCCGTCGATGAGGTGTTTGACCCGCTGGATTATTCGTTGTGTGAAGCTGTGCTGCTTTGATATTTCTACAGGTTGCAGTTTCGACTGCTGCTGCACCGCGTGTGTGGCTTGTTGTGGCAGCATCATCTGAGGGGTATCGTCAGTATGTATATTGTCTTCCTGTAACCATTTTAATTCATTCTGTTGAGCCGGTCCATTCGGATAAATATGAGCAATACCATCACCTATTGAAAATGGAGATAAAGTGCCGATACCATTTCTTTCTCTTGCCATGGCAACAGAAAGAAATGGTGTACTTAATTGCGAACTATCTTCCTCTTCAGTTTTCATTTGTAAGAACGGCACGGCAGGTAATGAAAGCAGCCCAGCATTCTTTTTTTGGGAAGCATGTTCTGCCTGATTTTGTTTTGGAACAACAATATTTGTTTTGGTATGCATGATATTTAACTGCAAAGAAAATTAGTAAAAAAAGACGATGTATTATTTTATTTGCACTGCATTTCAAAACAGGCGACTAAAAAAAGCCGGCTCCTTTAATGATACAAAAACACCGTATAATCGTCTTCATAATATTCCTCGATCAGTGTAACCTTATCCGTTAGTTTCCGGCAGAATTCCATGATGAATACGGGATTGAAGGCCTCCAGCAGCCCCTGGGGCGGTTCGATCCTGCGCAGCAGGTTAAATCCCAAACCAAGGCGGCAGTTGCTGAATAATTTTTGAATGGTCTTCAGCACAAAGAGCGGGTCGCTGTTGCGGTAACTGAGCGAACCGCAGGCCAGGATATAATCCACCATCGGCAATTCGGAAGCCGAAAAATCGCCTTCATAAAAAAAAGTTCCGGGGAGATGGCTGTACCGGTCGATGGCTTCCTGTAAAATTGCGGGGATCTGTTCTACACCGTGATAGCGCAGGTGCGGGTAAATAGCGCCCAGGTATTCACGCAGGTCGCCATGGCCGCAGCCCGCATCCAAAACAGAGTGGTGATCGAGATCACCGATGCCCGATAATACCTTGAACCTTGCCAGTTGCCCTTCGGGGCGCTTCCATCCCAGGGCACCCGTGGTTCCTTTGCCAAATTCATTGATGAGCTGATTATGAAACCTGAAAATAACGGCTTTATCAAGTAGTTCCATCGTAAAAGATTAAATGGATTTCTTTAAGGGTCTCCGGTTTTGGAGATCGAAAAACCAAATTTCTTCGTAAGCCAGTAAATAAAAAGGCTGATTCCAAAAACGGCCAGGATGATAAGTAGCAAAGTATTCAGCGGCATGTTGATGCACTTGCTTCCTTTTTCCGGTGCACAATAATCCAGGTTGATTATACTTTCATCTGTACCGGTCGAGGCCCTATAATTCGTAAAATCATTTGAATAGCCCGGGCTATTGGATCTGGTGACGCCAAACAGGGGAAAATAATCGCTGCTGAACAATAAACTGAATCCCGAAAGGAAAAACAGGATAAACACTACAAAGCAAAGCAGCTTCATTCTGTTCTTTTTATTCGTAGCCCATTTTTCGGCCAGTTTCCTCACTTTATATCCATAGTAATATAACAATAACAGCAGGATGATGAATAAAATCAGGGTGATCTTCAGCAGGTCTTTTTTCAGCAAGTGATTAATGTACTCGTAGTGGCTCCTGAACGTGTTCTGGTATTTTCCGATACGTACATTATTTTCTTCCTCCATTTTTTGCCCGATGTTCAGGTCCTCCAGGTATTCGTGAATGATCTTGTTTTCGACAGTATCGGTGATATTTCCAAAGCACTTTTCGCAGGGATGCTGCAACACATAATTATACAGGGTGAAATACCTTGTCAGTTTTTGAAAGAAATTCAGGGAGTCATCTTTGACAATGCTCGCAGGCGCGGCCTTACTGTAAATGGTGTCCGGAACAGCAAAGGCAAAAGACATCTCATCCCATAATTCTGAATAACCATTGTCGTCACCCAGGCCATTGACCGCCACGCCGCCGATTCCCATGCTACGGATCTTTTCATATTTTTTACTGATCGTGGATTGATCATCGTAAAAGATACGCCTTACCGGTACCAGGTTCTTTCCGGCCGAATCCATCACCGCAGTGGCGTTTGAATCCACGGCGTAATAGGTATAGCGGGGAAACATAAAGTTCATGCGTAAGGTATCATAGGGGATGTATTCAATGAACTTGTCGGCATAACCGGTACCGTTATTAATGGCCCATTTGGTGCCACGGTAGGGCAGGCAAACCACCAGTTTTTCGGGGGGCACTTTGAAATTAATAAAGGACAACACGACTTTAGGCATGGCCGTCAGTGAAGCCAGGGGCGAGGCTTTTGATGCATAATTCTTACTGAAATCAATGATGATACGGTCGTAGGTGTCGCGGCCGTTTTGATCCTTGAGTTTGCCAATGGGATAATTGCCGCCCCCACTAATGGCGGGTACGGTGATCAGTAGCTTATAGGCCGTGTCAACTTTTTTCAAAGACTTATAAAGGTCCTCGATGAAATTGCCGAAGATAGCGGTTTCATTGGCTGAAAAATTACCGAACGCGATATTAATGGCCTTTGCATCCCTGTATTTTAATATTTTGACGGCGGAGTTGATGAAATAAGTGCGGGCCTGTTCATTGCTTAAAAAATTATACAATGACTTTGAGTCATCCATGACAAATGATACTGCGGTAGTACATCCGCTTTGGATCGCATAATTAATAACCGGTGAATAATACCAGGCCGCCAGGAAATTCTTATGGATATCTCCCGTTCGGCTGTTAATGACCAGTGAATTATAGATCAGTGTGTTGAGGTAACCCAGTTTGCTGCTTTCAATATCGGTTCCCTTGAACATATCGTAGAATCCATATACGTCGATCCTGTTCTTTGTCTTAATATGGTAAGTTCTGCCGGTGGCGGTGTCGGTATGTACCACCCATGCCGAAGCCCTTATCTTTTCGAGCATGGTGATCGTATCCATTTTTCTGGTCAGCAGATTGAGTTCAATATTTTCACTGAGCACGGGGAACATCTTATTGGCCAGAATATTGAGGTCCTTTTCAGAAACATCATTGGCGGCGTACCTGTCCTTGCTGATCCTGATAAAGTTTGAGAGGGTATCGAATTTGGTATCTAGGTCGTTCTGTACAGAGGCGATATCCTGCTGCATGGAATAGAGATCCTGTTCATTATTCCTGATGAAATTGATCATTGCACGCAACGAATCAATATTCTGGTTAATGGTATCCGTGAGTTTATAGATCAGGAATTTTACATTTTGCTCAGAGGCGGCGATGGAATCCGTAAGTCCCATCTTATTGATGATATCCACCACCCGCCGCTTTTCATTCTCATTGGAGTGCTGTTTGAATTTAAAGATATTGCCGAGCAATTTCAAAAGGTTGGGCGCTTTCTTGGGCAATTCGAATTTCGGGGCCTTGATCTCTTTGGGAAGTTTGGGAGGCGGGGGAACGGTATCCTGCGATCCATTTACATCATTGCCGACAAGGGTAAGCGTGCCCGGCGGAGTATAGACCCTGCCTTTCACACCATTCATGGATATATTTCCAACGGCCAGTAAAATAATGGTAATGATTGCAAAACGGCTTGCTATATTTCTCATAATATAGTTCTTGTTATGCTGTTTTGATACAGCAGTATTTTTTCCGGATGTGTAAAATATTAAATTTTTTTAAAAAAACGTTATTAATTTTTTAAATCAACTGTTTTAATTGTATATTCATTTTTGGTTAGTAATGAAACATTTCCATCGCCATTTATTTTTTTAATCGGTAATTATCGTTAAAAGATATCATCCATGATCAATGAAGCCTTAACATGCCTGGCTGAAGATATCAATGAGTTTTTCCGGAACAGGCTCAGGGAGAATGAAGACAGGGTAATTCTTTCCGCGATCGTTAACCAGGATGGCACTGTTGCGATAGAAGGCGAGAATAAGATCGTTCTTACGCTCGTCAACATTGAGGAAGAACCCATTTCAAAGAATACATCCATCAGTAACAGGTCGGCTGCCAACAACACACCCCCGGTTAAGATCAACATATATATCCTGTTTTCAGCCTATTTCGCAAAATACGACGTGGCACTTCATTTCCTGGATAATATCATATCCTACCTGCAGGGTAAAAACATTTTCAATTCGGCCAATACACCCAGGCTCGACAGTTCTATCGATAAGTTCTCCGTTGAAATGGTGAGTATGGGTACTGAAAAACTAAACAACCTTTGGGCCACGCTCGGTGCGAAATACATGCCATCGGTATTATACAAGATCAGGATGCTTTCTTTCCATAGTTCCCATGTGAAAGAATTGAGGCCGCCCATCAGTTCAGCGGTGGACGAGGCATCATGAGCACGCGTGGGCGTTTAACCGTTTACGGAAAGCGATGATTTATGAATGACCTAACGCGTTGTGCTATTGAAAAGCGTTTCAATAATTGCGGTCTTCTTGTCGGGGAACTGAAGTTGAATTTACAGTAGTACAAAAGTCACATCACGGCTGTCCCGGCAATGGGGGTAATTATTGCCGGGTGTCTTTTTTTGTTTCTTTTTTGGACAAGCAAAAAAGAAAAAGATTTTTTTAAAATTGTTAACCACTTAGTATTGGTCATTAGAAAAGTGAATAGCACAACACGTTAATGACCTAATGAAACAGGCCGATGAATTTTAAATTTGACATCTTATTTACGGTTGAATTCAGGCACCCTTTTTTTGAAGACGGGCTGTTCCAGGGATTTACCATTACGCCTTCGGATGCCGCTAAGCAACAAATGAAAAGATTGGGCCTGGTATTCAAACTTAGTCCGGGGGGATTTTTTATAGGATATGATACCTCATTTGCCGGCAGTGCCCGGCAGCGGGAAGATCTGTTAAAAGACAGTACGGTATTGATTTTCCGGCTTGATCTTTTAGACACCGGCCTCTATAGTTACACTGGCGGGCTGCCCGAAACCATCTCGGGTTCCATTTTCCATTTCCATAATTTCACCATTCCTCCCGAAAAGAAAAAGGAGTTTACTCCCGGGCAATTGCGGGACCGGGATGAGGAAAATTGGTTGGCAGAACTGGATGCCCCCTCAACTTTAATTGGCCGTGAATCCTTGCTGGCAGATGAATTTGTGAGTGAAAAGGATATTGATGTAAGGCCGGCATTTAAAAATAATTATTTTGCAAAACCCTTTGGACAGTTATCGGTTCTGTTGCACAATGGGATGGAGAATAAATTTGTGATGCCATTCGCCCTGAAATCTACTTACTGGCAGTATATCCTCCTTAGCAAACACCTGCAGAAACTGGCGAATCCCATAGTGATCAATAAAACCACGAAACGCCCTTTCCATGGCCCTGTAACGGTCACTCTTCCCGAAAACAAACAGGGCATTGCCTTTGTTTCAGACGAACCGATTGCACTAACCAACATGCCTAACCGCATGTTTCAACTGGTAGAAAATTATGAATCAGGCAATGATCACTACAAAGTGATCATAGAATTTCTTCCCAACCCGGATATCCGTCACATTTCTGTCGTACCCGCGGGGGAAAATACGGTCCCCGGGAAAAATTATTCAAATATTATTTTATAATGTCGAAAATATATTATTATATTTATATCCCATTAAATTCTACATATCCTTCCCTGTAACCATATTTTTTTTACGCATTAACAAACCTTAACATTATGCCATCAAAACTAATGACGCCAGGCGTTTACATTGAAGAGAAGAACGCCTTCCCCGGTTCGGCAGTTGCCGTAGAAACAGCTGTCCCCGTATTCATCGGCTATACAGAGAAGGCCGAACGAAAAGGTAAATCCTTAAAGCATGTTCCTACCAAGGTTACCTCATTCGCGGAGTATGTAGAGATCTTTGGTAATGGGTACCACCACAAATTCAAGATTGCTGCAGGCTCAAAACCGCCTTTTAATTCAACCGCTCTCGAAAGCCCCGCTGAAAAGTTTTATTTTTACGATTGCATCCGGTTGTTTTACCAGAACGGCGGCAGTAACTGTTATATCATGTCGTTGGGTACTTATGGAGGTGCTTCACCGGAGGTAACAAAGGTGAAGCTGGAGGATTTCACGGATGAATCCATGTTTAAAGCCCTTGAGAAGGAATATGAACCTACATTGGTGCTCATGCCGGATGTGATCTCTAAATATGCCCGGCCTAAAAAACCTGAAGATGCTGTTGAGGCCTACCAGGTTTATGTTAAGGTTTTGATGCATTGCAATACAACACAAAGCAGGTTCGGGATATTTGACCTGGCCCAACGCGATGATGCGCAAACACCGGATGCAGAGATCAATGAGTTCCGGAACTCGATCGGAACTTCCTTCCTTAATTATGGAGCTGCTTATTATCCCTGGCTGAAAACATCTATTGTTGCAGCCTCAGAGATCGATATCAGTAACCTGGATATTCAGCCTGACGGACTTAAAACATATCTGCAGGACCCAAAAGATACCAAGTTAAATGATAATGTTTCCAGTGTTATTGAAAATTGGAAAAAAATGCTGGCCGAAGCCAAGAAGGTTCAGACTTCCGCACCTGATAAATATGAAATTGCCATAAAATCACTGAATAGCAATATTCACCAGTCACTCCTCGCAACCAGCCCTGCTTATGGGCAGATCATGGACGAGATCAGGACAAGGCTAAACCTTTTACCACCCAGTTCGGCCATGGCGGGGATCTATACCCTGATTGATAGTTCAAGAGGTGTTTGGAAATCACCTGCGAATGTATCCTTGGCGATGGTGAATGCCCCGTCAATAAATATTTCACACAACCAGCAGGAATCAATGAACGTGGATGTTGTAGGTGGTAAGTCGATCAACGTGATACGTCCCTTCCCCGGTATCGGAACCCTGGTTTGGGGTGCAAGAACACTGGATGGCAACAGCCAGGACTGGCGTTATATCAACGTCCGCAGGACCATGATCATGATGGAGCAGTCATTGAAACTCGCCTGCCGGGCCTATGTATTTGAACCCAATGATTCGGGTACCTGGGTAACCATGCAAAGCATGATGAATAACTTCCTGTTCAATTTATGGAAGATGGGCGCACTGGCGGGATCGGCGCCGGAACAGGCTTATGATGTGCAGGTTGGACTGGGAAAGACCATGACGCCCAATGATATACTGGACGGTATTTTGCGTGTATCCGTTAAGGTTGCCGTAGTTCGTCCGGCCGAGTTCATCGTGATCACATTCCAGCAGATGCAGCAACAGGCTTAATGTGAACAAACAATTAATAATCTTTAATTCATTAATCTTTTTAAAATAATTTTTATGGCAGATACTGGTGCAGCACAATCGACAAATACATGGCCGTTGGTCAAATTCGCGTTCTCTGTTAAGATCGGGGATACCGAAGGATTATTCCAGGAAGTGACCGGCTTGAACGCCGAAGTACAGCAAATTGAATACCGGCACGGGAACAGTCCCGTTCATTCTACGGTGAAAATGCCCGGGATCAAGAAATACAGCAACATCACCCTTAAGAAAGGACTCTTCAAGGATGACAAGGCCATGTGGACCCTTTACAAAGCGGTTAAGATGAATACATTTGAAAGGAAGACCATCACCATCTCTTTACTGGATGAAGCCCAGGGAGTGGCCATGTCATGGACACTTTTGAATGCGTTTCCCGTAAAAATGACCGTTACGGATATGAAATCCGATGCCAATGAATCAGCCGTTGAATCCATGGAGCTGGCACATGAGGGATTGGATATCATTTAATACCATCATTCTTCAAGAGAAGATTTTATAAACTTTTCAATGGCGGATAACCAACAACAGTTTTATCCTCCTGTAGGTTTTTATTTTGAGGTGATCGTGGATGACATCAAGGGTATTTACGAAGCGGGTTTTGAAAATGTGAGCGGGCTTGAAGTAAAAATTGAAACAGAACCTATACAGGAGGGAGGGGTGAACCAGTTTACCCGCAAATTACCGAAGGGCTTACAATATTCAAACCTGGTACTGAAGCGGGGGCTCATCAAGGGATCCCCGCTGATGACCTGGATCAATAAGGCCGTACAGAATTTTATATTTGAACCCAAGCGGGTACAGGTTAACCTGTTGAACGAAAAGGGGGCCCCCTCTGTCAACTGGTCGTTTTATAACGCTTACCCGGTTTCTGTAAAAGTTTCAGATCTGAATTCGCGGGACGAAAAGTATGTTGTGGAAACCCTGGAGTTTGCGTATGATTATTTTATAAGGATCGATCAATAAATAACTTTGTTCCTATGCCTCTGGAGATACGTGAATTGGTGATCAAGGTATCCGTTAATGAAAATAACGGATCGTCCCAGCAGGTGAATGATATCCTGAAGGATAAGTTGCAGGATATGAAGAACAAGATTGTTAAGGAATGTATTGAAAAAATAATGGCAAGGATCGAAAAAATAAGTGAACGCTGATGGAGCTCAAAAAGATCAAGATCGAATCATTCAAGGATGCGGCCTGTACCGAGTCCATAGCGGTGGTGTATGCCTTCATTAACCCCAAGGAGTATTCGCGTTCCGTGAACCTCAATTTCAACCAGGAAAAAATAGTAGGCGATTCACAGTCCACCTATGTTTTTGCGAATTACGGCGAAGAAAAACTGGACCTGGGTGATATCATCGTGGATGGTACCGGCCTTGTGAACATGAGTAATAATAAGGACGTGGACGCGTATATCAAAAAGTTCCAGGGCGTGGTCTGCGACTATATCGGCGAATTGCACCGCCCGCCCTTCCTTAAGATAACCTGGGGTAAACTTTCGGTCATTTGTTTTTGCGAATCCTTCCATGTTACTTTTACGTTATTCAATCCCGACGGCACCCCACTGCGGGCCAAAATAAAACTGGGATTGATACGTACGGTGGACTTTGAAACAAAAATGAAACAGGCCCGTACCAGTTCTCCTGATCTTACCCATTTGCGTACGGTAAAGGCCGGCGACACTTTGCCACTGATGACCTACCAGGTATACGGCGACAGTTCTCACTACATAACGGTGGCCCGGAAAAACGGGCTCAGCCATATCAATGCCATAAAACCGGGGGATCAAATTTATTTCCCGCCCTTACCCTTAAAAAATTAAGGAATGGCCAATACTCCTTATACCGGATTAGAAGATACCACCCTCCAGATAAAGGTGAAACTGAATGGAGCCGATATGAAAGACGATTACGGCATCCAGTCGATCAATGTCAATCATGCCGTCAACAGAATTTCCAGCGCCGAACTGGTACTGAGGGGAGAGGTGGAGATTGATTCCGGAAATATTGAGATAACCGACAGCGAAGATTTTAACCCGGGAGTGGTAATAGAGATCCTGGTAGGGTATATCGACGGCGTTGCCAAAAGCATATTCAAGGGCATCATTGTAAGACATAGCGTGGAGCTCACACTGGAAAGTTATTTTTCATTCAGGATATTCTGTAAGCACGCCGCGGTAAAGATGACCTACAATGAAAAGGAGGCGTATTTTGAGAAAAAGAAAGACGACGATATCATTAAATCGATCATTGGCAATTATGGGATCAGCTGTACGGTGGGTTCCACCACCGAAGAATATGAGAACATGTACCAGCGGATGTCTACCGACTGGGATTTTATTCTTTCCCGCTGCGATTTTAACGGTTTTATCATTTGCCAGGATTCTGATACGCTTACACTGGACGTGCCCAAGGTTTCCGAGACCGCTGTTTTGAAGATCGAAGTGGGTTATTCCATCATCTCTTTTGAGGGAACCCTGAATGCAGAAAACCAGCCTTCAGGTATCGCTGCTTCTGCCTGGGACGCCAAAACGCTTGCGCTCATCAAATCAACAGCAGCGGAACCGACGGTGAACGGGCAGGGAAATATAGCGCCCAAGGACCTGGCAGGAAAACTTTCACAGACGCAGCTGGATCTCATTTCACCGGTACCGATGACGAGTGCCGAATTACAGATATGGGCAAACAGCATATTATTACGTAAACGGCTAAGTGCTTTTAAGGGAAGGGTCAAATTCATCGGCAATGCCACGGTTAAAACGGGCAACATCATTGAAATTGACGGCGTGGGGAATAAACTGAACGGGAATGCATTTGTTTCGGCCGTTTCACATACCATCGATTCGGAAAACTGGAATACCTCCGTAGTATTTGGCCTCGAGAACAGCCCCATTCACGAAAGCCCGGGATTTTCTTACGCCGCCGCTACCGGCCAGTTGCCCGCTATGCAGGGCATGCACCTGGCAACCGTTAAAAAGATCGATGCCGACCCCGCGGGTATTTACAGGGTACAGGTGATGATCCCTTCCAATACGGAAACGCCCACGGCAACCTGGGCGCGACTGGCAAATTTTTATGGCACCAACGATTCGGGGTCCTTTTTTATTCCGGAGATCGGTGATGAAGTGGTGCTGGGTTTTTTTGATAATGATCCCCGTTACCCCGTCATACTGGGATCACTGTATAACGGGAAGAATGCCGCACCTTATACGGTTGAAGCCACCAATAAGATCAAGGCCATTGTTACCAGGACAAAGATGAAACTGGAATTCGATGAAGAGAAAAAGGTCATCACACTTACGACACCGGGAAACAACACCATTGTCATCAGTGATGACGACAAATCCATCGAGATCAAGGACCAAAGCAGCAACAGCATAAAATTATCAACGAGTGGCATTACCATCAGCAGCGCCAGCGATATTAATATTACCGCAAAGGGGAACATCAATATTGATGCGACGGCAAAACTGAGTGCCAGTGCTAAAGCTGACCTGGTGCTGGCTGGTTTGAATATCAATGCCACCGCCAATGTGGGCTTTTCGGGAAAAGGAAGTGCCACGGCTGAATTGTCGGCTTCGGGGCAAACTACCGTAAAAGGCGGTATTGTAATGATCAATTAAGAAAAAGTAAATTTATTTTTATGCCGCCCGCCGCACGATTAACGGATATGCATGTCTGCCCAATGGTTACACCGGGGCTGCCGCCCATCCCGCATGTTGGCGGGCCCATCGTGGGGCCGGGTGCGCCAACGGTGCTGATCGGCAGTTTGCCGGCCGCCGTATTGGGCGACAATGCCGTTTGCGTTGGTCCCCCTGACTCGATAGTTAAAGGATCAGCTACGGTGA
>JAYWAZ010000371.1:0-2807 GCA_043781975.1 Bacteroidota bacterium
CATCCCCGCAGGGCCTGTGGGTAAATGCTTAACCAGCGCAGCTTGCGCCGAAGTTCGTGTACATCCGCCTCCACATTTGAAAAATGAAAATTGGATTGGGTCCCAAATGCGGTGATCTCGGCAATCGCCGCTTTATAAAAGCGGGACATACTCTTTATTTCATCCTCTGCCTTCTCCCAATCGGCCTTCTTTAATTTTTTTCTTAGTTTATTGACGCGCTTATTACCGGCGCCCAGCCATTGCTGTTCTTTTAATGCTTCATTCAGACTTTGGATCTTTTCCCTGCTCTGGGCCTGCATATAATTTGTTATTGCGACGGGGATCTTTTTATCAGCGCTGAATTGCTTTGCAAAGGAATCGTAATAGTCAATGGCTCCCAGTATATCCTCGAGTAGTTTGAACTGCGCTTTTATTTTCTCGAA
Source organism: Bacteroidota bacterium (assembly GCA_043781975.1). Lineage (GTDB taxonomy): Bacteria > Bacteroidota > Bacteroidia > Chitinophagales > Chitinophagaceae > Ferruginibacter. The sequence goes on from JAYWAZ010000371.1 coordinate 423, forward strand.
TTTCTTTTTGTTGTGCAAGCCGGCATAGAGCTTTGCCAGCCCTTCCAGCATAAAGATGGGGGTGCGGGCATTGTTCTGGTACAACCATAGTGCCGGGTTTTTTTGTTTGCCCGCTTTATCCAGCAGCACCTGCAACTGGTCCAGGAAAAAGTTGAATCTTATGATACCGTTTTTCATTTCAATAAATTTATATTCTTAAAATTACGTTTCAAAGAATGCCACATTCCCGCCTACCCATTCCTTATTCTTATTGTACCGCGTGCCGATCATTTTTCCCTTACTCAACCGGGCCAGGTTATGCACCGCTACCGGCCTTGGCCATCCGTTCTTCCAGAAATAAAACAGGCGGATCTCCGCTTTGGCAGGAACATCGGGTGTTTCGATCACGTCGGCGTATTTTACCTTTCGCTGCAATATCCAGTTTTCCGGGTCCTGCACTGCTTCCAGATCAGTAGGGGTTACATCGATCACAACCCCCATCCCAGCGAAGGAGAACAGGGGTTTTAAAACATAGTTTTCCAGGTCGGCCGGCATTTGTTTCATTTCGTTCAAGAAAAATGTTTCCGGCACATAAGGATTGTGGATGAAAGGTAGCGTGAATTTACTGATGCGGTAGAACCAATTGGGATGCGGCACCCATTCAACATCGTAACTTTTTGTAAGGTCCACCACATCTCCCAGCCCTTCCTGTTTCTGGAGATCATCAAAGATCAGCCGGTTATAAATTCTCTTCACTTGGGTTTTGATACCGTTGTTGTCATAGTACAATTTATTGCCTTCTGCCATCAGCTTCGTTAAGCATACCGTTTTAATTCCCAACACCTGTTCCGTGCAGTAAAAATCGATCCTGGTCTTCTGCTTTTCGGGAAAGATCTCGAGCAGTATCACATGCCCGGGATCCAGGTCTCCTACTATGATCTCCTTTAACAACTGCAGATAGGTCTCCTTCGTATAACCGTTCAGGTATGGTGAAAAATTGCCAGGTAGGTCCGCATATTCGGTGGTGATCTCCGACTGAAAGGCCTGGAAAGCGAAAAGGGAAGGGAAGCCCTGCATCTCAATCAGCTGTGGTTCCAGCGCGTCCTTATCATTTTCACAAATGCCAAAATCAAAAGCGATAAAATGCGAATGGCTGTTCTCGCCGGGTACATTCAGACCACGGGGTATTGCCCGGTTGGTCATTTCAATGAAATTGGGGTGTACGATCAGGTCAATAATGTCTTCACAGGCTTCCAGCATTTTTTTGGTAAAGTCCTTCGGGACAAAGACAGGGGTTTCTGCGTTCCTGAAATCGAGCGAACCGGGGTGCAGGTTCTCCAGTTTGCTGATATAAGCTTCATATTTTTCGTTGGTGAATGCTTTGTTGAAACGTTGACGTAATTCAGGGATCATTGAAATACTATTTTTTGCAGATGAACATTAAAAATAATGATTTCTGAGATAAAAAACGAAATCACGTTCCCCTGCATAAAAGATCCGTTTTCATCTGTAAAACTCAGTGTTATCCGTGTTTCTGTCTCTACACTTCTACCGGTTGCATACTTTCTACAGACTGGAAAAGGAAATTGGGAAGGATATGGGCGTAGGTCCACATGATCTTGTCGGGGTCATTCAGGTGTTCGATCATGGACTGCCATTTTTCGATACCATGGTTCTCTACCACGGTTTTTTTCTTTTCTTCGGTTTGCAGGTAAAGACTCATGCCTATGGCGTCCGCCTCAGGGTGAAACTGCGTGCCGATCATATTTTCGTTGAAACGTATCGCCATGATGGCCCTTTCCAAAGGAATATGCGGGCGCTCTTTTTCAATCGCCAGTATGATGCCTCCCATCTGCCGCAGTTTATTATGATCAGGTTCTATCACCTGGTAATCGCGGCTGTCAACGGCATAGAAAGGATCTTTCAATCCCGCAAAGATCTGTTCGTCTTTTCCATCGGGCAAAGAGTGCATGGGAAAAACGCCGAAAGAAGTACTTTTTCTTTTACTGACGTTGGCAATCTTATAATGCCTGCAGGCGAGTTGAAAAGAATGGCAAATGAAGAACACATTTTTTTTCTGTACGTGCGCAGGATTCAGGTTCCAGTGTTCCAGTCTTGACAGCCAGTTGAAATAAACTTTTTCCCATTCACTGCCTTCACTGGTAAGCGGACTACCCGGGCCGCCGCTGGAGATATAGATATCGTAGCTGAGGTCGGGTACCTGTTTTTCCAGCCGCACTTCAAATTCATCCCAGGTAAGATCAATATTGTGGGCATCCCCGAACTGGTTAAGGATCTCCCGGATACAACGCATGCCCTGGTTGGGGAATCCTTCATAGAGGTCCAATAAGGCTACACGAACAGATTTTTTTTCGGTCCAGTTCATACGACAAACATAACAATTTT
>JAYWAZ010000372.1:0-7734 GCA_043781975.1 Bacteroidota bacterium
CAGAACGTACCAGATCTATTGCCGCAATGGAACAAGATTCATTAAAGAAAAACAGCACGCAAATTTTTATTGAAACACCTTACCGCAATAACCAATTGCTGGAAACCCTGCTCAAAACCTGTAAGCCTTCTACCAGGCTATGCATTGCTGCCGAACTGACTTCGGCCAATGAATATATAAAGACAAAAACGATCGCAGAATGGAAGAAAGAAAAAATCGATTTTCATAAAAAGCCGGTCATCTTTCTTTTACATGCTTAAAATATCGATGACAGTTAAAATGCGGGCTTGTCAAAATCATACACAATATATTCACTGTCTCCGCGCCATGGAAGGGTTCTACGGTATTGTCTGTATTTCAGGGTCATTTTCTGCCCTTCATATTTTGTCAGTGAGTCGTAGAGGGCCTTGCTGGTGACAGAGTAAATGAATTTATCGGTGGTGATTGATGTTTGCGGGTTTGCTCCAATGCTTACCAGGGCCTCTCCTTCATAGGTTTTAAAAATATTGCCTTTGTGAGATATTTTCACCAGGTAAACGGTCCGGGTACCGTCACTCTTGGGATTGTAAAAAAACCAATAGACCAAAAAAGCAATGATCAACAACGCGATGATTGAAAATCGCCAGAGGAATTTCCTGAATGCATTTTTCTTCTTAGGTTGAAGTTGCGGGGTGGAAGCAGGTTTTAAATCGTCCATATCAATTTTTTTAAATGCGCTGTTATAATCCGTATTTATCAACCAGGTAAACCATTGCAGCCATGACAACCGCACATAGGTTCAATTCCTGGGCATTCACTTTTTCGAAAACATCAGTGGCAGCATGGTGAACATCGAAATATCTTTGTCCGGTTGTGTTTAATCCAAACTGGGCCGTTTTGAAAATAGTTTGCAAAGGGCCGATATCGGCACCGCCTCCACCGCCATCACTGAATGAAAACTTTGCTGCATCGAAAGGTTCAAAGTATTTTTTCCAGGTATCTGCTTTTACAAATTGCTCTTTTGTCATACCACAACTAAACCCCCGGGGATACTCCGCACCACCATCACTTTCCATCGCCATAATATGTTTTTCATGATGTATTTTTGCTTCATCCGCATATTTAGCTGCCCCCTTTCCTCCATTTTCTTCATTGGCAAATAAAACAATTCGTATGGTTCGCCTGGGCTTATATCCCAGGGCTTTAAATGCCCTGATTATTTCAATGCTTTGTACCAATCCTGTCCCATCATCACTTGCACCTTCGCCCGGGTCCCAGCTATCGAGGTGACCCCCGATAGTAATTATTTCATCAGGAAAATCCGTTCCCCTGATCTCCCCGATCACATTATGGCCGATGGTATCCGGCAACATCCGGCAATTGGATTGTATAAAAAAATTATCGTCCTTATAGTTTCCTTTCAGGCAGGCACTCAGCGATTCGGCGCCAATGGTACTAATGGCTACAGCAGGTATTTTTGGAAACGAATCATTATAACGCAAAGCACCGGTATGGGGATTGTTGTCATAAGCTGCAGTGACAGATCGCACAATAACTGCCAGGGCTCCATATTTTGCAGCCGCAGAAGCACCGCCGCCCCTGTACCTTACAGCATCGCCATAAGCACCCCTTAACAATGTTTTATTAAAAGGATAATTAAAAAAAACGATCTTTCCTTTTACTTCATCTTTTCGCAGGTTAAGTTCATCAAAATTTTTGACTTCAATGATTTGGGCCAGTACGCCATACTCCCCCGTACCCACAGAATTTCCAATAGCCAGGATATTGAAATTGGGGTCGGCAGAACGCTTCCGGGTTCTAAACCCCGCGGTCTCTTTTTTTCCGCGTACCCAATGCGGCACCATACATTCCTGCAAATACACTTTTTCTGCACCCGCTTCCTGTAAGGCCTTTAACCCCCAAGCCTCGCCCTTGTACATACCAACACTACCGCTTAGCCGTTGCCCTATCATTTTGCAAAGGGTATACAAACTGGAATAGGCTTTACCATTCAACAATATCTCATCGGCTATTTTCTTGATCATCAATGAATCTTCCTGTGCCAAAGCAGCAAAGGAAATTATGAAAAGAGAGAGCGTTGTTGTCAGAATTTTTTTAAACATGCCGGTTGTTTGGGAACAAACTTACTGATTAATACCAATACATGAACGGAAAGAACTATGAAAAATAAATCGGTAAATTGCAGTTTACTTTTACTAAAACTGATTTTCCATGAATATAGGCATCGTGTGTTACCCGACCTTTGGAGGTAGTGGCGTACTGGCAACTGAACTGGGCAAGGCCCTGGCGGATAAGGGGCATAACATTCATTTCATCACTTACCAGCAGCCGGTCAGGTTAAGCGGCTTTCATGCCAACATATTCTATCATGAAGTAAGGGTCCCCACCTACCCGCTGTTTGATTACCCGCCTTATGAAACGGCCCTGGCAAGCACCATGGTCGACGTGATCACCAATAACAATGTGGAATTATTGCATGTACATTACGCCATTCCGCATGCCGCAGCTGCCTATATGGCCAAAAAAATTCTGGAGAAAGAAGGCAAAAGGATACCGGTGATCACTACCCTGCATGGCACCGACATTACACTGGTGGGAAAAGACAAGACCTACAGCCCTGTGGTCACTTTTTCAATGAATGAAAGCGATGTACTTACCGCCGTATCGGAGAACCTGAAGGCCGAAACCTTTAAGAATTTTAAGATAGAAAAAGAGATCGAGGTCATTTACAATTTTGTGGATGTGAATCGTTTTCACAAAAAACCGGTGGACGCCTTTAAAAAACTGATCGCCCCCAACGGGGAAAGAATTATCGTACATGCATCCAATTTCAGGAAAGTAAAACGCGTGGAAGACGTGGTGGCCACTTTTTTGCTGATCAATAAACAATTGCCCTCCACCTTATTGTTACTGGGCGATGGACCCGAAAGAACGCATATTGAAGCGGATGTCAGGGACTGCCCCGCACATAATGCCATCAAATTTTTGGGCAAGCAGGAACAAATGGAAGATATCCTGCCGATCGCCGACCTTTTTTTACTGACAAGTGAGTACGAAAGCTTTGGACTTGCCGCCCTGGAGGCAATGGCAGCCGAGGTGCCGGTAATATCAACTAACGCCGGTGGGCTACCCGAAATAAATATCAACGGCTTCAGCGGCTATATGAGCAATGTGGGAGATGTGGATGAAATGAGCAGCAATGCACTTTCGATCTTAAAGGATGATGCTACCTTATCAAAATTCAAAGCAAACGCACTTCAGCAGGCAAAAAAATTCGATATCGAAAACATCGTTCCCCAATATGAGGCCCTGTATAAACGGGTGATATGACCTTACCTCGGCCGCAACCACCTTTCAGGATCTAAATTATTTTTTTCATCATTGATGTAAAAATCAACGGAACCCACCCCGTCGAGGTTGGCGGCGGCCTTTCCGATCACCTGCCCGGTCTTTACATCCTGGCCTGACTTTACGGAAACGCCGGCTAAATTACTATAGGTGCTGAAAAATTTACCATGCTGAATGATGACCACTTGTATATCCTCAACAAAAAGCACTTTAGAAACTACCCCGTCAAAAACTGATTTCACCGCATTGCCGATATCTGTTGCGACCGTGATGCCGCTCATGATGAATGTTGATCCGCTTGGCAGCTGGTTGGGGCCATAATGCATTAACAGGTATCCCTTATCTACCGGCCACGGCAGCACACCCCTGTTCTTTACAAAATTGGCATTAACAACGATATTTTCAGGATTTAACAAGACACTTTCCTCTTTTTTCCGCACCACGGCCTTTCTGGTTGTGCTAACGGATTTTGTCGTAGCGGTGTTATTCGCATTGGTGGTGGTATTTAGTTTTTCCGCCGCCTTCCTTGCTTCGTCCATCGCCCTTTTAATGGCCGCTGCGATGGCGTTATCCACTTTTACCATTTGCTTTTTCTTGGCGGCATACTGGCTGTTTAATTGTTTTCCCTGCTTTTTCAGTTCAGCCAGGATCCGGTCTTTTTCCAATTTTTGTTTTTCCAGCACTTCCATCTCCCTGCTCTTGCTGTCCAACACATCATTTTTCTTTTCCTTTACCCCACCCAGTGTTTCAATACGCTGACGTCGTAGTTCCTGTGTGCGTAAAATATTTTCACCCTGCATTTCCCGGTAGGTACGGTAACTTTTAAGATAGGCGATGCGCTTGATGGCATCATTGAAACTGGCGGCCGAAAAAATAAAATTCAGGAATTCATAATTGTTCCTGTTCTTATACGCATACACCATGCTTTTGGCGTATTCCTGTTTTAAAGTATCCAGCAGGCGGTCGTAGCGGTGAACATCGCGTTGAATGGTATAGATATTATTATCGAGGAGGTCGATATCGCGGTTGATATTCTCAATGACCCTGTCCTGGAGGTTCACCTTTTCATTCACTAGTTTCCATTGAACAAAATTTTCTTTGGTGCGGGCTTTATTTTCGTTGAGCATCTTTTCCGTCTGCTCAATTTCTTTTTTCAGTTGCTGGCGCTGTTTTTCCAGCTCCTCCCTGGTGGGTTGCTGTGCATTGGCCATGAAGCCGGTAAGTAAAAATAAAATGGCCGTGAAAATGGTCTTTACCATGGGTTCGTTTTAGGGATTCATCAAAAATACGATTCAAACGGGAAAACCACACATTCTTTAAACGCAGGTCTTGTGCATAATTACAGGTAACGCTTATTTTCTTTTATAATTTTTGGGGATATTAAAATAGACTGATAATTCTTTGTTAAACTCATATTGTTTGAAATTAAGCCGGATATCCACTTTGTTTTTTTCTGAGACCGTAATCTCGCGGTAAGTGGAGAAATCGATGCCATTCTTATTTTCAAAAGCGCCGTAGGTGATGTCGGCCGTACGGTTACGGGTAAAATCCACATCGTCTAACTTACTGTGCAGTAAAAAATAATTATCCGCTGAAAGGGTCAACAGGTGTTTAAATAAATTGCCCGCGGTTGATATCAACAACTTATTTTCTATTTTTCTATAAGAAACAATATTGCTGTCAAGGAATATCGGGTTGCCGATCAGCAGGTCCTGCAGGGTTTTAAAATCAAAGGGGATATCGGTCACATCCTGTAAATAATCGATCGACCGGTATTTCACTTCTTTATGCTGTTTATCCAGTAAGATCACGCTGTCCTTGTTTATCAGTACCCGGAAGGCCTCAAAATTAACAAAGGCAATGGGTACGGTTATCGACATCCATATGGCGCTGTCTTTTACGATACGCACGATGGCAGTTATATCGGGGTGCGAACCTTTCGTGTCCTCATATTCCACTTTTATCTTGGCGCTGAATGTATTGAAATCAATATAATGGTGGCGCAATTTTTCCATGGCCGTGTTTTGCATTAAAAGCGAATCGGCACTGGTGTGCACGATGACCACGGCCGCGGCGGTGTCTTTTGGAGCAATGGCCCTGGTAATGATCTTTTTGGAAGTATGACAACTGAATAAGAACAGCAGGGCCATCGGTAAAGTACAAAACTGTAAAAAACGCCTCATTGTTTTTTGATTAAGTAATAAACTATTATTCATTTCAACCCCGTGTGCCCAAAGCCGCCGTCACCCCTTATTGAATCATTCAATTGTTGTACCAGATTCAGCCGGGCCCGTTCGGTCCTGGCAATGATCATCTGCGCAATACGGTCTCCGTGGTGTATCACGCCCGTTTCTGTACTCAGGTTCACCAGGATGACCTTGATCTCACCACGGTAATCACTGTCAACCGTACCCGGAGCATTCAAACAGGTGATACCCTGGTTAATGGCCAGCCCGCTTCGGGGCCTTATCTGTGCTTCATAACCCACCGGTAATTCAATGAATAAACCGGTTGGAACAAGGAAGCGCTCCATGGGTTGCAAAGAAACCGGTGATTGCAAATCAGCCCTGATATCCATTCCGGCCGAACCTATTGTTGCATAAGCTGGCAGCGGGTTTGTAGAAGTATTTACAATATTAACAGAAATGGTTTGCATCTGAACAAAGGTAATAATGTGGCAAAGAAATAGTACAGGAAAGATTTTTTTAACAAACGATTTAACGGATCAGCAATACGGTACCCTGCATATAACGCTTAATGCCCCTGGTATTCGTATAATGCATGATCCAGGAATACACACCATTAGGCATGGGCTTACCCTTATAATTGCCGTCCCATTTTTTATTGATGTTGCCCGAAATAAAAACCATGTTTCCCCACCTGTCAAATACTTCCATGAAAAAATCACCCGCGGTGAATCCGCTTGCTGCTCCGAAATAATCATTTAATCCATTGTTATCGGGTGTAAACGCTGTTGGGAAAAAAGCCTCGCAATCTCCCCAGGTTACAATCAGCGTATCGCTTGCTACGCAGGAATTCTTCGTCACGGTCACATAATATAACCCCGGCATATTCACCCTGATACCGGAACTTGTCTCTCCGGTATTCCACAGGTAAGCATCGGCGGATATAGATGCGGCGTTCAGCACAATGCTTTTATTTATACAAACCGTGGTGTCCCTCCCAATATTAATAACGGGATTAGGTTTCAGGGATATGTTTATGGAATCTGTGATGCTGCAGCCATTCTGTTCTATCCGCAGCCAGTATAAGCCCGCAACATTGCTGTTTATCTTATTGGTAACCGCTCCGGTATTCCATAAATAGTTGGCGGCTTCAATATCATCAACACCAATCTGTAATGTGGCCAGGGAACAACTGCCGGTATCAATTCCCAAAAAACCGGATGAGCCAGCAACCCATATCTTTCGGCTAACCGTATCATTTAGGCCGGAGCAATCGACTTTGTAAACAACCAGTTTTACGGTATAATATCCAGGGGCCGAATAATGGTTAACGGGAGCTAACAACACCGATTGCTGTCCATCCCCGAAATTCCATTTTACCGAATCGATTCCGGTAAGCCTGTTGATGGAGAAAGCCACATCGAGGTCGGTACAATTCCCGGAACGGGTAAAATCATAAGGGTTTGATGCGATGTCGAAATAACTCTGGATAAAGTTGGGAAGCCCAAACCTCACCGCATCGCTGCCATTTAACCCCAGGAAGATCTTATTGTACATGAAATTGCAGCCAGGGCCATACACATTGGGGTTTTCGATCACAGACAAAGAAGAATCGCCGAGCATGGCCATATAAATTTTAAGGTCGGGCCCGATCTGCAGGTTACCCAAAAACCAGGGCGAACTGTTCGATATGACCTGCCTGGAAGCAAGTATAGTTGCCGCATTATTAGAACTGATGTCAAATTGATACAGTAACCCCGGATCATCCGCCGAATAATTATCGGAGACATATAAGAGGTTCCCGTCGGGTGAAAATTCAGCTCCGTAAACACCCGTAACCGTTAGCAGCGGCGAAGGAACTTCGGGTTGAAAAACTATTGGGCTGGTGATCTGCCCTGTCGTATTATCAAACTGCATCAGCTCTATCATATTATTCTGATAGGAATGCACCGCCACTAGTTTTTTTCCGTCAATGGAGAATTTTAAGGTGCCAATGGTATTGTCCTGTATGCCAGTGATAAAAAGACCGGTATGGCTGATCATTGGGGTCGGATTCACCCCAGACGCAGTCACGAGGTAGGTTTGGTATTCATCAGTATCCCATTTATGAATGGTGACCCATACGTCGGTTTTATTACAATGTTTTACGGCCGAAAGTTTTTCAAATCCCGCATTTTCCAAAATGATGTTTTTACTTATC
>JAYWAZ010000373.1:0-2786 GCA_043781975.1 Bacteroidota bacterium
TTCTTATGCTGCTTAAGTTTCGTTGTATATCTAGACTCTCCCGCACAAAATACCAATAAGATACAAAGGGCCTATGCTTTTTATAAAGTGATCATGCCAGGCAATATACCCGTGGATGAAAATGGCAAGCCTTTGAATAGTGTTGAAAATATGGAGCGGTTCATCTATATTGAATTAACGGGTAGTGAAAGGCCGGCGATCATATCTGTTTTGTATAATGAGGTTGCATTCGGTGCCGTTGTGACCGCTGTCAACGGGTTTGCAATACACGCCGGAAAAAAAGCGGAGAACGGACAGGATATCCAGCTTACTCCAAAAAAAGGGAACCGGTTCTGGAAGGTTGACCTGCAATTGCCGAATAACGCGGTAATGCCTAAACGCGATTGCCGCCTCATCGTCATCAAGGGCAAGGCGGGTTACAGGCCATACAAATTTTATCTCTACAGGGAAACGGGTTTGTCGGCCCCGGATATGTACTGATCACCAATGAAGTTTTTTATACAGGTTGATCAGGGCGTTGGTGGAAGCATCGTGTCCTGTGATGGTATCCTTTCCTTCTAACTCCGGCAATATTTTATTTGCCAATTTCTTTCCCAGTTCAACACCCCACTGGTCGAAACTATAAATATTCCAGATGACACCCTGCACGAATATCTTGTGTTCATACAATGCGATCAGTTCTCCCAGCGTGTAGGGTGTGATCTGCCGCACGAGGAATGAATTGGTAGGGCGGTTGCCTTCGAATCCTTTGTAAGGATCATTATTGGGTGAGCCTTTCATGAGTGCTTCTGTTTGCGCGAAAAAATTACTCAATAGTTTCTGGTGATGGTCCCATACCGGGTTATGGCTGATGGCCGGAGCGATAAAATCGCAGGGGATCATTTGTGTTCCCTGGTGGATCAGCTGGTAAAATGCGTGTTGCCCGTTGGTGCCGGGTTCTCCCCAGATGACAGGTCCCGTGGTATAATTCACGGCATCACCGTTGCGGTCAATATATTTGCCATTGCTCTCCATGTTGCCCTGCTGAAGATAAGCAGCGAAGCGATGCATATACTGATCGTAGGGAAGAATGGCTTCCGTAGCGGTTCCAAAAAAATTGCTATACCAGATACCGATCAGGGCCATTATCACAGGGATATTTTTTTCAAAAGGGGTAGTTGAAAAGTGAATGTCGATTTCGTGTGCGCCTTGCAGTAATAGCTCGAAATTATCGTAACCGATCGTCAGCGCGATGGACAGTCCGATGGCGCTCCACAGGCTGTAACGGCCGCCCACCCAATCCCAGAAAACGAACATGTTGGCCGGGTCGATGCCGAATTTCACCACTTCCGCTTCATTGGTGGAGATGGCCACGAAATGCCGGGCGATATGTTTTTTATCCATCGCTTCTTCCAAAAACCATAACCTTGCGGTTTGCGCGTTGGTCATGGTTTCCTGTGTGGTGAATGTTTTACTCGCTACCAGGAAGAGGGTCTCCTCGGGATTTACTTTTTTCAGCGTTTCGGCGATATGCGTACCATCCACATTGCTTACGAAATGGGTTTGGATGCCCTTTTTCCAATAAGGTCTTAAGGCTTCCGTGACCATCACGGGCCCCAGGTCGCTGCCCCCGATGCCGATGTTTACGATATGCTTTATTTTTTTTCCGGTATAACCCTTCCATTCACTGCTGTGGATACGTGCGCAAAAATCTTTCATCTGCCGCAGTACCGCCCTGATTTCCGGCATCACGTCACTACCATCCATTTTAAGCGGTACTTCTGAAAAATTCCGCAGGGCGGTGTGCAATACGGCCCTGTTCTCTGTTTCGTTGATCTTCTCACCATTGAACATCGCCCGGATCGCGTCTTCGAGCTGGCAGTCCACGGCGAGTTGCAGGAGCAGTTGCCTGGTTTCTTCGGTGATGATATTTTTGGAGTAATCGAACGCGATATCGGGTACGCTTAGGGAAAATTTACTGAACCTTTCGGGGTCCTTCGCAAAGAGTTCTTTCATGTGCACCCCTTTCATCAGGGCATGATGTTCCTGCAATGCCTTCCATGAAGGGGTAGTGGTGGGGTTTATCCTGGGAAACATTCAGCTAAGTTATTTAAAAAAGAACACCGTAGTTTCTAAAACTACGGTATTCCCGGATTACTTAAAACTTATAACTTATAACTTATTACCTATTCTATCACTTATTGCTTTATCGGAATCATCCCCCTGATCCCCATGTCAACCACCTGTTCGCCAAGCAGGGGTTCATATTTTCCGTTGGCATTTCCGTCAACCCACTCAAAACTTTTGTTGGTAGAAAGAGAGACAATGACATTGATATCGCTCGTTTCATTCCCCGTAACCACCAGCGGTGCCGCGAACATGCCCGTTACTACGCAGGAGCCGGCAGGAATGGGAGAAGTGGCAAACAAAGGATTTGGAACCGTTGTGGCGCCGGCGGGCGCCTGGCCCGACCTTACAAAACCAAAGCCCGGTACCGCACCCTCCACCGCCCAATAGCCCTGGGCCCTGTTGGCGTTTACGATGACCGTTGAATCCCTGATCTTATAAGTTGAGAGATAAGTGTTGAACCCGATGAAGGAAGCTACAGTGGCGTCGATGCTGAATCCGGGTGCGGTCACATACACATTGTAATTCTGGTAAGCCAGTGAAACCCTCAGCCAGTTATAGGTTCCGGCGGCAAAGCTCTTAACGGGCACGCTTAAGAAAACCTGATTATTGCCTGCAAAACTGGATTTGGAAAAATCAATGGCGTTAGAGCCTCCCGTGGTCACTTCGGGGGCACGGTA
>JAYWAZ010000374.1:0-2784 GCA_043781975.1 Bacteroidota bacterium
ACCAACGTGCTCAGCGTAGTGGTTGAAGTGCCAAAGTCCCTGATCAGCAGCCCGCTTGGTAAGATCAATGTGTGGTTAGAAACAAAAAAGAAAATTTAATTCATTAAACATTTTTAAAAAATTAAGACAATGAAAACAATAAAATTATTAACAATTATTATAGCGGGCAGCATATTTGCAGCCTCCTGTAAAAAAAGTGATACGGTAGCAGCAACGGTTTACTACCAGCAGCAGGACCAGATGGGAAGGCCTGCGATCAATACCGTATTTGTGAATGCGGCGGCAAAGGATTCTTTTAACACCACTCCCCCATCACAGATGGCGGCTAAGTTCGGTGCTAAATTCAAGACACAGCTTTTAGCCCTTTATCCCGGTTATACCACCAACCTGTTGACTTATAACGCGGATCAATTTTCAGGTGCGCTCGTAACCGATGTACTGACTGCATCCACTACCGGCCCCACTACTTTTTATGATGGCGTTCCGGCGAATACATTATCCGGCAGGGCTTTGGCCGATGACGTGATCGATGTGGAACTGATACTGATCTTCGGCGGACCCACGAATTCCGTGAATGCCGGTTTAACAAGCGATCATGTGAACGCGAATGATAAAGCATTCCTTACCTCTTTTCCCTATTTAGCATCTCCCTGGTAGTTTAATAATAGAACGGCGAAGAAGAAATTCTTCGCCGTTTTTATATCAATACAAACCAGTTACCCCTTTCCCCCGTATATCCAGTTATGCAAGCTTTACACAACAACTTGAATGATCCCCGTAATAATAAATGGGGTTTTATTTCAAAGGCCGGTGGACTGATGATCCTGCTCTTCCTGGTAAGCCAGCGTTTATTGGCGCACGATGTGGTGGGGGAACTGGAATCCATGTCGAAGACCGATGCCGCCATCTTATACCTTAAATTGGGGTACACCCATATACTTCCGCTTGGTTTCGATCATATTTTATTTGTATTAAGCCTTTTTTTACTGAGCCCTAAACTGAAGCCACTTCTATGGCAGGCCACGGCCTTTACCATTGCCCATTCGGTTACGCTTGGCCTCGCCATGTATCATGTGATCACGCCTTCTCCCCGGATCGTGGAGCCCGTCATCGCCATTTCCATCATGTACGTAGCCCTTGAAAATATCTTTTCTCCACGGATAAAAACCTCCCGGATCGGTATCGTTTTTTTATTTGGACTGGTTCATGGAATGGGATTCGCCAATGCATTGGGTGAAATGGGACTGCCGCAAAACGCCTATCTAAGTTCCCTCATCATGTTCAATGTGGGCGTTGAATTTGGACAGTTAACGGTGATCTTAGCAGCGTTCTTTTTATTTGGTAAGTGGTTTGGACAAAAATATTATTACAGGAAAGCATTTGTGATGCCTCTGTCAATTGTGATCACGGCAATTGCCGGTTACTGGACCATTCAGCGGATATTCCTTTGAGTGATCAGTTGCAGGTTTATAAGTCAGAAGGCATGTAAAATACAGCACATAAAATGTAAAATGAAAAAGGCGAGAAGCTTTTAACCCTTATAAATAATTTGGACTCTTCAACTTCTACATTTTATATGCTGCATTTTACATTTTGCATTTGTCCTTCTCCTTATTCCAATTCTTTTTCCAGGTCTTTTACTTTACCCGGGCTGAGGTCGTAACGGTTCTTATAAGCAGCCTTAAAGAACTGCTTAGCGTTATATCCCTTGTTAAGGCCCTGCATCAGTTTACCCATCCAGTAAAGTTCCAGCCCTTCCAGCGGTTTTCCTGAAACGAATTGTTGAAAGTTCTTGTAAGCCTCCTCTTTTTTGCCGTTGAAGAACAGTGCCCATGTGTACCAGGCCTGTGTTTGAGGTGTATTCCGGTTACTCAATTCTTTCAGGGCGAGGGGCTCGGCTTTAGCGGGTTCATGCAGGATACCCGTATATAATTCAATGCGGTACTTGTTGTACATGTTGCCATAAACGGTATCGGTTACCTGCTTTTCAAATGCCCTGGCGTATTTTGTTTGCAGGGCGCTGTCTCCTCTTGCTTCTGCTGCTTGTACCAGTTTAAAAAGCGGGTCAGGTGCTTTTGTCCTGCTTTGCACAAACCTGAATATCTTTTCGGCCAGGGAATCATTTTGATCATGTTGCAATGCGATCCAGCCTAATCCCATGATGCTGTGCAGGTCGGCGGCATCCAGGCGGATGGATGCTACATAATTGTCATAAGCCTCCCCCAGGTTACCGCTGTGCAGGTAGAGGTCGGCCACATTCGACAGGGCGGCCTGTTTTAAAGCGATATCGTTCCCGGCTATTTCCGCCGCTTTTTTCATGTCAGCGATCGCCGTATCGATATCGCCTTTGTAATGTGCCAGTTTGGAATGGCGGAAATTATAACCATAATCATTACCCGCTTTGATGGACTTTAGTCCGGCTTCGGCAAGCAAATACCTGCCCAGTTCAAAATCCACGTCAAACGTAGTGGTTACGGATTCATAATTCTTAAGTCCTATCGCCCGGGCCTGCTCGAAGTAATGACCCGCTTCTTTGAACCGGTGCTGCAGTATGCAATGCCCGGTTAAAGCAAGGAGGGGGCTCGCCTCTTTGTGGGCGTACACGCTGTCTATTTGATGTAAAACACTGTCTGAGGAGATGATATCCCTGATATCACCCATTAAATGAAATCTCCTGGCGAGGGCGGCGGCATATTTGGTTTCGTTGGTGATGCCGGGATTTTTTGGATCGATCCTGTTCTTCCAAAATTGGAGGTCGATCTCATTTGCCTTTATCGCCGGGGG
>JAYWAZ010000375.1:0-7712 GCA_043781975.1 Bacteroidota bacterium
GAGCATCGGGCCACAGGCATTATTATCCTTTCGTTTCTTTACCGGTTTTTTTCTTGCCGGAATCTATCCTGTGGGTATGAAGATAGCATCGGACTATTATCAGAAGGGGCTGGGAAGATCACTTGGATTTTTGGTGGGAGCCCTGGTACTTGGAACAGCCTTCCCTCATTTATTGAAAAGCATGACGGCTGAACTTCCCTGGAAATATGTGATCTATTCGATCTCTTCACTATCTGCCATCGGTGGGCTGATCATTTTTCTCCTGGTTCCTGATGGCCCGTTCAGGAAGCCCGGCGAAAGATTAAAGTTTACGACATTCATGACCGCGTTCAGGAATAAAAATTTCAGGTCATCCTCTTTTGGATATTTTGGACATATGTGGGAATTGTATACTTTTTGGGCTTTTGTCCCGGTTATATTGGCAGCGAACAAAAATTATTACCATACTGATCTCGATATTTCCCTTTTCTCTTTTCTGATAATCGCTTCCGGCGGGCTGGCATGTGTGCTCAGTGGCTTACTCTCACAAATTTTTGATGCAAAAAAAATAGCCATGGTTTCTTTGTTCTTATCCGGTTCCTGTTGTCTGCTTTCCCCGTTTTTCCTGTTCAGCAGCTCAACTCCCGTCCTGTTCAGTTTTCTCTTCTTTTGGGGATTGGTGGTCATTGCCGATTCCCCCATGTTCTCCACATTGGTAGCGAAAAATGTACCCGAAGAATCAAGGGGAACATCGCTCACTATTGTGAACTGCATCGGGTTTTCCATTACTATTGCCAGTATTCAAATCATAAAACTATTGTCAGCAAATATCAATGACCGGTATCTTTACCTGGTACTCGCTTTAGGGCCTATCCTTGGACTTATTGCCCTGGTGAAGAACAAAAATAACTTCGCCTGAGTACCGTCGGTATCAATTTTAATGAAGAAATAAAAAAGGACTTATTGCCTCAGAATGATATGAAGAAACAATTGCGGGAAATTAAAAACCACCTTGGCGAGCATGACACACAGCTATACCATATCTATGATGCCATGGAAAACCTATTGGATGAAAAGGCGGCCCAAAGAAAATGGGAAGACTGGGAAAGGATAGGGTTTAAAAAATAATAATAAAACTTAACCTGTAAATACCGCTGATCCGTAAAGGATCACAGCTTCTCTATGTACCTGATAATGGCAAGCCTGATATCTGATCTTGCATCATTCAGGTCTGTGTACAGCGGGTATACCTTCACGATATCAGGGTTATCTTTTTTCAGAAAATCCATATTGGCTTCGCCGCCGGTCATAAGAAAATCAGTAATGGCGACCTTATAAACTTTCATGGGATCCAGCGGAATGTTTTTCAATGACCAGCCAGCGCTGGCTTCATCATTGGTTATCTCAGGGGAGTAATGAAGATAACCACCGATGCCCCTGTTCTTCTTACCCGCTTCCAGCACTTTGATGAGCAGGCTACCCTTCATATCCACTTCCATGAGGCTTCCACCAAAGGGAAGGCTGCGGATAATATCGTATTGTGAAACGGGCACCTGCAGTATATCATCCACCCGGATGGACCCGGCATTGATCATCACCACGTCGGCAGCAGGAGAAGCCTGCTGCATGGCAGCAACGATCATTTTTGTAAAGTTGGTGGGTCTTGTCCGGATCATCGCTTCCCTGCCATCAAGCGGTTCACCAGAGCGCATCACAACTTTCCTGGCATCGAAACCCAGTGAGGCGTAATTCCTGTCGGCGATACCGGTCCATTTTTTTACAACGGCGTATGTAGCGCTGTCCATTGGAACCGTTTCATCGATCCTTTTCAGTTCGGTCCTGACTGTAAGCATATGCTTTTTTGTATTTATCCTGAGTTTGATGATATAGGCCGACCGGGCATTGGCATCCGCCTTGGTGATATATACATCGCCTATTTTCGCGAACTGCCTTTCATGTTCATGTCCGCCCATGATGAGTGCGAGGCCCGGAATTTTTTGCGCCAGCAGGATATCTTCCGCCATCGACTGGTGGGTGATCGCGATCACCGCGTCGCAGGAATCCCTGATACGCTCGTATAGGGTCTGCGCCACCGTTAGTGCATCCGTATAACTCACATAGCTGGCCTTATTGAAGGGGAGTGTTAGGCCTATGAACCCGATCTTCGCCGTGGTGCCATCAGCATCCCTCACCGGCATGATATAGGCTTCGGGGAAGGCCCCGGTTCCGGAAGCATTGGTCTTCAAGAAAGGAGCCATGGTGTTTCCCGTTTTATGAAAGGTGTTGGAGGATATCCACTGGAATTGCGATTCATTGATGCGGCTCTGCAATTCCGATTCGGTGATATCAAATTCATGGTTGCCAAAAACGGCCAGGTCCGTGCCGGCGGTATTCATGGCTTCCACCATCTGCTTACCGCGTATCCTGTTGCCTTCATATTTAAGGCTGTTAAAAACAGAAGGGCTGAGGAAATCGCCGGCCATTACCAGCAAGGTATTTGGATTTTTAGCGCGCCATTCTTTTTTAATGGTTGCCACCCTTGCCATGCCTCCTGTTTTACCTCCTTCAAGGGGAGCTATCTCATACACGTCGTTGACCTGGACGAATGTCATGCTGATCTTCCTGTTGTCCTTACCTGCAGTTTCCTGGCGCGAGGGGCTGCAAGCACTTAAAATGATGATCACCACAAGCAAGGAGTGAATAAGCAATCTTTTCATGTCAACTTATTTATAGGGCAATATATAAAACTATTGGGAGCGATACCCTTTTAAAATTTATGACCGGTCAACACAAAAATTCCATCAACATTTAGTTGATGGAATTTTTGTGAATCCAGTACAGCTAAAAAATGAGCATTGGACCATTTACCAATGCCTTTTACCCTCTTCCCTTACTGCGTTCCCGGTTTTTTAAGCGCATTCTTCAATTTGTCGAGTGTATTCGCCGGGGGATTGGGATTTTTATACATGGGCAGTTTTTCAATATTCTTATTCTGATCGTTCCTGGGGGTTACAGGTCGCTGGTCGTTGTTATGAATGGGATTGGTCTGGTTGTTCTCCACCCTCCTGTATTCATGGGGCTGGGGATTCTGGACAGGGTCTGGCCTGAAGATCTTGAAAATTTTTCCCTGTTGCTGCTGCTGTTTTACATTATTGATGGGTTTCAGCAAAACCTGGTTTATTTTCCGGTTGGTATATCTTTCAACATCGCCAACCTCCGGCCCAAACGAATAAAACTGTTTATGCGTGCGGGTTGTATTAAAATTGTTCATGATAGAGACCCGGTTGCCGAAATCATTGATGCGGTCGGGCCTTTCGATCCTTTTATACAGGTCCCTGTCGTAAATATGATCACGACTGCAGAGGTTCCAGTAAAGGTTATGCGGCCTCCAGGAATTATACTGAATATTAATATTCACATCAGGCATCAATGGCGCCCATGCATAATAATCATCCACGCTTCCCCAGGTGACCCAGGCGGGCGACCATTCATAGCCTGGAACCCATATCCATCCATACATGTCGTCATAGAGCCAGCGGCCATAATGGAAGGGTGCCCATCCCCAGTTATAATTCGATTCCCATGCCCAACCTTCATTGGAATAGAGCCAGTTCCCGTTACTGGCATAGGGCCTGAAATCATCGTCCAGGCGGGGATGCCAAACCTGTCCGTATCCGGGGTAATCCATCCAGTTTCCATAAGGTGAAAGGTCATCATAAAAGGATTGGAATGTCACGTTAGGGGTTACCGTACTCAATGTGGTATATGTGCCGGGCGCACAACCGGAAAACAGGACCATTATAACGACCACAAGCAATCCGGATCTTATTATTTTTTTCATGGACTTTATTTTAGACATTTAACCGTATAAAAGGTTTATTTATATGGAGCTTGAATACATGATGAACGTCAAAACAAAATGTGATTCTGCTCACTTTGATTATAGCAAATAGAATGCCTGAAAAAAATCAACCTGATCCCCGTGATTTTCCGGGTTAAAAGTCCTGTAATGCTGCCTTAAAATGTCTAACTTGAATACGGCTAAAGAAGTAACAAATGATACCTGTAACGGAAGCAAAACAACTGATCCTTCAAAATGCTGCAGGCGGCAGAATCGCCATGCTTTCTCTCATCGGCGCCCGGGGCTGCGTTCTGGCCCAAACGGTGGTTTCGCCGGTGGATACCCCTCCCTTTGACCAGTCGGCCATGGATGGATATGCTTTTTCATTCGATGAATGGGATAAGAAAAGCGACCTGGTCATGACCGGGGAGGTTCCCGCAGGAAAATATGCTGCCGGCACATTATACCCATCGGAAACGGTCAGGATATATACAGGTGCCCCCTTACCCGCGGGCGCCGATACCGTGGTGATTCAGGAGCGGGTTATCGCTGACGGCAATGCCATCACCATTGATGATGACCGGCTGGTAAAAGGAAGCAATGTGCGGTTACAGGGATCGCAAACAAAAAAAGGTGAAACGGTGCTGTTCGAGGGTCAGTTGCTTACGCCCGCTGCCATCTCTTTTTTAGCGAGTATGGGTATCAGTAAGGTAGGAGTGTTTTCCAAACCAATGGTCGGCATCATTGTTACCGGGAAGGAACTGGCCGAACCCGGTGATGTGCTTAGAGAAGGGAAGATATTTGAATCGAATTCATACGGACTTGTTTCGGCATTGGAACAACTTGGCATCAAGCCCTCATCCGTTGAGATCCTTGATGATGATGAAACAGTGATACGGCATTCGATAAGCGCCGGGATGAAAAATGATATCCTGATCATCACGGGAGGCATTTCAACCGGTGATCATGATCATGTGGCGGCGGCATTGGATGCTTGTGGCGTAGACCAGGTTTTCCATAACGTACGACAAAAGCCCGGCAGACCATTTTATTTCGGCAGAACCCGGCATACCCTTGTTTTTGCCCTGCCCGGAAATCCCGCCGCGGCGCTCACCTGTTTTTATGAATACATCGTACCGGTCATCGGGCATTTTACAAAGCAGGCATATTTTAAAAAATTGCAATTGCCCCTGGCCAGTGAATATCGCAAGAAAGCAGGTATGACTTATTTTCTCAGGGGCAGGACGGGCCTGCTGGAAGTGGAGATATTAAACGACCAGGAAAGTTATAAGATGAATTCCTTTGCCCTTGCCGATTGCATCATTGAACTGGAAGCCGTAAAGGAATTTTATAAAAAGGGCGACCTGGTTCATGTAAGCATGATCATTTAAAACGACTGATTTGCCAGAAGATAAAAAAAATAGGGTCACGGGTTATATCCTTGCCGGGGGCAAAAGTTCCCGGATGGGTACCGATAAGGGGTTGATGATGTTCCGGGGCAGGGCCATCATTCAGCACATCATAGAACAACTGCAGCCCGCGGTTGGTGAACTAGTCATTGTTTCAGACAACCCGGCCTATTCAGGATTGGGGTTGGAGACCATTGCCGATACGATCAAAGATATTGGTCCGGCGGGAGGGATATCTTCCGCATTATCGCACAGTAAAACCGAAAAGAATTTCATACTGGGATGCGACACGCCTTTTATCAGAACGGCCGCCATTGAATTCATCATCGGGCAGACATCCCGGGCAGGGATACTGTTGCCCGTTCATGAAGGGCGACTGGAACCTCTTTTCGGTATTTATTCAAAAGCATGTGTGACCCGCTGGGATGAATTTATTAGGCAGGGTTTTCTTAAATTGCATGAGCTGGTTACCCGCTTTGACCTGGTGAGACTGGAAACCGGAACCAATCCTTTGTTCAGTGAACCATTTTTTGTAAATATCAATACCCCGGAAGATTTTGAAAAGGCTTTAATCAATACGAATTTATGATAAGCACCGCACCGTTAACAGACCTTGAGATCGCACAGCATGCAGCCATCAGGCATATCAAGGAAATTGCCGCCAACCTGTCAATTCCCGCCGATGACCTGGAATATTATGGGAAGTTTAAATCCAAGTTGCCCCTTAAACTGATCAACGAATCCAAAGTGGCGAACAGCAACCTGATCCTGGTATCGGCCATCAATCCCACACCTGCGGGAGAGGGCAAGACCACCGTTTCAATTGGTCTCAGCGACGGGTTGAACAAGATCGGCAAAAAGGCCATCGTAGTGTTGCGCGAGCCTTCCCTGGGCCCTGTTTTCGGGATGAAGGGTGGCGCTGCCGGTGGCGGATACTCGCAGGTGATCCCGATGGTGGACATCAACCTGCATTTCACCGGTGACTTTTCCGCCATTGAAAAAGCGAATAACCTGCTGGCGGCCCTGATTGATAATAATATCCAGAACAAGGTCAACAACCTTAACATCGATCCCCGCACCATTGTATGGAAAAGGGTGATGGACATGAACGACCGTGCGCTTCGCCATATCATCATCGGCATTGGCGGAACAGGCAACGGCATCCCCCGCGAGGACGGGTTCAATATCACCGCGGCTTCGGAAGTGATGGCCATTCTTTGCCTGGCGAAGGATTTCGACGATCTTAAAAAAAGGCTGGGCAATATTTTTATCGGCTACACTTTCGATAAGAAGCCGGTCTTTGCAAAGCAATTGAAAGCCGAAGGCGCCATGGCGCTATTGCTGAAAGAAGCCATCAAACCTAACCTGGTGCAAACCCTGGAAGGCAACCCGGCCATCATTCATGGCGGCCCCTTTGCCAATATCGCACAGGGTACCAACTCCATCATCGCTACAAAAACGGGCATGTCCTTATGTGATTACGTGGTAACGGAAGCGGGTTTCGGCGCCGACCTGGGGGCCGAGAAATTCCTGGATATCAAATGCCCGGTTGGTGGTTTAAAACCAAAAGCATTGATATTGGTGGCCACCATCCGTGCGCTTCGCCATCATGGTGGGGCCAAAAAAGAAGAATACAATACACCCGATATTTCCCGCGTAACAAAGGGTTTTGAAAACCTGGAGAAGCATATTGAGAATTGTAAAAAATTTGGGCTCGTTCCCGTCGTGGCCATCAACCATTTCTTTTCGGATACCGAAGAAGAAGTGGATATTGTAAAGGAAAGATGCACGGCAATCGGCGTTAAGGCCATTGTATCAAAGGGCTGGGGGCTTGGCAGCGAAGGAACTACGGACCTGGCGCGGGCGGTGGTGGATATTATTGAAAGCGGGGTGAATGACTATCACCAATTGTACGACTGGAACCTGTCCATCGAAGACAAGATCACGCTGATCGCTACGGAAATATATGGCGCATCCAAAGTAACTTATTCGCCGAAGGCGAAATCGCAACTGAATGATTTTATCAGGAACGGGTTCAACGGGCTGCCGGTTTGCATGGCCAAAACACAGAAATCATTCACCGATGATGAAAAGCGCGTTGGAAGGCCTTTAAACTTTACCGTTAGTGTGCGTGAATTTGAACTGGCTGCGGGCGCGGGCTTTATCGTGCCCATATTGGGCGAGATGATGCGCATGCCTGGCCTGCCTGCCGTGCCGGCCTCAGAAGGAATGGACATCGATAACCAGGGGCATATCACCGGGTTGTCGTAAATGATATGAACATTGAACAATATAACGGGGTGTTTTTTAACGGGGAAAAATTCTCAAGGGTAGAGGATATCCTTGCCGTGGAAGTGGCCCTTGCCATCGCCGTGAACGGTGTACCCTTTACCGTTACCATGCAGACCCCGGGCAATGAATCAGACCTGGTGCGCGGGCTCTTGTTTTCCGAAAATATTTTCCGTAGTTTAACAGCAGATCCG
>JAYWAZ010000376.1:0-2770 GCA_043781975.1 Bacteroidota bacterium
GCTTCAGGTCCTTTGCTTTTGTGATGGCGTCTTCCCCAACACTGTCGTTTGCCATCACAATTTTTATTTCGCTTCCTATAAGTTGTTGCAGGTGACCCAGCAAATGTTTTAAAGAGTACTTATCCTCCGGCCCGCCCTTAGGCCTTCCAAAATGCGACATAAGGATAACGCTGCCGCCATCAGCCAGTATCTTCTGGATGGTGGGGAGAGAGGCCTTCATCCGGGTATCGTCCGTTATTTCGAAAGCATCATTGAGGGGAACATTGAAATCCACGCGGATCAGCGCTTTTTGATCTTTGAAATTATATGCTGAAAATTGGCTCATATTGTTGTAATAAAAAAGGCTTCCGAAATTGGACAGCCTTGTAAAATTATAAAAACAAACGCGGTTATTATTTATTAATCAGCCCGGCAAAAAAATGAACCGTGCGTACCAACTGCGAAACATAACTCATTTCATTGTCGTACCAGCTTACGGTTTTCACCATTTGAGTGTCGCCTACCGTAAGTACTTTGGTTTGGGTTGCATCGAACAGGGAACCAAAATGAATACCGATGATGTCGGTGCTTACGATCTCATCTTCATTATAGCCAAAGCTTTCATTAGCAGCAGCTTTCATGGCAGCGTTGATCTCTTCTACCGAGGTCTTTTTGCCGAGGAGGGTGGTAAGTTCCGTTAATGAACCGGTAATCGTGGGAACCCTTTGGGCTACGCCGTCAAGCTTTCCTTTTAATTCAGGCAATACCAGCCCGATCGCTTTTGCCGCTCCCGTGCTGTTGGGCACAATATTCTGCGCAGCAGCTCTTGCCCTTCTCAGGTCTCCTTTTGGATGAGGGGCATCCAGTGTATTTTGGTCATTGGTATAAGCATGTATCGTGGTCATAAAGCCCGCTACAATGCCGTAAGTATCGTTCAACACTTTTGCCATAGGCGCCAGGCAATTGGTAGTGCAGGATGCGCAGGAGATGATTGTTTCACTGCCGTCTAAAATGGTATGATTTACGTTGAACACAACGGTTTTCAGATCGCCTGTTGCAGGTGCAGATATAACAACCCGCTTTGCGCCAGCCGTAATATGTGCCTGGGCTTTATCCTTATCAGTAAAAAAACCAGTGCTTTCAATTACCACATCTACATTGTGTTGTCCCCATGGGATCTGGGCAGGATCTTTTTGCGCATAGATCTTTATTTCTTCTCCTGCCACAAGGATCGCATTGTCAGTTGAAGTTACTTCCTGTTCAAACCTTCCCTGGGCACTGTCGTATTTTAATAAATGGGCCAGTACTTTGGGACTGGTAAGGTCGTTGATGGCAACTACCTCGATTCCCTCCATATTGTAAATCTGGAAAAACCAACCTTCCTATCCGTCCAAAACCATTGATGGCAACTTTAACTGAGCTCATATTGTATTTTAAATTTTGAGTTGCAAAATTACTGCATGTGAAAGAATAATTAAAGAGAATATTTTTAATACCGGCAGGCAAACCGGGGTAAAAGGGGAATGCTGTTGTTTATTTTACATCACCATTGTCGGGGTGATTCTCTCTTTTTTCGTTATCGCCCATCAGCAAATTGGCCTCGGGATCTTTTAATACGTCCTCCATATTCCGGTCATTGTCAATGATCCCTTTTTCCTCCAGCATCCGCATATCTTTTGCATCCCGTAAAAATTCAGATGCGAATATGAATTCATTCAACAGTTTGTTCTTGCTGAAAATAATTTGTTTGTTGTTGCCCGTCCATTCTTTTTCTCCCTGGTACATGTAGAGGATGTTCTGCCCGATCTCCATTACGCTGTTCATGTCGTGCGTATTGATCACGGTGGTCATATTGTATTCCAGGGTGATCTCTTTGATCAGCAGGTCGATCACCATGGATGTTTGAGGATCCAGGCCCGAATTGGGCTCATCACAAAATAAATATTTGGGATTGAGAACGATGGCGCGTGCAATACCTACCCTTTTCTTCATCCCCCCGCTCACTTCTGCCGGGAATTTTTTATTGGTATCCTTTAAGTTTACCCTGTCCAGTACTTCATTCACCCGGTCGATCTTTTTTTTATGGCTCCAGTTGGTAAACATATCCAGCGGGAATTTCACATTTCTTTCTACGGTCATACTGTCAAACAAGGCAGACCCCTGGAAGAGCATACCGATCTGCTGGCGCAATTCTTTTCTTTCATCTTCCTTCATGGAAGTGAAACTTTTTCCGTCGTACAGTATCTCACCTTCATCTACCTCAAACAATCCTACCATGCATTTTTGTAATACCGTTTTGCCGCTACCGCTGGTGCCAATGATGAGGTTTGTTTTGCCACTTTCCATAACAGCGCTTACCCCCTTGAGTATTTGTTTATCGCCAAATGATTTACTTACTTTCTTTATCTCGATCATTACAATAGGATTGCTGCCAATATGTAATCGGCAAATAATATTAAAATACAACTGGAAACCACTGCTGTGGTGCTGGCTCTCCCGATCTCAAGCGCGCCACCTTTTACATGATAGCCGTAGAATGCCGGTACACTGCTGATGATGAACGAAAAGGTATATGCTTTTGCCAGTGCGAAGGTTACGTAAAAAGGGATAAAGCCCATCAGTAACCCTTTATCGAAGATATCATTAGGAACGATGCCGCCCATGTTGCTGGCGAGTCTGCCTCCCCAAATGCCCAGTACCATTGCGATCACCACCAACAGGGGGATGGTAACCAAAGCCGCCATTATCTTTGGCATTACCAGGTATGATTTTGTATTGATCCCCATGATCT
>JAYWAZ010000377.1:0-7672 GCA_043781975.1 Bacteroidota bacterium
GAGCACGTCATCATTGAAAGCAGGATGGAAAATAATTTCATGCCTACGGCTGAAGAAATAAAACCGCATATTGGCGGGGCCTCGCTGCTATCGATCTGCTCGCCCCTGAACCCTACCGGCACCACGTTCAGTGAAGAAGAGCTGGGCGCCATCTGCGACCTGATCATCGAAGAGAATGAAAGCCGGGATGAGGGGGAAAAGAAACTCTATTTAATGTACGACCAGATCTACTGGACACTGACATTTGGAAATACCCGGCATTATAACCCCGTGAGCCTGCGTCCAAAGATGAAGGATTATACCGTTTTCATTGACGGCATCAGCAAAGCCTTTGCCGCAACCGGGGTAAGGGTGGGATGGGCCATGGGACCAAAGGGGCTGATCAACAAAATGAAATCCATCAATAGTCATGTTGGCGCATGGGCGCCAATGGCCGAACAAAAAGCCGTGGCCTCCTATTTATTAAAGTCGGACGAGATCAATGATTATTTTGTTCATTTTAAATCCGAAATAAACGAGCGCCTGACCCGTATCTACGACGGTTTCCGGCAACTGAAGGCCGATGGCTTCCCCGTCGACGCCATTGCCCCGCAGGCCGCCATCTATCTTACCATACAGGTCGACCTCGTAGGCAAGACCGCCAGCGGCATTAAAATGGAAACACAGGCTGACGTTACGGCCTACCTGCTGAATGAGGCGAAACTGGCGGTGGTTCCCTTCTATGCATTTGGCGCCAGCCGCAACAGCAGCTGGTACCGGCTGAGCGTGGGTACCTGTAAAAAAGAAGAGATCGATGAGATGCTGGGAATGTTGAAGACCGCCTTAGAAAAATGCTCTTGAACTATTGGGCTTTTCAGCGAAATTATTTAAATCAAAAAAACCGCGTTTAGTTCTTACAATTCAAAAATAAAAAAGGCTTTAGGGTGCGCTGGCGGATGGTAGTGCGCAATTCGTGGTGCTTATTGATGACCTTGTATTTATTCAGGTCGAGGAGCTCGTGAGCGGTCACCAGGTTTTCAATATACTCTACCGTGCAAAGGATCTGATGAAGGCGCTCTACCTCGTACTCTATTGCCTGGGGCGTCATCAGCTCCTGGTTGAATAAGACCAATAGATCCCGGTTAGGATTGTTCATGAGCACAGGGCGTTTATCTTTACCGCTTACTTATATCCGATAAATCCCGTTTTGGCGGGACAACCACACTGACCTTTCCTGGAAGAAGAGCAGCCCGTAGAGATAAGGCTTACAACCAGTGTAAGCAGCAGTGTTATTTTTATTAGTCGTCGCATAATTTCAGATTAGCAAATTAAACTATTTTCACAAATATTTATTGTCTTGTTGGGATGAAAGACGAAAACTTTAACATATCAGTCCACCTACCACGCGTGCTTATGGCTCCGCTGGACTGGGGTCTTGGTCATGCTACCCGCTGTATCCCAATTATCCATGAGCTACTGGCCGGGAATTGCACAGTGATCATCGCTGCGGAAGGAGCCTGTAAAAGCTTATTAGAGCAGGAGTTCCCTCAATTGCAGTTTTTGCCTTTAAAAGGTTATCGCCTCCGATACAGCAGGGCGGGGTCATTGCTGCCTGTTAAATTGCTGCTTCAGTTTCCAAAGATGATCCGCTCTATCTGTCATGAGCGCCGCTGGCTGAAAAAAGCGGTAAAGGAAAATGCCATCGACCTGGTTATTTCAGACAATCGTTTTGGATTATCCCATTCATCCGTTTCCTGTATTTATATCACCCACCAGTTAACCATTAAAACGGGCAACCGCTTTACCCAATGGGCGGCTCAAAAATTTCATTATCATTTTATCAATAAATACAGCGAATGCTGGGTGCCTGATATGCCAGGAGAAATTAATCTGGCAGGGGCTTTATCACACCCAAAATATTTACCAAAGGTTCCCGTGAAATATATGGGGCCCCTGTCAAGGTTTGAAAAGATCAACGTTAAAAAAAAATACGACCTCGCCATACTTATTTCGGGTCCGGAACCACAGCGGACGATCTTTGAGGACCTGTTGGTAAAACAGTTGATCAGCTATGATGGAAATGTTTTATTTATTAGGGGCCTTCCCGATAATGCTTCGCCAATTTCATTGAATAACTTAAATGTAGAAATACAAAATCACCTTCCGGCTGCAGCGCTCAATAAAGCAATTGAACAATCTGCGCTGGTCATCAGCAGGAGCGGCTATTCTACCATAATGGACCTTGTTAAACTGCAAAAAGCAGCGATACTGGTGCCCACACCCGGACAGCCTGAGCAGGAATACCTGGGTGAATACCTGATGGAGAAAGGATTGTTCTACTTCGTGAAGCAAAATGATTTTTTATTCCCCGCCGTCCTGGAAAAAATAGCGGATTCTTCCTGTTGCCCGCTTGCAATGAACCAGGAGGGGTATACGCTTGTGATAGAAAAACTGGTCACCGCTTTAAAGCAGGGATGATCTCTACATTTGGGTCGGAGATATAATCGCCGCTCCGGTCCTTGCTGTCGCTTCCAACAATACTACTGCTGCCCGAAGCATGAAATTTATTTCTTATCCCCGCCGGCAATTGTTGAATGGTTGAAATTATTTCTTTAAACCTCACTCCATTTTCACAAAAAATTATTTCCTTCACATCGTATTTTTTAATCAGCCCGGGCAGTTGCTGAATATTTCCTAATGCGCTATCGTTTATAGAACTGCTATTATCGACCCGGCCCAGCACCCTTGAAGGTGTCCCTGATCTTTGTATCAGGTTGGTCATGAACGCAAAATCCTTTTCATTGGATACAATGATCGTTTGTTCCCCGGCAGTGTCTTCGCTATTTGTTAGTCTTTTTCCAATCACGCGATTGGCTATTCGCTGAAAAAATCCGCCAACAGCGGCAATAACGGCGCTGAACCATATCCCGATCTGTATAAAAAAATTAAACAGCCCGGCCCTGCCGCCGCTATAATGTTTTTTAACGAAGAGACTCATCGCTTTGTAAAAAAGCCGTACATAATTGAGGCTTCCCTTTCTGGTGCTCTCTCCTTTGAAGTGGATGATGGTACTTTCCGCGAAATAATAATTTGTAAACCCCGCTTCCCGGATCCGGTAGCTGAGGTCAACGTCTTCGCCATACATGAAAAACCTTTCATCAAAACTGCCGGTTTTGTCCAACACCTTTTTCGGTATCATCATGAAAGCACCGGCGAGCACACTTACCTCATGATTCTCTGATTCCGTTAAGTGGCCGAGATAATATTTAGCAAATATGTGGGAATGCGGGAACAGGGCCGTAAGTCCGATTAACTTGAACAGCGAGGTCATCGGCGAAGGAAAGGACCGTTTACTTTCTTTCAAAAAATTTCCTGTGCCATCGATCATCCTGATGCCCAGCGCGCCGGCAAACGGGGTTGATTTAAAAAAGTCGAGGCACTTTTCAAAACAATCTTCTGGCAGGATGGTATCGGGGTTTAAAAAAAGAATAATCTCTCCTTTTGCCGCGGCGAGCGCCTGATTACAGGCTTTTGCAAAACCCTCGTTGATGCTGTTCCATATAAAATGTACTCCGGGGAATTGCGGCTCAAGAAACGCTTTACTGCCGTCTGTGGAATTGTTGTCGACGACAAAGATCTCCGCCGCAACATTCTGGCAGGCCTTCGTAACAGAACACAGGCATTGTTCCAGGAAATATTTCACGTTGTAGTTTACTATGATGACAGATAGCTGCAATGGAATGCTTTTAGCGATTACGAAATACGAATTTTTCCTTCACTATTCAAAATATGGGAGCGGCCGTTCCGGTGCTTGTTCACATGTTTTTGATGCTTTGCTCATTACGCACCAGGTCAAGCGGGTCGTATTTGTTTTTGATCTGCTGCAGCCGGGCATAATTGTTGCCATAGTAAGCTGCTTCCCAGTTTTTAAAATTGATGTCGGGATAATTCCTGTACTGCGCCCTGATCCCGTTCTCAATAAAAATATTTTGCACCGACTGGAATCTTTCCAATAAACGGCGGCCCTGTTTTTCCGTTTCCCAGTAAGATTGCAGTTCCGAAAAATAAGGAAAGGCCCTGTGCGGAAAAGCGGAGGCGCTCTCAAATTCGGCCTGCATGATATTGCCGCCCAGTGTATTCACCTGGTAGATCATTCCGGGTGTTGCAATAACGGTGTCGATTACTTTTTCAATGCACGGTTCTATATCGCTGAACTTTTTATACAACCCCGCGGAAGCGTTTTTAAAATATTGCGGTTGTGGTCTTCCATAATATACTTTCAGGGCGGTGGCCAGGGGTTGGGCCCTTGTCTTTGTTGTCTTTTCTGCTTTGGAGGAAAATTCATCAATGATCTTTCCAACTTCCTTGTTGTGTTTTTCAGAATTGGTAAGTAAGATATAGGCTGTTTTTTTATTCAGCACAAAGGCCGAAAAGCAGGCTGCGGGCAAATGTGCTGTCATTTCGAACCAGTGCTGCAATAATGCTTTCGCTTTAATGGTGTTTACATTGTGCGTTTTGAAACGAAAGCTTTGCAAGGTTGCAGGCGCCTTATGCAATTTGAATTTTAATTCGGTTACCACGCCGAAGTTACCATTGCCATCGCCCCTGCAGGCCCACAACAATTCTTTATCCTTATTTGAACTTTGAATCAACCCTGTCCCGTCCACCATGGTTAGTTCCTGTAAACTGTCGCAGGTGAGTCCATACCTCCTGGCCAGTAAACCATAACCCCCGCCCAGTACGAGCCCGCCGATGCCAACGCCTGCGCATGAGCCTCCCGGAATGACCATCCCCCTGGGCAACAATTCATCATACAATTCAGACAGGGTGCAACCAGGTCCAACCTCGATGGTGTCTTTATCGATCCACTTTATTTTATTTAAAAGAGAAAGGTTAATGACCATGCCACCCTCATTGCAAGAAAACCCCTCCATGCAATGTCCCCCGCTTTTTACGGCAACGGGCCATTTGTTTTGAATGGCATATACAACCGCTTCGGCAACACCCTTCGTGTTTTTACAAAGCGCAATGATCAATGGGAATTTATCGATCCTTTTATTGAACCCTTTGCGCAGTGTTTCATATTGCGGGTCGCCTTTTTTATAATACGCTACATTATCGCTGCCCACCCTCATCCCGCCCAAAAAATTAAACGGCTTGCTGTATAATCCCAGGTTGGCAAGCACCGCCAGTTTTAAAAACTCCTTGCGCTGATATTTTTTTTGCATTCCAGCTATTTATGGATCGATGAATTGTTATCACGAATTACGGTTTTTTTATTGAGACCCCTGCCATCACATTTACACCGGCGATTTTGCCCCTTCCGCCTGCTGGGGTATTTAGTATCTTTGCGCCATGTTAAAATCAACACTTATTAAGGCGGTGGAGGCAGGGGCGGAGCGGCTGAAACATTTTTTTAACGGGGAATTCAAGATCTCCAATAAGGAGGGCATCAATAACCTGGTCACAGAAGCCGATCATGCCGCCGAAAAGGCGATCATCGATATCATCAAAAAGGAGCATCCGGGTCACTTTATTTTAAGCGAGGAGACCGGGGAGATCATTATGGACAGTGAATATAAATGGATCATTGACCCTATTGACGGCACGGTCAATTTTGCCAATGGCATTCCCATTTGCTGCGTGAGCATCGGTTTGGAAAAAGCGGGTAAAATGATCCTGGGCGCCGTGTACAATCCACTAATGAATGAGTTTTATTTTGCCCAGAAAGGTTTTGGGGCTACGCTGAATGAAAAGATCATTAAGGTTAGTGATAAGACCGAAGTGATTAAAAGCTGCCTGGTCACCGGCTTTCCATACACTTACCTCGACGCACCCAATAGCCCCTTACAAGTGTTCGAGCGTTTCATCCGAAAGGGTGTACCCGTACGCCGACTGGGAAGCGCCGCCATTGATCTATGCTGGGTGGCTGCCGGGAGGTTCGACGGGTTTTATGAACACAAACTCCAGGCGTGGGACAGTGCCGCGGGCTTTTTGATCGTGGAAGAAGCGGGTGGAAAGGTCACCGATTTTGAAGGCAATTATTTTTCGCCATATCAGCCACACGTGCTGGCAACCAACGGAAAGATACATGATGAGATGCTGGATATTATTCATGACAGGAAACAATTGTAGATGTACGGGGTACGATATTTGATGTACGTCGGTTTAAATATTTAATCTTTTGTCGTTACCCGCAACCGTTGTTTTATGGATGCCGAAGGAATGAAAAGCAGGACAAAATTGTTTGCAATAAATATTGCATTGCTTACCCAAATGTTACCGGATACAATTATTAACCGGGCTTATAAAGGACAAATTATCAGGTCCGGCAGCTCTGTTGGCGCAAATTACAGGGCGTCCAGAAGGGCAAAATCAAATGCGGATTTTATTAATAAACTTAAAATTGTTGAGGAAGAATTAGATGAAAGTTTATTCTTCTTGGAGCTTTTAGAAGTATTTAATGAATCATTTAGAGATGAGATATTATTAAAAATAATTGTTGCCTCGATTATTTCTTCCAGGAAATAAAGCAGGCGTACATCAAATATCGTACATCGTACATTTGTTATTATGGAAGAAAGAACAGAAATATCAACCCTCGGTGAATTTGGTCTGATCGATCACCTTACCCGAAACAATGAGACCAGGAACAGCTCTACCATTCTAAGCGTGGGAGATGATGCCGCGGTCATTGATCATTTTGGACGGCAGACAGTGATCAGTACTGATATGCTGGTGGAAAGCATCCACTTCGACATGGTGTACACCCCGCTGAAACACCTGGGGTATAAAAGCGTAGTGGCCAACCTCAGTGATATTTATGCCATGAACGCAACCCCCACACAGATCCTGATCAGCATCGCCATCAGTAATAAATTCAGCGTGGAAGCGTTAGATGAATTCTATGAGGGCGTATACGCCGCCTGTGAAAAATACGGCGTTGACCTGGTGGGCGGAGATACAACCACCTCACCACGGGGTTTTGTGATAAATATTACTGCCATTGGAG
This sequence comes from Bacteroidota bacterium, assembly GCA_043781975.1. Taxonomy (GTDB): domain Bacteria; phylum Bacteroidota; class Bacteroidia; order Chitinophagales; family Chitinophagaceae; genus Ferruginibacter. Next base: position 6,992 of record JAYWAZ010000377.1, read on the forward strand.
AAGCGGCGCCCGACAGTTATGTAACGAGAAGCGGCGCTAAAGCGAACGATCTTATTTGTGTAAGCGGGGACCTTGGTGGGGCCTTTTTGGGACTGACCCTGCTGGAAAGAGAAAAAAAGATATTTGAAGAAACAGGTGCGCAGCCCGACCTGGAGAACCGGGCCTATATTGTTGGCCGGTTGTTGAAACCCGAGGCAAGAAAAGATGTGATCGAATATTTTGCCGCGCAGGAGATCCTGCCAACAAGTATGATGGATATCAGCGACGGGCTCAGCAGTGAACTGCTCCATATCTGTAAGCAAAGCGGCGTAGGCTGTGTGATCTATGAAGATAAATTACCCCTGAACGAGGATACCAAGGATTTCGCCTATAAGTTGGAGCTGGACCCCACCGCCTGTGCGCTCAGTGGTGGCGAGGATTATGAACTGGTATTCACCGTGGCACAGGCTGATTACGAAAAGATAAACAACAACAACGGCCTCAGTATCATCGGTTATATCACGGAAGCGGCAGAAGGAAAAAAAATCATTACCCGCGGGGGTAATAAACATGAACTGGTGGCGCAGGGCTGGAACCCTTTGAAATGAATTTACCCATGATCGTATCCTGTTGTAATATGGCGGCTTCCCCTTTCCACAACAATTAAACATGACCGTAAAAAACGTTTTATTGTTCTTAATT
>JAYWAZ010000378.1:0-7643 GCA_043781975.1 Bacteroidota bacterium
CAGGATCAGTAATTGTTTTTTCATTTTTAATATTTTCCTTAAAGTTTGCAAATCAAATTGAAACCTGCAAGTAAAATAAAATTATCTTTCGGGTATGAACCGCAGAATTTTTATGCAACAGGCTTCGATGGCTACAGCAGGGATCGTCCTGGGAAAATATGCCATTGCCCATGGACGAAATGATTTTCCGCTGGTGCGGGTACCTGAGGCGCAACGGAAATTCAAAAGCCCCGCGGTTGAACAACTGATCGCAGATATTAAAAAGAACATAGGCAATAAGGAGATGGCCTGGCTGTTCGGGAACTGTTTCCCCAATACGCTGGATACGACCGTTGATTTCGAGATCATCAATGGAAAGCCCGACACCTTTGTGATCACCGGCGATATTGATGCCATGTGGCTGCGGGATTCATCGGCACAGGTATGGCCCTACCTGCCATTGATGAAGGAAGATAAGCACCTGCAGGAACTGGTCAGGGGCGTGATCAACCGGCAGACAAAATGTATTTTAAAGGATCCTTATGCCAATGCTTTTTATAAGGATGAAACCAAAATAAGTGAATGGAAGGACGACAAGACCGAAATGAAACCGGGTGTGCATGAACGTAAGTGGGAGGTTGACAGCCTTTGTTATCCGATCCGCCTGGCTTACCGCTATTGGAAAGAAACGGGAGACCCGTCACCCTTTGACAATGACTGGAAAGAAGCGATGCGATTGGTTGTAAAAACATTTAAAGAGCAACAAAGGCTTGAAAGTAATGGCCCTTATCATTTTGAAAGGACCACCAGTTGGGCAACGGATGGAGTGCCATTGGGCGGCTATGGTTATCCCACGAAAAAGACAGGGTTGATCCATTCGATGTTCAGGCCCAGCGACGATGCAACCATTTTCGCTTTCAATATTCCGGGGAATATGTTCGCTTATATTTCAATGTGGAAACTTAGCATTATGGCACCTGCTTTGGGAAATCTTTACTCAGGGATCGCCCGGGACGCAGGGTCATTGTTTAATGATTTGGGAAATAGCCTGAAAAAATATGCTACTTTACTGCATCCACTTTTTGGTAAGATATATCCTTACGAGATCAATGGATCAGGAAGCTACAATGTTATGGATGATGCCAACATTCCTTCGATCATTTCTTTGCCTTACCTGGATTGTGTAAAGTCCAATGACCCTGTTTACGTTAATTCAAGAAGAATACTTTTAAGCGAAAACAATCCTTTTTTCTTCAAGGGCAAGGCGGCCGAAGGTATCGGTGGACCGCATGTAGGTCTTGACTATATCTGGCCCATGAGTATCACCATGCGGGCATTGACGGCCACTGATGACAAGGAAATAAAAACCTGTTTAAACATGTTGCAGCAAAGCCATGCCGGTACCGGCTTCATGCACGAGGCGTTTCATAAAGACGATGCCACAAAGTTCACCCGAAAATGGTTTGCCTGGGCCAATACCTTATTCGGCGAATTGATTTGGAAACTCTATAAAGAAAGGAAACACCTGCTGGATTGATCAGGATGCAATGACCAGGTAATAATTTTTCTTCCCTTTTTGTACCAGCAGATATTTATTGTGCAGCAGGAAGGAATTGTCAATTGTCAATTGCATATCGTCTATTTTCTTTCTGTTGATGCTGACCCCTCCGTTCTGTATCATTTTACGGGCTTCTCCCTTGCTGGGAAAACAACCTGTTTCCGTTAAAAAAGAAAGCACATCGATCCCGTTCCTGATCTTTTCTGCGGGGTATTGAAATTTTACAACGCCCTCCATATTTTGAAGGTCATCCTCACTCAAACTTTCTGCGGAAATGGTTTGACCCGAAAATAATTTTTCAGTGGTCTCAACAGCCTTATCATATTCCTCCATGCCATGAACGAAAATGGTCACTTCCTTCGCGAGCGCTTTTTGCAGCAGGCGTTTTGATGCATCCCGGAGATGTTCTTCAAGTAACTGGCCGATGGTGGCCCGGTCCAGGAAGGTGAATATCTTTATCCAGTCGGCCGCATCGGCATCATTAGCGTTTAACCAGAACTGGTAGAACAGGTATGGCGAGGTCTTTCCCGCATCCAGCCAGATATTTCCCTGTTCCGTTTTCCCGAATTTGGTGCCATCAGCTTTTTTTATCAGCGGACAGGTGAAGGCGAAAGCCTCACCACCGCATTTTTTCCTGATCAGTTCCGTGCCGGTCACGATATTTCCCCACTGGTCGCTGCCGCCCATCTGCAGTTTGCAGTTCTTGTGCTGGTACAGCCAATAATAATCATAACCCTGCACCAACTGATAAGTGAATTCGGTGAAGCTCATGCCGCTTTCGCCCTCCAGCCTTTTCTTCACACTGTCCTTTGCCATCATGTAATTCACGGTAATATGTTTGCCCACGTCCCGGATGAAATCCAGGAAAGAAAAATGGTTGAACCAGTCGTAATTGTTGGCCATTTCCGCTGCATTGGATCTGGCTGGATCAAAGTCGAGGAATTTTTCAAGTTGTTTTTTTACACAGTCAACATTGTGGTTGAGAATTTCTTCGCTCAGTAAATTTCTTTCTTCACTTTTACCGCTGGGGTCGCCAACCATCCCGGTGGCGCCGCCCACCAGTGCGATGGGCTTATGCCCGGCTTTTTGCAAATGCACCAGCAGGATGATGGGCACCAGGCTCCCGATGTGGAGGCTGTCGGCCGTAGGGTCGAAGCCGATATAGGCAGTTGTCATTTCCTTTCCCAATTGTTCACTGGTTCCGGGCATAATATCCTGGATCATTCCCCTCCATTGTAAAGCATCAATCAAATTCTCCATAATAGGCTTTTGTCAGAATAATAAATGTTCGGCCTGGTATTTTGGCAAAAATGCTTATAAAAATTGATAATTCGGCCAATTCTGCCCGAAGGAATGCTATAATGAGTGTATTCAGGAAATAAAATCGCCTGGTGTGTAAAACCCGTAAATGGATGTGGATAGCTTCTTTTTTTCACAGAGCATCCTTTTTAAGTACGATACGGTCAGGATAAGGGTAATATCGTGCTCATCATTGCCCTGAAATCTATATTTAGGACATATAGGGCTTATTTTGTAATATAAAGCTTAATTTTAACTTGTTATATGAGCACAATTTCGCAAGTATAATTACGTTTAATGATATATCCTATTAAATTCAATCTACTAACCTGAATGATATTATGAGATTATTTAAAACAATAGGCATTAGCACCCTACTGCTGATCCCTGTCCTAAGTTTTTCTCAATTTAGAAAATACTCCAACGAATTTTTAAATATAGGGGCCGGGGCAAGAGGCCTTGCGATGGGTGGTGCACAGGTGGCTTCGGCCAATGATGCCACGGCCGGCTATTGGAATCCCGCGGGTTTGACGGGGGTTAAGGACAATCCTAATTTCGGGATCATGCACGCGGATTATTTTGCCGGGATCGCTAAGTATGATTACGCGTCGGCAGCCATTCCCATCCAGGACAACAAACGCACCATTGGTTTTTCCCTGCTGCGTTTTGCCGTTGACGATATTCCCAACACGCTATTCCTCGTAGAGCCGGACGGAAGCATCAATTACAACAATATCCAGACCTTTTCTTCAGCCGATTACGCGCTGATATTGTCCTTTGCGCAGAATTTAAAGCAAACGGAAAAGAAAAATATAAGCTTCGGGGTGAACGCCAAAGTGATCTACCGCAAAGTGGGCCATTTTGCAACCGCCTGGGGCTTTGGACTTGATGCGGGTGTTCAGATGCATGGCGAGCGCTGGCACCTGGGCTTGGTGGCCAGGGACCTTACCACTACTTTCAATGCCTGGTCGTTCAAGTTCACGGAAAAAGAAAAGGAAGTGTTATACCTCACCAAGAATGATATCCCAGTGAAGTCAACCGAACTGACAGCGCCCCGTGTGGTGATCGGGGGCGGGTATAATTTCAGGATCGGGTCTTCAGTGAACCTGATGGCGGAAGCCAATTTTGATGTAACGTTCGACGGTAAACGAAATACGGTGCTCAGCAGCGACCCGGTGAGTGTTGATCCGCATATAGGATTGGAGGCGACCATCAAGGACGTGTTCTTTGTAAGAGGAGGCGTCACCAATTTCCAAAAAGCCCTGTCCGACGGCGATACCCTCAATCAAAAGAAAGTATGGATCTACCAGCCCAGTGTGGGAGCGGGATTTAAAATAAAGAACGTGATGCTGGACTATGCATTCACCAACCTGGCAAACCAGTCGAACCCATTATATACCCATATTTTTTCCTTACGGATAAACCTGGTACGCAAGGGGTCTGAATAACATTTAATATCAAATTTGTATGAAAAAATCTTTATTGACATCGATTGTCTTAATGCTGTTGATCTCGGCTCACGCGCAATTGAACAACAACTGGATCGATTATAACAAGACCTATTATAAATTCAGGATCGCGAAAGACAGTTTTTCCCGCATCTACCAGCCTTCGCTGCCGGCTGCACTGGCATCAACTCCCGCTCAGCAATTCCAGCTCTGGCGTAACGGGAAGGAAGTGCGTTTATACACTTCCGTGGCAAGCGGCTTGTTGGGTGCGGGTGATTATATCGAGTTCTGGGGTTTAATGAATGACGGCAAGCCTGATAATAACCTCTACCGTGACCCCGATTACCAGCTTTCAGAAAAATACAGCCTTGAAACAGATACCGTAACGTATTATTTAACGGTCAATCCCGCAGGCAATAACCTGCGCTATGCTCAAAGCCCCAATGTCATTGCGAGTCCCCCACCCGCAGACCTTTATTTTATGCGGCGTATCGAAACAAATTACCGTTCACAGATCAATAAAGGTTATGCCGCGGTTGTTGGGGAATATGTGTATTCTTCTTCTTATGATATGGGAGAGGGTTGGGTCAGTAACACGGTCGCTCCCTGCTGCGACCTCAGCAAAGTATTATCAAACCTAAATGTTTATACCGCGGGCCCTCCCAACAGCGTTAGCTTTTCAATCGCCGCAGCCGGAAATGCACTGGTGCCCAGGGAACTGGTCGCCAAATTTTATAGTGCAACGGTTTATCAAAAGCCCATGCCTTTTTTTGGGTATAAAAAAGATACTGTATGGAACCTTCCGTTATCACTGCTCCTGAGTCCCAGCGACCTGCCGGTAAACATCGGTAGCAATGCTTCTGATCCCAACGACCGGATCGTGGTTAGCCGTTTTTCCGTGACCTACCCGGCCACTTTTAATTTCAATAATGAAAAGAATTTTTATTTCGAGTTGAAGAATAGTGCAGCGGGCAATTACCTGGTGATCACAAATTTCAATAACAACGGTATCGCTCCTGTATTATATGATTACAATAATTCAAAAAGATACCTGGGTGATATCAGTACCCCGGGCCAGGTTAAGTTCCTGTTGCCTCCTTCATCCGATACATCGAGGAAATTCAACCTCATGAGCCAGGATGTTTCCAATATCATTTCGGTAAACAGCCTTACCCCCAAAACCTTTACCAATTTTTCCAGCGCCGCCAACCAGGGCGATTACCTGATCATCAGTCACTCCACCTTGTTCAATGACGGGAGCGGGGTCAATAACGTTGACCTTTACCGGCAGTACCGGAGTTCCACACCCGGTGGCGCATTTAACGCGAAGATCTATAACATCGATGAATTGACAGAACAGTTCGGATTCGGCATTAAAAAGCATCCTTCCTCCGTTCGCGATTTCATACGCTACGCAAAGCAGCAGTTCACGGTTACACCCAAATATGTTTTCATTATCGGCCGTGGGGTGACTTATGATGAATATACGCCGAATCAAAGCGCTCCGGCATCCGACCTGCTGAACCTGATACCCACTTTCGGATATCCCGCATCGGATGTTTTATTGTCCTGTGAACCGGGTACCAATATACCCCTGATCCCGATAGGCCGCCTTGGCGCAGTCAATGGAACGGAAGTTGGTAACTATTACCGCAAAATGCAGGAGTACGAAGCCGTGCAGCAATCCAACAGTCATACCATTGCAGATAAAGGATGGATGAAGAATTTCTTACACACACTGGGGCCGGCTGACAGTTCTGAATACAATGACTTTATCGTTTACATGAATGCTTACCGGCTGATCGCTGAGGATACATTGTACGGGGCCCATGTGGAGACCTTTTCAAAGTCGTCGGTGGCGGCAATAGAACAGCAACAGAGCCAGCGTATCGAACAACTCTTCCAGACGGGATTGAGCTATGTCAAGTATTTCGGCCACTCCTCTGCCAATGAACTGGCCATCAACCTGAATTATCCCGAGAATTATAATAATGCGGGCAAGTATCCTTTTTTCCATGTGAGCGGATGTACCGTAGGAAACTTTTTCACCCTCAACCCGGCACGGTTAACCGGCTACGCGGGTATGTCGCTTTCCGAAAAATACATCTTTATCAATCAAAAGGGAAGTATCGGTTTCCTGGGCAGTACCCATTTTGGTATCCCGCCTTTCCTGAACTTCTTTAATACCAGCCTCTATAATAATATCTGTAAGAATATGTATGGCAATACCATTGGTAACCAGATCAGGAATACCTTACAGACATTGGGCGCCAACCCGTCAAGTCTTGACTTTTATACAAGGATACACCTGGAAGAGATAAATCTCCAGGGCGATCCTGCACTTAAGATAAATTCTTTTGACAAGCCCGATTATGTCATTGAGGACCAGTTAGTCAAGATCACACCAAATATTATCTCAGTAGCGGATGTTAATTTCAACCTGAACGTTAAGTTTATGAATATCGGCAGGGCGATCAATGATTCCATGCGGGTTACGATCAAACAACAAATACCTACAAACGCGATCAGGGTATTGTACGACCAGGTGATTCCCGCCACCCATTATATGGATTCCGTGATCCTGACTGTTCCCATCAATCCTACTACCGATAAGGGTCTTAATAAATTGATCATTACGCTCGATGACGGCAACCGCATCACGGAATCATCTGAAAACAATAATGTGCTGAACAAGGAATTCTATATTTTCGAAGACGAGCTGAATCCTGTTACTCCCTATAATTATTCCATCGTTAACCAGCAGAACATTACCTATTATGCCAGCACCGCCAATCCTTTGGGCGGTCAGCGGCAATATGTGATGGAACTGGATACCACCGAATTGTTCAATTCTTCATTCAAGAAGACCTTTACGGCAAATGGTATCGGGGGCATTGTGCAGTTCGCACCCACGAACCTGACATTCACCGACAGCACCGTGTATTACTGGAGAACCGCCACCGTGCCACCAGGAAGCGGTAGTTATATCTGGAACACCGCATCATTCATCTACCTGGCAACCGGCACACCCGGTTTCAATCAATCACATTATTATCAGCATCAAAAATCTACGGGTACTGATATCAGTTATGGAGTGAACGGGAAATGGAAATTCGGTGAATACCTGTCCGCAGTAAAAATTAAGAACGGCGTTTTCCCAACCGCCGCCAGGGATGCACAGGATTTTGAAGTGGATATCGACGGTTCTAACAATATCCAGAGCGTATGCGGTATTTCCAATATCATCATCAATGTATTCAGTCCTTTTGATATGACACCCTGGGCGAATGTGTATCCGGGTGCGCCATTGTATGGAAGCGATAATGTTTGCGGCCCCACCCGCCGGTGGAATTTCCAAT
>JAYWAZ010000379.1:0-2753 GCA_043781975.1 Bacteroidota bacterium
GTCTGGGAACCTGTTGCAGCCAAACTGATAAAAAAAATAAAAGGCACTATCGCGGATATAGATTCCCGGGTAATAACCGATGATGGAAAAAACCTAGCCACGGTGTCGGGAAAAACTGTTAATATTTGCGAGATCCCCGGAGGGAAAATCATCCGCTCTTTTCGCTCCCCTGCCATGGATTTCTATTCGGCCTGTTTTAGTTCCGATGAAAAATACCTCGTAACCGTATCCATTGATCAAAAAGCCGCCATTTGGGAAATAAGCTCCGGAAGACCGGTTGGCGCTTTACAGGATTATGATCACGATAAATACAACATGCAGCCCCTATGTATTTCAGGTGAAAATATTGCTGGTCATTATGGCAAAACAACAAAGCTATGGAGTATCCCCTCTGGAAAACTGATCAGGAATTTCCAGTCAGCAAACACAGTCAATCATATTGACCTCAGTGCAGACAATAAGCTTCTGTCTATATCAACCAGTGACGGCATTACCCAGCTCTGGGATATCGGGGACGAAAAAAAAGTGAATGAATTCAAGGGATATGAAAACGGGAACGGAGCATTATTCAGTCCCACAGGCGAATATATCGGTCTCTATGCCAATGACGGATCCCTGGTGATCCGTGAGCCCATCAATGGACGCGTCGTTGCTGAATTACATGACCTTGTTCCCGGCGGCAATTCCATCCATTACAGCAAAGACGGGAAATACATGGCTGTTTCCTCTGGCTTAAGGGCTGGTGTATATGTAACAAATGGGGGAAAAGAAATAAGCGAACTGCGGGGCCATGAATCTGAAACCCGCTATGCAGAATACAGCCCCGACGGAAAATATATTGTTATCGCATCAAGCCTTACTGCAAAAGTTTGGGAAACAAGCACGGGGAAATTGTTGCATAACCTGGAAGGACATACAGACGAAGTAAGGACCGCCGTTTTTAGTCCCGATGGAAAATACATTGTCACCACATCCAAAGACCGGACGGCAAGAGTGTGGGAAACACAGAGCGGTAAACAGTTGTCCTTGCTGGAAGGACATACCTCTTATGTAAATGCGGGAAGGTTTAGCCAGGACGGGAAATACGTGGTGACTTCGTCCGACGATAAAACTGCAAAAGTTTGGGAATGGGAAAGAGAAAAATGTGTTGGAGACCTTGTTGGCCATAGTGCCTGGGTCGTTATGGCGAGTTTCAGCCCCGATGGAAAATATGTGGTAACAGCATCCTGGGATAACACGGCAAGGGTTTGGGAAAGAACGGGCAAACCAATTGCCGTATTAAAAGGCCATGCTGACTTTATCAATATGGCCCTTTTCAGCCCCGATAACAAACAGGTGATTACCGTTGCAGATGATCATGAAATAAAGTTCTGGAACATTAACGACAACAAGGCTGTAAGAACAATACATGGTCATAGTGACGACGTTGTTTCTTTGGGATTCAGTTCCAACGGGAAGCTGTTCATCACCTCCTCATGGGATAAGACGGCCAAGATATGGGAAACAGCTACTGGAAAACGGTTGAATACATTAATTGGCCATCGAGGTTATGTCAATGCCGCAGAATTCAGTTCAAATGGTAAATTCGTAGTAACGGCTTCAAGGGATAATACTGCGAAGATATGGGATGTTGTAACCGGGAAGCTGATCCATGATCTACAAGGGCATACCGGAGAAGTGAATTCTGCAAAGTTTAGTCATGATGACAAATTCGTTGTCACCGCATCGCTTGATAATACCTGTAAGGTTTGGGAAACCAATACCGGAAAATTATTGTACACATTTCTGATACTTGATAATAAAGAATACTTCACCTGGCTAAATAGCGAAAAGGGTATAGGATATTATTCCGGAAAAAAAGAAGCCATTAGGTTTCTTTCGTTTCACATTGGAAAAATTAATTATTCTTTTGACCAGTTTGATCTTCAATACAACAGGCCCGACAAGGTTTTGGAAGCTTTAGGCAATAAGGATACTGCATGGATAAGCTTATTACGGAATGCCTACCAAAAAAGAATGCAAAGGCTTAGTATTAGCACGGTTCTAACAAGTGGAGTATTAAGTTTCCCTATCGCGGACTTTGCGAACAGGGATACGATCAAATATGATTATAAAGCCGGTAATCTTAAACTTCATATCAAAGGGTCAGACAATTCATTTCAACTGGACAGATTTAATGTATGGGTAAACGAGGTTCCTGAATATGGCTCAAAGGGCTTTAGTATCCGTGATCAATATAAACGATCGGTCGACACCGTCATTTCAATCAATCTTTTACAAGGAGAGAACAGGGTCGAAACATCCGTTTTCAATGTCAATGCCACAGAAAGCTATCGCAGTCCCCTGTTTGTAAATTATACACCGGCCTCACCCTTAAAAGATACCCTTTATTATATTGGCATTGGCGTCAACCAACATAAAAATGATCCTTCTCGTAACTTATCATTTGCAGCAAAAGATATCCGGGACCTCGACTCCCTGTTCAGAAAGAATAACACCACCGTTGTCAGTAAAATTTTTATCGATTCATCTTCTACCAAAGAAAATATCCTGTCGGTAAAAAAATTGTTGATGAATACCGGTATCAACGACAAGGTCATCATCGCTCTGAGTGGACATGGTGTATTGCACGAGCAAAAAGATTTTTATTTTGGAACTTATGATATCGACTTTAATAAACCCAATGAGCGGGGCTTGAAATATGAAGACCTTGAATCATTGTTAGATGATATCCCCGCCCGTAAAAAACTGTT
>JAYWAZ010000380.1:0-2752 GCA_043781975.1 Bacteroidota bacterium
TTTAATGCCAGTTATATTTGTAAAGACAGCGCCTGCTTAGGCAAGGTAACGTATAGCGTGCAACCACCGTCGGGTAGCGCCATTACAGGCACAATGCCGGTAACCTTTACGCCAACCTTGAACGGTACCTATACTATGACGTTATATGGTTGGTGCGGCGACAAATTTTGCGACACTTGTGTAATTAAGTTTGATGTGAAATGCGATACAACCTGTGATTGCAAAGGAAGCCATTGGGGTGAAATTACGGTTACGTATAGTGGAAAAATAAATCAGATTGACTGTAACAAGGAGTATCCCTGGAAATGTAAAGTGCCATTTACGATCAATGCGGCCTTTAACTGTTCAAAACCCGAATGCCCAGGTACGGTTAGCTATATACTCACTCCACCTTCAGGATCACCTATAACGGGAAATGTGCTGCCCTTAACCTATACGCCCATACTATCCGGTACCTACACGTTAGTGTTAAACGGCATGTGCGGAAACACTGTATGCAGTACCTGCGTGATCAAGTTCCATGTGGATTGTCCCATTGATTCCAACTGCTGCAAACATGATATAAAAGTACAGGCAGGAAATGTAACGTACACTCCGGCTACCAATTCAACCATTGCGGGCCAAACCTTTACCATTAATGGTTTGTCGGGTGTTTCATTAACAGAAGTAAGGGCGGAAGTGATCAGCTATGACCTCAGCAGTAATTATAAGAATGAATGTTTGGGCTGTAAAACCTTCCCTTTCACCTGGGCAAGCATTAACAGCGCAAATAATATCGGGGCCGTTCCACCAAAGATCACTTTATTTAATGGCAATACAACGACGCTGTTTAATCCAACCGGCACGGACGTTTATAAAAACCCACGTGAAGTGATCTGGAACAACGGCAATGCATTTGTGATCAGTGGTCCGCTGGGCATCAACTTTATTTTGCCTCCGCAACCGGTGATCGATTGTTGTGAACTGAACGGGAAGATCTGTGTGAAGTTTACTTTCAGGGATGACAAGTGTATGGAGTGCGAGGCGATTATTTGTTTTGATGTTGTCATTAAGAAAAAATAAAACAGTTAACCAATTCGAAAACTAATTTTGTATGATGAAAAAAAAGATAATACTGAGTGTTTTACTGGTTGCATTTTTTTCCACAAAGAACCATGCGCAGGAGCTTGAAAGTCTTTTCCAGGCAAGCGGTACCATGGGAATAACTTACGAGGGCTATGGCTTAAGCCGCAGTCCGGCCGGGTGGACAGGCTATTCAGCCCGCAAGCCCTGGAACCAGGTTCGGTTCAATTTCAGCCCCACTTTCAAGTTTGGAAGTGGATTCAGCCTGCCCTTCAATTTTAATTTCGCCGCCATACCCACCAATTTTGCGGGACCGTTCGCGGGGATAAAAAAACCCAACTTCGGGCAGTTCATCACCAACCCCATGAATAATTTTGGTCTGAATCCTAAGTACAAATGGGCGGAACTGCAATTGGGCACACAGTACCTGAAATATTCTGAACTTTCGACCGGCGATATCGGCATATTTGGCGCAGGCTTCGACTTGCGGCCCGGTACCTACCGCTTTAAGTTCTTCACGGGTATCTCGCAGCAGGGCATTGATTATTTTGCGGGCCCTCCAACAGTAACGGGGGCCTATAAACGCAAAAACTGGATGTTCCAGCTGGGAAAGGAACGTGAAGGTAAATACCTCGTAGCCTTTAATTTCGCCAAGGGTAAGGACGTGCCGGCTTCCTCCTCGCCTCCCCCATTAACCTTAAAACCGCAGGAAGGATTTGTGATCAGCCTGGTAACGGATATCTACTTTAAAAAAGGCTGGTATTTTAAGGGCGAAGGGGCAAGGTCGATCTTCACCAGGGATCTAAACACGGCATTAGACCCATCGATCAACAGCTTTAAACCATTTATTGACGCACATACTTCCACGGTAACAGATTATGCGGGGCAGGCCTCCATCGGAAAAAGATCAAAGAATTTCGACATCAGCATTGTTTCCAAATACCTGGGCGCCGGTTTTCAAACCACCGGCTATCCCTATCTGCAGCCCGACCGGCTGGATTATACCATCAATACCCGCTTCAACGCCTGGAAGAACAAGATCAACGTAGTGGCCAGCATCGGGCAAAGGGTGAACAATGTGAGCAATACTGCTTTAAAAGCAAAGCAGTTCATCGGCAACCTCAACTGGTTTACACAGTTCAATGACCACTGGAGCCTGAATGTGAATTATAACAATTTCGGTTTCCAAACGGCCAGTGGCATCAATCCCTTTGGTATAAAGAATGTAAGCAACGACCTGGGTCTTAACCCTACCTATACCTGGAGCAATTCAAAGATGAGCCACCTCCTGAGCCTGAGTTACAGTTACAGCAAATATGATGAACGCGACGTGATCACCGGGCTTACCACCTCAAACAATACCCACACGGCCCTGCTGACCTATGTGCCCACCTTTCTTACGAAAGAACTGGCGCCCGACTTCAGCATCCTGTATTTTTACAATAATGTGCCCGGCGTAAAGCTCACCCTGGCCACGATCAGCAGCGGGCTCAGCCTGCCAGCGGCAAAAAAGAAAATGCGGTTAAGGGGACAGTTGCAATATACCCTGGGCAAGCTTAACAGTTTCACCAGCAATAAGAACTTTATCGCTTCCTGTAATATCGATTATAAACTGAGCAAGCAGTTGACCTGGACCACTTACATGACCACGAACTCGTTCAAATACGGGAATGAGATCGTTCCCAATGGC